>CAYWGY010000205.1:283-4889 GCA_964458055.1 uncultured Acidimicrobiaceae bacterium | reverse complement strand
TTGGCCTATCTCCTGCGCTTCGTCTCGGTTATGTGCCCGCTGGAACAGGAAGTGACGCTCTCGGAGGGAGTGATGTCGGTGGGCCGCCACCGCGTGCGGATGCTGTGCGAGCGTGATCCCTCCCGGTTACCGTGGAACGACCTGGGTGTGGACGTTGTGGTGGAGTCAACCGGTGTCTTCAGGACCCGCGACGCTCTCGCCAAGCATCTTGAGGCCGGCGCTCGGCGGGTCGTGCTGACCGTCCCTCCCAAGGACCCGCTGGATCTGACGGTGGTGCTGGGAGTCAACGATCACCTGCTGGGTTCCGACGACGCGCTGATCTCCAACGCTTCCTGCACCACCAACTGCCTGGCGCCGGTGGCCAAGGTCATCAATGACCGGTTCGGGATCGAGCGGGGTCTCATGACAACCGTGCACGCCTACACCAACGACCAGCGCCTGGCGGACGTTCCCCATGCCGACCTGAGGCGCAGCCGGGCAGCCACCGAGAACATCATTCCCACCACCACCGGCGCGGCAAAGGCGGTGGGAAAGGTCCTTCCCGAGTTGGAGGGAAAGCTCGACGGGATGGCCATGAGAGTGCCCGTGGCCGACGGCTCCATAGTTGACCTGGTCGTGGAAGTCTCCGAGGAGGTCACGGCTCGGGAAGTCAATGAGACCGTGCAGGCGGCCGCCGCCGGGCCCCTTGCCGGAATAGTCGAATACACCGAGGCGCCGGTAGTGTCCTCCGACATCATCGGCAACCCCCACTCCAGCATCTTCGACGCCGGCGCCACCGAGGTCCTCGACGGCAACCTGGTCAAGATTCTGGCCTGGTACGACAACGAGTGGGGTTATTCGAACCGGGTCGCCGACCTCATCGAACGCCTGGCCAGACTGTAGACCTGATCCGCCGGGCCGGGGGTCTGCGGCGGTGATCGGCCAACCTCTCCACGAAGTGCTCCAATTGCCGCAGATTCCTGACTTCGTGCACCTCCGCGCAGAAGGCGCCCATCCGCGACATCAGTGAGTCCCCCGTGTCCCAGTAGGCCCTCGGCTCGGGGTTCAGCCAGTAGATTGCCTCGGCCACCCCGGCCATCTCCGCCAGGGCCGTCTCTCCGAAGTCCCGGTAGTTGTTACGGGCGTCACCGGCGATGATCACCGTAGAACGGGCGGTCAGTTCCCCACCATATCTCTCGCCGAACTGCGACAGGGCGTGGCCGTAGTCGGAGTGGCCGTCCATTTCCACCACCTCCGCCTCGGCGAAGATCCTCTGGGCCACCAGGGCGAACCTGAGCCCCGGGGTGAGGAGGCGGGTTATCTCGTCCACGCCGTCGACGAAGGCAAAGGCTCGCAGGCTGGAGAACCGGGCGGACATTGCATAGGTGAACTGCAGGGTGAACCGGGCGAAGGTGGCCATGGAACCCGAGACGTCGCACAGGAGAAAGATCTCGGGGCGGAACCGGCGGTGAGAGCGGAAGCGCACGTCGAGGGGCATTCCTCCCGTGGCCAGGGATGCTCGCATGGTGCGGCGGAAGTCCAGCCTGCCCTGGCGGCGATGGAGGTCCCGGCGGGCCAGCCGGGCGGCCAGCTTCCGGGTGAGAGGTCCGATCAGTTCTTCGATGCGGTGCAGTTGGTCCTGTGAGGCGTGCATGAGGTCCAGTTCCTCCAGGGGCGGTGTGCGAAGGGTGGCCGCCACGGGCCGGCGTCCCCGGTCGGCAACCAGGCGCCTCCGTATTTCGTCCATCACTTCCCGGCGCAGCCGCTCCACCAGGTCGTCCACCTCCTCGGAACGGAACCTCTCATCGAGGCCTTCACCGAGTCCGGGATGGGATCCCCGTCCCGCGAGGAACTCGGCCAGCATCTCCCGGAGAGAGTCCAGGTCGAGGCGACGCAGGGTACGGTACAGGTAGTAGGTGCCTCCCACCGGACGTCCCGAACTCATGGCCGCCAACTCCTCCACCGCCTGCTCCACCAGACTTCGCAGAGCGTCCCAATCCTGGCCCGCCAGGGCTGCAGCCAGAGCCTCCGCCAGCGAGCCCGATCCCCCGGCGCCCCCTCCCTGGGACTGGCCCTGTCCGGACACCGCCCCCGACTCCGACCCTGCCTCGGGGGGAGGTGGAGGGCGGTCCAGGGCGAAGAAGACCTCGAAGGCGGTCTCGAAGGCATCCAGGTACCGGGAAGACTTGATGAGTGTCGCACCCAGGGCCGCTTTCACACCTTGCCGGTCGGCCAGATCGACCACCTCCAGGGCAGCCGTGGCGTCGATCATCTCGACGGTCGAGACGGGAACCCCGCAGTTGCGAAGCTCCTCCACGAAGTCGGTGAGCAGGCTCAGCACCCGATCACCCCTCCGGGTTCAGCTCCTTGGACGCCATTTCTATGTCCGCCTGGTACTTGAGAAGAACATGAGCGGTCTCTGCGAAGAACTCCCGGTCGACTCTCTCCACTCCCAGGGTGAGCAGGGTCCGGGCCCAGTCGATGGTCTCGGAGACCGAGGGGGGCTTCTTCAGTGCCATCCCCCGCAGGCTGCGGGCGACCCGGGCGATCGAATCGGCCAGGGCCACTCCCAGGCCGGGGGCCCGAGCCATGAGGATGGCGCGTTCGCGCTCGGGGCTGGGATAGGGGATGTGCAGAAAGAGACAGCGGCGCCGGAGTGCCTCGGAGAGTTCCCGGGTGTTGTTCGAGGTCAGGATCACCAGGGGCTGGGAGCCGGCGGTGACCGTGCCCAACTCCGGAACGGTGATCTGGAATTCCGAGAGCACCTCCAGCAGGAGCGCCTCGGTCTCCATCTCCACGCGGTCGAGTTCGTCCACCAACAGCACCACCGGCTCGGGCGAGGAGATGGCCGTGAGCAGAGGCCGGGACAGGAGAAAGCTCTCCGAGAAGATGTCCTGTTCCATCTGACGCCACTCCGACGAACGGTCGGCCGAGATGCGGAGGAGTTGCTTGCGATAGTTCCACTCGTAGATGGCCTTGGACTCGTCCAGGCCTTCATAACACTGCAGGCGCACCAGGTCGCGGCCCGTGGCTGCGGCCAGGGCCTTGGCCAGTTCGGTCTTTCCCACTCCCGCCGGGCCCTCTGCCAGAACCGGCTTGTCCAGCCGGCTCGCCAGGTAGATCACCTGGGATATCCGCTCCGACGCCAGATAACCCTCCCGCGCCAGGGCAGCGCCTACCTCTTGTGGAGATTCGAAGGGATCAGAAATGGAGCCTCGCCTGTCCGTGAAGTCGCGTAGTCTACATCTGGAATCCCATGCGGATCACAACCGGATTGATCCTGACCCCGGCAGGACGGTACCCTTGGTTGCCAGCCAATGAAGATCATCATCGTGGGGGCCGGGGCGGTCGGGAGCTACCTGGCAGAGCGACTCTCGGCCGACGGCCAAGACGTTGTAGTCGTCGAGAAGAACCCCGGCACAGCCGAGATCCTGAACTCCCGCCTAGACGTGTTGACCATCACCGGCAACGGCGCCGGCCAGGGAGTTCTCAAGGAGGCAATAACCGCACTGGGAGAGCCCGTGGATCTGCTGATCGCGGTCACCGACCAGGACGGGGTCAATGCCCTGGCCTGCCACTCGGCCACGCTGCTGGGCATCAGGCAGACGGTGGCCCGCATCTCAGATTCCGGCCTCCGGTCGGGGCTGCACAGCATGGGGGTGAAGGTGGTGATCGATCCCGATGACGCCACCGCCGACGAGTTGGTCCGCCTGGTCCGGCTGACCGGCCTCTCCGAGCACTGGGAGTTCGCCGACGGCCGGTTGCTGCTGGTGGGAGCGATCGCCCAACCTGAATCTCCCCTGCTGAACAGACCTCTTCCTGAACTGCGCCACGCCAACAGGCGGGACTTTCTGGTGGCGGCTGTCATCAGGGACGGGGAGACGATGGTGGCCAGCGGCAGGACACAGGTGCGTGAGGGCGACCACGTACTGATGATGGTGGCGCCGAGAAACGTCAGGTTTGCCGCCAAACTCCTGGGAATCAGGACCCGCCTGGCCAACAGGGTGGTGGTGACGGGAGATTCCCGCCTGTCCAGAGTCGCCATCCGCAAATTGCGGGAGGGGTGGGTCTCGGTGGTGTTCATCTCCGAGGACCACGACTTCTGTCGAGTCGTGGCGCATGCCGATCCCAAGGTCCTGACCATACAGGACGATCCCGCCGATCCGGACACTCTCGGAAGGCTGGATCTGGGAGAGAGAGACGCCCTGCTGGCACTGGACGAGGACGATGCCAGCAATGCTTTCATCTGCCTGGTCGGCAAGGCCCTGGGAGCCCCCATGGCAGTCGCTCGCCTCCACAATCCTCACCATGTCGGCCTGCTGGAGGGAAGAGGAATCGACGGCGCCGTCTCCCCTCGCCTGTTGGCTGCGGGGAGCATCCTGCGCTACGTTCGCCGAGGGAACGTCCACTCGGTGGTGACGTTCAGCGACTCCGATGCGGAGGCCATCGAGTTGGACATGGCCCCCGACAGCCCGGTTGCGTACCAGAAGATCATGGACATCGACCTTCCGAAAGGCTCCCTGGTGGGGGGCATTGTCCGGAAGAAGACACCCATCCTTCCCCGGGGTGACACCGTCCTCCGCCCCGGTGACCGGATAGTGGTGTTCACCCTTCCCAAGCACATAAC
>CAYWGY010000205.1:0-248 GCA_964458055.1 uncultured Acidimicrobiaceae bacterium | reverse complement strand
GAGACATGAAACTGACAGCCGCGGTCGGCTGGCTGGGTCGCCGCGGAATGTTGGCCTCGATCCTCCTGATCACCGGAGTCACCGTGGCAGTCGCCGGACTCATGATGTTCCTGGCGGCGGGCGTTTCCCTTCTGTACGGAGAATTGACCGAGGCCAGGGACATCGCCGCCGCCGCGGCGTTGATGACCGCCGCCGGGGCCCTGTTGCGCTGGTCGGTGGAGAGGCCGACCACTCTGACCACCCGGGCA
>CAYWGY010000204.1:0-4948 GCA_964458055.1 uncultured Acidimicrobiaceae bacterium | reverse complement strand
CAACGAAATCACACCCGGCCAGTTCGTCTTCAGAACCCGGGAGTTCGAGCAGATGGAGATGGAATGGATCTGTCTGCCCTCGGAGGCATCGGAATGGTTCGAGTACTGGGTCGACGCCCGGCGCCGGTGGTACCTGGACCTGGGCATGAGCCCCGACAATCTCCGGATACGTCCCCACGGCGCCGATGAGCTCTCGCACTATTCGAAGGAGACGGTCGACGTCGAGTACCGGTTCTCGTGGGGCTGGGACGAGTTGGAGGGCATAGCCAACCGGACCGACTTCGACCTTCGCAGCCATTCCGAGCACTCCGGCCAGGACCTGAGCTATTACGACCAGGCCACCGCCACCAGGGTGGTCCCCTACGTGATCGAGCCCGCGGCCGGCGCCACCCGGACCACCTTCGCCTTTCTGGCCGACGCCTACCGCACCGAAGAGGTCCGGGGCTCGGAGCGGGTGGTGCTGGGACTCCATCACCGGCTGGCGCCCTACAAGGTGGCGGTGCTGCCGCTGTCGCGAAAGCCCGTTCTGGTGGAGCCGGCATCGCAGATTGCCGATGATCTGGGCGAGTGGCTGGCGGTCGAGTTCGACGTAACCCAATCGATCGGTAAGCGCTACCGTCGCCAGGACGAGATCGGGACTCCCTACTGTGTCACCTACGACTTCAATTCGCTGGAGGACCAGTCGGTGACCGTGCGGGACCGCGACACCATGCACCAGGACCGGGTGGGGATCGCCCGCCTGCGGTCCTATCTGTCCGAGCGCCTGCGGGCATGACCCGACGGATCCTGATCGCGGTCTGGGCCGTGCTGGCGCTGGCAGCCGGCGGGGTGCTCTGGTTCTATGTCGCCGCAGACGTGGGGGATCCCACCGAGGTGACCGCCCCGCCCATCACCTCACCGGCCGGGGAAGAGACCGACCCGGTGTCTGCCACCACTTCGGGGGAGTCCGCTCCCACTGCGGCTGAGAGCCCGCCACCGTCGAGCACCACCGCCGCCGCCATCGAAGAGGCGGAGCCTGCCGGGACGGCCGGCACCCAGACCACCCAGGGCGAGGCCGCCGAGTCTCCCGGAAGGATCGAGTTGCAACTGGCAGAGGGCACCGAGGCGCGCTTTTTGATCTTCGAAGAACTCCAGGGGGAACCCTTCACTGTGGTGGCGGCCAACCCGAACGTGGTGGGAAGGGTGGAAGTGGACCTCGAGGACCTGTCCGGATCGCAGATGGGGGACATCCTCATCAACGCTCGCACCTTCGTCACCGACACCGCCACCCGGGATCGGGCCATCCGCGGGCTGATCCTCTCGGCGGAACAGTACGAGTTCATCACATTCCGGCCTCTGGAGATCGTCGGGCTCACCGGGTCGGCCGTGGCGGGAGGAGAGTGGAGTTTCTCGGTGGAGGGGGAGTTGACCGTCCGGGAGGTGACGAACCCGGTGAGTTTCGAGGTGGTGGCCAGCTGGGATGGGGAGGGAAGGTTGAGCGGCGAGGCGTCGACCATGGTATTGCGCTCCGATTTCGGCCTGACGATCCCGTCGGTGCCCTTCGTCGCCAACGTGGCCGACGATGTGGTCCTGGAATTGGACTTCATCGCCACCACCGACGGGCTAGGATGACGGCAACCGGATGCAGGCACGAGGCGGTCTCTGGTTAGGGGCGGCCGGAAGTAGGGGGTGGCGACAATGAGAAGGGGGGATGACGACCGGGAGCGGGTGCGGGCCGCGGTCAACCTGGTGGAGCAGTTCCAGGCCATCACCAAGGTCAAGCGATCGGGCCGCAGCTTCACCGCTCTCTGTCCCTTCCACCAGGAAAAGACGCCTTCGCTCTCGATCGACGCCGCCAGGGGCCTGTTCTTCTGCCATGGATGCCACAAGGGCGGTGACGTCTTCACCCTGGTGCAGGAGACCCAGGGTCTCTCCTTCCCGGAAGCCATGGAGGTGCTGGCTCGCCAGGCGGGAATCGTCCTGACCCGTCGCCCCGGCTCGGGGCGGTCGGCCGCCGAGCGTGAGAAGGCGGTGGCCGCCATGCGGCGGGCGGTCGACTTCTACACCAGGAGGCTGCTGTCTGCCGAGGACGCCGGACCGGCGCGGGGATACCTCCGTTCGCGGGGGTACGACCGTGCGCTCGTCGAGAAGTTCGGCCTGGGGTTTTCTCCTGCCGGGGGGTCCCTGTTGGTGACCGAGTTGCGTTCGGCAGGATTCTCCGATGAGGTGATGGAGAAGGCAGGCCTGGTCATCAGGAGGGGACGGAATCCCAGGGACCGGTTCTGGGGTCGGATCATGTTTCCGATCCACGACCTGAAGGGCGATCCGGTGGGATTCGGCGCCCGGTTGTTGAGCGGCAGCGGACCGAAGTACCTCAACTCCCCGGAGACTCTCCTGTATCGCAAGTCCCGGCTCCTCTACGGTCTTCACCTGGCGCGGGGGCGGATCAGCCGCGACAACCGGGCAGTGGTGGTGGAGGGCTACACCGATGTCATCGCCATGCACCAGGGAGGAATGGAATTCGCCGTGGCCACCTGCGGAACGGCGCTGGGCGAGGAGCACATGGAGGTGTTGGGACGCCTGGGCGAGCGGATCGTCCTGGCCTTCGACGCCGACCGGGCGGGATCGGAGGCGGCGCTGAGGGGTGAACAGGTCAGCCGCCGCAGCGGACGACGCCTCGACCTGAGGGTGGCCGAGTTGCCTGACGGCAAGGACCCGGCCGATCTCTCCCAGGACGGTCGGCTGGATGAACTCCGTAAAGCGGTGGAGGATGCCAACCCGGTGCTCAGCTTTGCCATCGACCGTCGCCTGGAGGGGGTGGACCTGACCGATCCGGAGGGGCGTGCTCGGGCAGTAAACGATCTGGCGGTGCTTGTCGCCGCGGTGGGTGACCGGGCTGCCCGGTCGAATTACGAACAGGTGCTCTCCCGGCGGACCGGTGTGGGTATTGCCGAGATCAGAGCAGTGGTTACCCGTGCCAAGGAGCGGCCTTCGCAGAGTCGGCCCGCCCGCAGGGAGGAGCCTCCTCCGAGGGCGGTGGCGCGCAGGCGGCGTCACCGACGCAGGTCGGCGATGGAGCGGGAGTTGTTGCGGGCCGTGCTGGCCAACCACCCGGCGCTGCGCGAGCTGGAGGTCGACAGCACCCTGTTCGGCGAGGGGGTGTACCGCCGGGCCTTCGAGGCGGTGGAGGCAGACTGGAAAGAGACGCCTCCCGGCCGGCCCACGCCCATCAACCTGCCCGGGAGCGTCTCGGAAGCGGATGGGGGAGGGGCGGGTGAGCACGATGATGTCACGATGGCGCTGTTGCAGATCTCGGCTGAGCAGTTGGAGCCAGGGGACCCCCGTCCCATGGTGATAAGGTGCCGGCGGGAGGCTCTTGGACGGGAGAGGACCAGGATCGACGCTCAGATGCGGGCGCTGGCACTTGACGATCCCGATCGTGCCCGGCTGCTGCAAGAGATCGTGCAGTTGGACCGCCGCCGCCAGCAACTCACCGGAGACCTCCTGTGAGCGACATGGGAGGGAGTTACGAGGCACGGGTGAGGATGCTTCTGCGAAGAGGGCGGCAAAGAGGATTCCTGCTGGCGTCCGAGTTGGCGGCTGACCTGGACGGGATCGAGGATGGCCAAGCCGTGGCCGAGAGGGGATGGGAGGACCTGATGAGCCTGTTGGCGGCAGAGGGCATCCGGTTGGTGGAGGAAGTTGAGGAGGTGGAAGAGAGGCGGATGCGCCAAGGGGGGTCTGCCTCAAGGGTGGCCGATCCCGTGAGGCTCTATCTCGAGGAGATCAGTCGTTATCCCCTGCTCACCGCCGAACAGGAGGTGGAGTTGGCGGTGCAGATGGAGAGTGGGGTCCAGGCGCGGGAGGAGTTGGAGAAGGGGGAGGTATCGGGCAGGGACCGGCGGGATCTGATCGAGAGGATCGAGCAGGGAGAGCGGGCATACAACAGCATGGTCGAATCCAACCTGCGGCTGGTGGTGGCCATCGCTCG
This sequence comes from uncultured Acidimicrobiaceae bacterium, assembly GCA_964458055.1. Classification (GTDB taxonomy): domain Bacteria; phylum Actinomycetota; class Acidimicrobiia; order Spongiisociales; family ZC4RG35; genus Bin76. Next base: position 978 of record CAYWGY010000204.1, on the reverse strand, counting down.
CAGGACGTTCGGGTCTTTGAACGGCGCCAACCTTCTGGATCTGGTCCAGGAGGGAAATCTCGGGTTGATGAAGGCTGCCGAACGCTTCGACCACCGTCGGGGTTTCCGCTTTTCCACCTACGCCTCCTGGTGGATAAGGCAGCCGATGATCAAGATGTTCGCCGAGCAGTCCCGGATGATCAGGCTTCCGGCGCACCTCGCCGCTCTGATGCCTTCGTTGAACGAGGCGCGGAGGGAGTTGACCCAACAGCATGGCCGCCCTCCCTCGACCGAGGAGTTGGCTGCTCGAATCGAAGTCGACCCCGCTCAGGTCGAGCGCATGCTGAGGATCGCACAGCGTCCGGTCTCCCTTCAGGCTCCGGTGGGGTCGGAGGAGGACGGCACCACCGTCGGAGACATGGTGCGGGACCCGAGCGCCAGGGATCCCTTCGATGCTGCCACGCTGGTGGTCCTGCAGAGGCGTTTGGCTCATGTGTTGAAGAACCTGAGAGGGCGGGAACAGGAGATCCTGCGGCTCCGGTTCGGCCTGGAGGACGGCAGGGTCTGGACCCTGGCGGAACTCTCCCGAAAGTTCCGGGTGACCAAGGAGAGGATCCGCCAGATGGAGCGAAAGGCTCTGTACAAGATTCGCCACCAACGCTTCACCAGCGGACTCATGGACTTCTTGGACGACTGAGGTTCCCGACCGGTCCATGTCTGAGTGGCGCCCTGTGACAGGACGGGACGGCCTCCATCCCGTCGCACCAACCAAACAGCGAAACGCCGACCGGCTCAACCCGGTCGCGTGGTCTCGCAAACCAGCGGAAAGGAGGTGGCGGGGGAGTGCACATGTTGGGAGTTTGAATCACACCGGGTTTCATGAGAGTCGGGGGATTCAGGGGCGGACCCCAGATTGGTCGCCGTTTGACCTTCCAACTCCTTACGCATCTTTGGGGGACATATACGAAACTGACCTTCGCCACCTTCGTATGTAAAGGT
>CAYWGY010000203.1:0-4976 GCA_964458055.1 uncultured Acidimicrobiaceae bacterium | reverse complement strand
CTCGGATACACCCCTTCTCGTCACCATCACCAACGCTGCACGCAGCAACCGACCATCGAGCCGGTATCCCCGGCGCACCTCGTTCGACACTATCACGGGACCGTCGCCCTCGGGTGGAGCGTTGATGGCTTCGTGTACCTCGGGAGAGAAGTCCTCTCCGTCTGCTGCCACCAACTCCAACCCCTGATTCCCCAGCGTGCTCATCATCAGGTCATAAGTTGCCCTCAACCCGGCAAGCACACCTTGTTCGTGATCTGAAGTGGTCTCGGCGGCCAGGGCGGCGTCGAAGCTGTCCAGGACCGGCAGGAGGGATGCAACCGTGCGCCCGGTTGCCCGGGTGGCGATGTTGGACTGTTCCCGGCGCATCCGCTTGCGGTAGTTGTCCAGGTCGGCCACCGCTCGCAGGTAGGACAGCTGAGCCTGTTCGGCTTTCCGCTCCGACTCGGTGAGGGCCTCCGCCAGCATCGCCAGGGCTTCGCCGGGATCGGGGGGAAGCCCCCCTCCATCGGGAGGGGAAGCCTCCGGTCCCGTCTCTGCGGGTTGTGCCTCCACGACAGCTCCCGCCTCCGCGCGGGCCTCATCGGTCGGCGAAGCTGCCTGGTCGTCGTCATTCGGGCAGGCGTCCACCTCTACTGATCCTCCTCGTCGATGATCTCGGCCTCGACCACATCGTCACCGTCGTCATCATCGACCGGTTGGCCCTGCTCTGCCTGGGCGGCTGCCTCCTGGTACATGCGGGTGGCCATCTGCTGGCTGGCGGCGATGAGCGCCTCCATCTGCTCGCGGATCGCCGAGGTCTCGGCATTCTGGTTGCCCAGCACCGCCTTGAGGTCGGAGAGGGCCGAATCCACGGAACTCTTCTCCTCTTCGGTCAGCTTGTCCTCTTGCTCCTCCATCAGCTTCTCGGTCTGGTGGACAAGCTGATCGGCCTGGTTGCGGGTTTCCACCGCCTCCCGCTTTTGGCGATCCTCTTCCTCGAACTGCTCGGCGTCCTCGACCATCCGGTCGATGTCCTTTTGGTCCAGGGCAGTCCCGCCGGTAATGGTCATCGCCTGCTCCTTGCCTGTTGCCAGGTCCTTGGCGGAGACATTGACAATGCCGTTGGCGTCGATGTCGAAAGTCACTTCGATCTGGGGAATCCCCATCGGCGCCGGAGGAATACCGGTGAGGAGGAACTTGCCGAGGCTCTTGTTGTCCACGGCCATGGCCCGCTCTCCCTGGAGCACGTGGATCTCCACCGTCGACTGGTTGCCCTCCGCGGTGGTGAAGGTCTCGGACCGCCGGGTGGGGATCGTGGTATTGCGCTCGATCATCTTGGTCATCACCGCGCCCTTGGTCTCCACGCCCAAGGTGAGGGGAGTGACATCCAGCAACAGGACATCCTTCACCTCGCCCTTCAGCACCCCCGCCTGGATGGCGGCGCCGGCGGCAACAACCTCATCGGGGTTCACTCCCCGGTGAGGCTTTCGGCCGGCCAGCCTCTCGACCAGTTCCTGTACGGCCGGCATGCGAGTGGAGCCTCCCACCAGGACGACATGGTTGATGTCGGAGGTCTTGATCCCCGCATCCTTGACAGCCGAGAGGAAGGGCCGCTCCAGGCGCTTGACCAGAGGCTCGGACAGCCTCTGGAACTCAGAGCGGGACAGCTTGTACTGGAGGTGGAGAGGTCCCGCCGAAGTGGCGGTCACGAAGGGGAGGTTGACCTCGGTCTCGGCCACGGTGGAGAGTTCGATCTTGGCCTTCTCGGCGGCTTCGCGGAGCCGCTGGGCTGCCATGCGATCAGCGGCCAGGTCCACGCCGTGCTCGTCGCGGAAGCGCTTGTTGAGCCAGTCGACGATGGCCTGGTCCCAGTCGTCGCCTCCCAGGCTGGTGTCGCCGCTGGTGGACTTCACCTCGAACACCCCGTCGCCGATCTCGAGGATGGAGACATCGAAGGTCCCGCCGCCGAGGTCGAAGACCAGGATGGTCTGGTCGTTCTGCTTGTCGAGCCCGTAGGCCAGCGAAGCGGCGGTGGGCTCGTTGATGATGCGGAGCACGTTCAGGCCGGCGATGACGCCGGCCTCCTTGGTGGCCTGGCGCTGGGCATCGTTGAAGTAGGCGGGCACGGTAACCACAGCGTCTGTCACCGGACTGCCCAGATAGGCCTCGGCGTCCCTCTTGAGCTTCAGCAACACCCGGGCCGAGATCTCCTGGGCGCGATAGGTCTTGCCCTCGGCCGAGATCGACCAGTCAGTACCCATCTGTCGCTTCACCGAACGGACGGTCAAGCCGGGATTGGTGATGGCCTGTCGCTTTGCCACCTCTCCCACGAGGATCTCCCCGTCCTTGAAGGCCACCACCGACGGGGTGGTGCGAGAACCCTCGGCGTTGGCGATGATGATAGGATCGCCGCCGTCCAGGGCGGCGATCACGCTGTTGGTGGTTCCGAGGTCTATTCCGACTGCGGATGCCATATTCTTTTGCTCCTCTGTTGTCTTGGTTCAGGACACGGGGCCCGACCTTGAGAACGGGGCCCGGTTCCGGTTGTTCTATCTATTACAACCTAACAAAGGGGCTATCATATTTCCGCAATCCATAATTATCAAATCGGCAGGGCAGGAGACCGGGAGGGGCCGCTATTCGGACGGCTTGAGGTCCAGCGAACAGGAGTTGAGGCAATAGCGCATCCCGGTCGGCGCCGGTCCGTCGGGAAAGAGGTGTCCGAGGTGTCCCCCGCAACTCTTGCACAGCACCTCCGTGCGGACCATGCCGTGGGAAGTGTCGACACGGGTGTCGATGAGGTCGGGGTCCATCGCTTCCCAGAAGGACGGCCAGCCGGTGCCCGAATCGAATTTGGTCTCGGATTCGAACAACTCCATCCCGCATCCCGCACAGGTGTAGACCCCTGGCGTCTTCGTATTCCAGTAGGCGCCGGAAAACGGATACTCGGTGCCGCCTTCGCGCAGCACCTGGTATTGCATGGGGTCCAGTCGTTCCCGCCATTCGGCTTCAGTCTGGGGGAGGGCGGTTTCCTTGGTCATAGTTGGGACTCTACAGCAGAAGGGGCGATCTTTGTCCAATGGTTGAGCATCCCGGTCGACTACTCCCGGTGCGGCGGAAAGGAGCCATTTTCCGTGGTTCCCGAGGCGAGCAGGGTTGCCCGAAGGCGGGCAGCCGTCCCAGGTGGCGAGACGGCTTCTGCGATATGATTGACGAGGCCCCGGGGAGAAAGGACTGGCATCCCAGATGACCCGATACGATGTCGTGACCCTGGGCGAAACCATGTTGCGTCTGAGCCCGCCCGGAGCGACCCGGCTTGATCAGGCTAGGCGCTTCGACGTGGAAGTGGGTGGCACAGAGTCGAACACCGCGGTCGGGCTGGCCCGGCTCGGGTTGCGATGCGCGTGGATCTCCCGGGTTCCCCGTTCGCCGTTGGGTGACCTGGTGTGCGCTGAACTCGCCCGCCACGGGGTGGATGTCTCCCACGTGGTGCGCTGCCCGGACGAGCGTCTCGGGCTCTACTTCTATGAGGACGCCCCGCCTCCCCGGCGCCAGCGGGTCGTATATGACCGGGCGAACAGCGCAGCCAGCCGCCTCAGTCCGGCCGACATCGACATGGACCTGCTGTCCGCGGACACTTGCCGGCTTGTCCATCTCACAGGGATCACCCCGGCTCTCGGTGAGCAGACCCGTCGCACCACCCGCCGGATCATGGAGGTGGCGGGCGCCTCCGGCCGACAAATCAGCTTCGACACCAACTACCGGGCAGGCCTGTGGTCGCCGGAGCAAGCCCGTGGCGAACTCTGGCGCCACATGGAGAGGGCGTCGATCGTCATCTCCTCACTCGGTGATCTGGTGGAGGTGTTCGCGGCCGGCCCGGGCCGGGAAGAAGCTCTGGATTGGCTGCGGAAGAGGCTGCCCAGCCAGGTTTGTGTGGTCACCTGCGGCGCCGAGGGGGCGATCGCCTGCCTTCCGGGAGGCGAGATGGTGTTCCGACCGGCCATCCCCGCGATGCTGGTTGACCGTTTGGGGGGTGGCGATGCATTCAACGCCGGTTTCCTGTACGGCTGGCTTCAGTTTCCGCGGGGTCCGGACAAGCTGGGGCGCTGCCTCGAGTGGGGAGTGGCGGCGGCCGCCCTGAAGTATGCGACTCCCGGAGACATGGCGGTGATGGACAAGGAAGAGATCGTCGAGGTAATGGAGGGTGCGCACGCCCCGGGACGGGTCCAGCGGTAGCCGCGGAACCTGGTCGGTGGTCACGGAGGGCACGGGAGTCACCCCGGTTGCATGATTCCGACCCCGACTCGGGGACGAAGGGTCCCGAGTCGGCAGCTAGCCGAGAAGGTAGACCAGGTGATCCAAGAGAATCGTCTGACTGGAGGACATCTTGACACGGGCTTCGGGCAAGGCGAACCACTCCGCCCGGTCGATTTCGGGGAACCTCCGAATTGTCCCCGAGCGGGGAGGCCACTCCATCGAGAACAGGCCGGGTCGGAGATCGTCGGGTTCGAAATCGGCCTCCACGGCCCAGATTCTCATTATCTGATGGGAAGTGTTCACCTGGGGAAGGGCCAACCAGGGATCCGGGGGGGCAGCCCAGCCCGTCTCCTCTTCGAATTCCCGGGTCGCGGTCTCAAGGGCGGTCTCATTCTGATGGGGCGCTCCCTTGAATACGGTCCAGGCGCCCATGTCGCGGTGGACCCAGAACGGCCCTCCATAGTGGCCGAGAAGCACTTCCAGCTCCCCTGAGGGAGAGCGGCGATAGACAAGGAGCCCGGCGCTGTTTCTGGATGCCACGGAGTGTCGGCCTATTCGAGGGGGTTAGAGGGAGGACAGGCGATGGTCACTCCTCAAGTATGGCATCGGCGAACTCTGCCAGGGTGGCATAGCTCCATGTGGGTTGTGTCTCCACCACACGTGCGGCATTGTGGTCACGGCGGATCCACACTGTATCGAGCCCCAGGGCACTGGCCGGGGCGATGTCATGGAAGAGGCTC
>CAYWGY010000202.1:0-4999 GCA_964458055.1 uncultured Acidimicrobiaceae bacterium | reverse complement strand
CTTGGCTCGGATGTGGCTCTGGAGTTCGACGAAGGACTTGGCGAAGCTGGCTACGCCCTGTTCCTCCAGGGTGTCGACCACGTCCTGGTAGTCGATTCCGGCTTCTTCCAGGTCGGCAAGCAGGACCCGCGCTCGGGCGATCTCCTCGGGTCCGAAGATGGCCGGGCGGGGTGACCCGTGGTCGGCGTAGGCCTCGATGGTGGACAGCGGGAGGGTGTTGACGGTGTGGGGCGCCACCAGGGTGTCCACATAGAGGGTGTCCGGATAGGACGGGTTCTTGGTGGAGGTGGAAGCCCACAGGGGAAGCTGGATGCGGCCCCCGCGCTCGGCGATGCGGTCCCAGCGCTCTCCCGAGAACACCGAAAGGAACTCTCCGTAGGCCGCCCGGGCGTTGGCCACAGCCGCCTGACCGCGGAGAGCCAGGGCGCCGGGAGATCCGTCGGCCTCCAGGCGGCGGTCCACCTCGGTGTCGACCCTCGAGACGAAAAAGGATGCCACCGAGGCGACCTCTCTCAGGTTGCCGCCCACTGCGTGGAAGTCCTCGAGCCCGGACAGGTAGGCGTCCATCACCTTCCGGTAGCGGCTCAGCGAGAAGATCAGGGTGACGTTCACCGAGACCCCCTCGCCGGTGAGTTGGCGGATGGCGGGGATGCCCTCGGGGGTGGCTGGAACCTTCACCAACAGGTTGGGACGGCTCACCCGCTTCACCCACTCCCGGGCCTCGGCCACCGTCGCGGGCGTGTCGGCCGCCAACTCGGGGGAGACCTCCACCGAGACGAAGCCGTCGGCTCCGTCGGTCCGGCGATGGACGGGCGCCAGGACGTCGCAGGCGTCGCTGATGTCGCGGGTGATGAGAGATGCGTAGGTCTCGTCCGGATCGAACCCCTCACCGATGAGGCGGGCCATCTCCCGGTCGTAGTCGTTGCTCCCGGTGATGGCGCCGGCGAAGATCGAGGGATTGGAGGTGACGCCGGTGATGCTCTGTTCGGCGACCCGCCGGGAGAGTTCCCCACTGTCGAGCATTCTCCGGGAGATCTGGTCGGCCCAGATACTCTGGCCGGCCAGTGTGAGAGCGTTGAGGGAGGGTGAAGCCATGCCTTCCATCTTATCGACGGCTTCTACCCTTGTGGGCATGAGAAAGAGGGTGCTGATCGCCAAGGCAGGTCTGGACGGCCATGATCGGGGCGCCAAGGTGGTGGCTCGGGCGCTCCGCGACGCAGGTCATGAGGTGATCTACACCGGTCTTCACCAGACTCCCGAGCAGGTGGTGGCCGCCGCCGTCCAGGAGGACGTGGACGCCATCGGCCTGTCGGTCATGTCGGGAGCGTACATGTCGACCTTTCCTCCCATCCTCGAACTGCTGCAATCCTCGGGCGCCGAACACATCAGGGTCTTCGGAGGAGGGGTGATCCCGTCGGAGGACGTGGCGCCGCTCCTGGCCATGGGGGTGGCGCGCATATTCACTCCCGGGGCCTCCCTGGACGAGATCGCCGACTGGGTGGGAGAGGCCCTTTAGCGAGGGTCTCGGGCTTGGGGTGCCCGGAAACGGGGTCGCTTGAGGGCGGGGTAGCATACTCGTCTTGTGAACATCCACGAACATCAGGCCAAAGAACTCCTGTCGTCCTATGGCGTGACGGTCCCCCCGGGACGGGCGGCGTTCACCCCCGAGGAGGCGGCCGAGGCCGCGGTCTCCCTCCTGGAGCAACACGGGGGACACCTGATCGTCATAAAGGCGCAGATCCATGCGGGCGGTCGGGGAAAGGGCAAGTTCCGGGAACACCCCGACGCCGGGATCGGGGGAGTCAACATCGTCGCTTCCGGGCAACCGGTGCTCATGGCCGAGCGGATGCAGGCACTGGCAGACAAGATGCTGGGATCGACCCTGGTCACGGTGCAGACCGGTCCCCCCGGAAAGGTCGTCAACCGCCTGCTGGTGGAGGCGGGGATCGACATCGCCGACGAGTTGTACCTGGCGATCCAACTGGACCGCAGGATCTCCCGGCAGGTGATCCTGGCCTCGACCGAGGGAGGCGTGGAGATCGAGAAGGTGGCCGCCGAGACTCCCGAGAAGCTCGTCACAGAGGAGATCGATCCGGCGGTGGGAATCCGGCCCTTCCAGTTGAGGCGTCTCGCCCGGCGCATGGGTCTCACCGGTGAGGAGGCCTCCTCCTACAGCAAACTGGTGCACAGGCTGGTGGGCGCCGCCGCCGATCTCGACACCGAACTGCTGGAGATCAATCCCCTGGTCATCACCGCCTCCGGCGAGGCGGTGGCGCTCGACGCCAAGGTCTCCTTCGAGGGGAACGCTCTCTACCGCCACCCAAAGGTGGCTGCCCTCCGTGACGAGACCGAGGAGGAGCCGGCCGAGACCACCTCTCGCAGGGCCGGGCTCAACTACGTCAAGCTCGACGGGGAGATCGGGTGCATGGTGAACGGAGCGGGCCTGGCCATGGCGACCATGGACATCATCAAGCACTACGGGGGGACTCCCGCCAATTTTCTCGACGTCGGTGGGGACACCGATGCGGCCAGGGTGGCGACGGGCTTTCGGATTATCACCGCCGATCCCAACGTGAAAGGGATCTTCGTCAACATCTTCGGGGGGATCGTGCACTGCGACGTGATAGCCGAGGGAGTGCTGACCGCCACCCAGGAGGTGGGACTGTCGGTGCCACTGGTGGTGCGTCTGGAGGGAACCAACGTGGACATAGGGCGCCGGATGATCGCCGAGTCCGGGCTGGACGTGATCTCGGCCTCCGACATGGCCGAGGGCGCCCGCCGGATCGTGGAGACGTGCCGATGAGCATCCTCTGCGGCCGGGACACGAGACTGCTGATCCAGGGCCTGGGGCGCGCCGGGCAGTTCCACACCCGGCAGATCATCGCCTACGGCACCCGGGTGGTGGGTGGCGTGCACCCCCGCCTGGCGGGAGAGACCATGAACTTCTCGGGTCCCACCGACCACAGCGGCGTTCAGGGAAGGCCGGACGCCTTCGATGTCGACCTGCCCCTCTTCTCGGGTGTGAGCGAGGCCGTGGACGCCACCGGCGCCAACGCCACCCTGATCTTCGTCCCGCCCCCGTTCGCGGCCGATTCCATCATGGAGGCGGCCGAGGCCGGGGTGGAGTTGATCGTGTGCATCACCGAGGGAGTGCCGGTGAACGACATGGTGATGGTCAAGCGCTACCTCGAGTCGAGATCCGCCCGGCTGGTGGGTCCAAACTGTCCCGGGGTGATCACCCCCGGGGAGTGCAAGCTGGGGATCATGCCCGGCTACATCCATGCCCGCGGCAGGGTGGGAGTGATCTCTCGGTCGGGCACCCTCACCTACGAGGCGGTGTACCAACTCACCAACCTGGGTCTGGGACAGACCACCGCCATGGGCATCGGCGGAGATCCGGTCAACGGCACCAATTTCGTGGATGCCCTGCGGCTCTTCGAAGCCGATCCCGACACTGAAGGGGTGCTGATGATCGGAGAGATCGGAGGCTCGGCCGAGGAGGAGGCAGCCGAGTTCGTTCGCTCTGAGATGACCAAGCCGGTGGCGGGCTTCATCGCCGGCCTCACCGCGCCTCCGGGCAAACGCATGGGCCACGCCGGCGCCATCATCTCGGGAGGCCAGGGCACCGCGCAGAGCAAGATAGAGGCCTTCCGGCGGGCCGGGATCGAGATCGCTCCGACCCCGCCCGACATGGGATCGGCCATGCTCGCCGCACTGGGGGGCTAGCCGAGGAGCCGGGGGTCCGCCGACCGCAAGCGAGTTACCCTTCAACACCATCGGGATCGGTGTCGGCGCCCGGCAATGGAGGTGAGGAGCGCCTGTGAAAGTTGTCATGGTGTCGGCAGGCGCGGTGGCGCGCAATGTCTTGGAGCGTCTCGGCGACAGGTGGGAAGCCACGCTGGTGGACCTCTCCGATGACGCCCTGGAGGAGGCCGGCCGGATCAGGGAGGTGGAGACGGTCCGGGGCGATGGATCCAGCCGGGTGATGCTCCGGCGAGCGGGACTGGCGGATGCGGAGGCTCTCATCGTCGCCACCGGTGATGACGAGGTCAATCTCGAGGCCTGCCGGTTTGCCCGGGAGTTGGGAGTGCCCCGGATCATCGCGGTGGCGGCCGGACCCGAGCATCTGGCGGTCTACCGTGAACTGGGAGTGAAGGCGGTGTGGGCCGACAACCTGGCCGCCCGGCACGTGGAGATCAACCTGGACGGTCGACGGTCGCAGTCGGCGGCGTTCGCCAACGGGTTGGCCGAGGCGATGGAGTTCCGGATCTCCCACGACTCTCCCCTGCGAGGTGTGAGTGTTAGGTCACTGGGCCTGCGGACCTGGCTGGTGGCTGCCTTGCTGCGGGGTCCGCATCTCATCATTCCCCACGGGAACACGGTGCTGGAGGAGGGAGACCTGGTCACGGTGGTGGGGGCCACCGAGGACTACGCCGACATGGTGGAGACGTTCACCTCCGGGCACGCCCGCTTTCCCCTGGACTACGGCCTGTCGGTGGCCGCGGTTCTCGGCGGGAAGTCCTCGGATGACCGGGTGATGGCGGAGGCGGCCCACTTCGTCAAATTCACCGCCGCCGATTCCATCCTGGGTGTTCTCCCTCCCACGGAGCGCATGGAACCCGAGGAGTCGGAGGCGCTGGTGCGGGGCATGGACCGGTGGCGGGCCCGCCATGAGAACACCGACATCACATTCATGGCCCAACCCGAGGGAGGAGTGGAGACGCTGTTCCAGGCGGCGGCGTCCGAGTCGGTGGGGGTGATGGTGTTTCCCCGGCCTGCGGGGAGGCGCAAGGTGGTCAGGTTGGTGGAGTCGAGCCGCCTCCACCGGATCCCGGTCCTGTTCGCCTCGGGGCATTTTCCGTATTCGGGTCCGATGGTGCTGTTCAGCGGGGAAGAAGAGGAAGAGTGGCTGGGCGCCAGGGAGGCGATCGACATGGCGGCTCACTCGGGCACCGCTCTGCAGGCGGTGGGGGTGCTTCCTCCCCAGTTCCTGCCCGGC
>CAYWGY010000201.1:0-5027 GCA_964458055.1 uncultured Acidimicrobiaceae bacterium | reverse complement strand
ACATCGGAGAACACCTGGATCCTGACATCCGTCGGCGGCTGGGTGACAGTGGGATCCAGCGGATCGTCGAATGGGAGATCTTCTATCTTCAGGGTCTGGCTCAGGAGGATCGGCACCGGTCGGTGGAGACCGTGGCCGGTGGTTCGGAGCCTTCCGTCGAGTACATACACCGCCAGATTGCCAACCGGCACAGAGTCGAGATACCCTCTGATGACATCCGCGCGGTACTGGAATTGGAAGCCAGGTATCTGCATTCCATCGGCGCGATCGGGGAAGAGGTCGGCCCCTTGGCGGAGTCGGAAGAAGAGCAGAAAGGCAAAGAATGAGAGTCAGATGCGGCGCCTGCCGTTCGAGCGTCACCATTGCCAAACCCGGTCGCTTCTCCTGTCCACGGTGCGGCGCCGTCAACCAGGTGAGAGGTCCTGCGTCCGGTCCGGCCGGCCCCCCTCCCGGGGGTCCACCCAGCCAGCGAGCGGCCCCGGGTCCCATGCCGGGTGGATACCCGGGCGCGCCGGAAGTTCCTCCTCCCCCTGCCCCGCCCGAGACGCCGTCTCCCAGGGTTTCGTGCCCCGAATGCGGGTTCAGTTTCATCGTGGGACCGATCGAGACAGCCATTTGCCCCAACTGCCGCGGCGAGGTTCCTCTCTCGGGGTCTCGCTGATGGAGATCGGGGTCTCCCTGGTGGATCCGCGGCTGGCGGCCCCAGCGCTCACCAGGATCGTGGTCCGGGCAGAAGAGCTCGGTTACTGCTCGGCGTGGACCAATGAGTCGGCGGCTCGGGAGGCTTTCGCCACCCTCGCGGGGTGGGCTGCGGCCACCAAACGGATCCGCCTTGCCACCGGGGTTATCCCCGTCTACGTCCGCTCTCCCATGGCCGCCACCATGGGTGCAACCACCCTGGCCGCGGCGGCCGGGCCGGCTCGGGTGGTGCTGGGAATCGGTTCGGGGCATCCGGTGACGGCCCGGCGCTTCTTCGGGTTCGATCTCTCGTCACCCTTGGAGGCGGTCTCGGACTACCTGAAGATCGTCTCGGGCCTCCGTCACGGAAAGAGGATCACCCACCACGGCAGGGTCTTTTCGGTTGAGGGCGCCAAGATGGGACTGCTGCCCGAGGGGCCCATATGGACCGTGGTGGGCGCCATGGGGCCGCGCATGCTGGAGTTGGCGGTAAGGGAAGCCGACGGGGTCCTGCTCAACTGGTCGACTGCTTCCCATCTGCGGGCAACTGCCGAGCATCTCCGGCAGTTCGACCGGGGTTCGTCATTCTTTCACATAGCGGCATACGTCAGAGTGGCGGTGAGCCGCGATCGGGTTGCCGCTCGCCGGGCGCTCATGGCAGACCTCGGGTATTACCTGCGGCTGCCCGCCTACCGGCGCCATGTGGAGAGTCAGGGGCTGGACCCCGATGACCTGGAGGGGGCGGCGGCGCACCTGGGGATCGTCGGTGATCCCGACCAGTGCCGCGCCCAGTTGGAGGCTTACCGCTCCTCGGGATTGGATGAGTTGATAGTCCGGCCGGTCCCTGTGGGCGGTGAGGGGATCGCGGCGGCGGTGGAGGCCTTGGCGCCCCGTCAGAGGTAGAGACGCAGGAACCAGATCGCACCTGCCACCAGGATGGCCAGGCCCACGATGGCCGAGGCGATGATCAGGTAGCGGGTGGGCACCCCGCCGATGATATCTGTTTGGAGAGTTAACATCACTGCTATGACCTACATCCGCAGCGCCAAATGACCGAGTCCGTCTACGACATAGTCGTTCTGGGGGGAGGCCCCGGAGGATACGCAACCGCCCTCTACGCTCGTAACTTCGGACTCTCGGTGGCCCTGGTGGAAAGGGAGAAGCCGGGGGGGACCTGTCTGTTGCGCGGCTGCATCCCGGCGAAGCATTGGCTCCAGGTTGCCGAGGTGTTCACGACCGTGAGCAAGGCAGGAGAGTTCGGGGTGGTGTCGTCACAGCCGCAACTGGACTGGGAGGCGGCTCTCCGGCGCAAGGACAGGGTGGTCAACCAGTTGGTGACGGGGTTGGGAGGCCTACTGCGCAGGAGAGGAGTCGAGGTCGTTACCGGGCGAGGCCGCCTGGTGGGCGCCGGCCGGGTGGCGGTGGAAGGGGGGCCCGCGCTGTCCGGCAGGACAGTGGTGGTGGCCACCGGTTCGCACGCCCGGACCATTCCCGGTTGGGAAATCGACGGAGAGCGAATCGTGACCTCCGACCATGCCGTCGATTGGTCCTCACGTCCAGGTAGGGTCGCGATCATCGGCGGGGGAGTGATCGGATGCGAGTTCGCCTCTCTGCTGGTGGATCTCGGTTCGGAGATCCACGTCTTCGAGTTGGAGCGGCAACTGATTCCCGGCGGGGACGCCGACGCTTCCCGCCAGTTGCAGCGACAACTGTCCAAGCGCGGCGTGAAGTTCTACCTGAAGACGGGGGTGGGGCCGGCGGAGATCACCGACGGAGGTGTGAGGGTCTCATTCAGAGACAAGACCCTCGAAGTCGACGCCGCGCTGGTGGCGGTGGGACGGGGTCCCAACACCGGCGACATCGGACTGGAGACGATCCGGGCGGCAGTCGAGCGGGGTTACGTGCATGTGGACCTCGAGACCATGGAGACCGCCGAGCCCGGTGTCTATGCGGTGGGGGACATCGTGGCGGGAACCCCCCAACTTGCCCACTCGGCCTTTGCCGAGGGCATCGCCGCAGCCACCCACATAGCCACCGGTAGCCCCGCGCCGGTCGACTACCGGGCCATTCCCCGGGTCACCTACACCCATCCCGAGGTGGCCGAAGTCGGCATCACCCAGGCCGAAGCCACCAAGAGGGGAATGGAGGTCAAAGTGACCAAGCATCCCTTCGGCGGTGTGGGTAGAGCCCTGATCATCGGGCAGAGCCAGGGGATGGTGAAGGTGGTTGCCGAAAAGGACGGGCCGATCGTGGGAGCGGCCGTGGTGGGCCCCCAGGCCGGTGAGATGATCCACGAACTCATGTACGCCGTCGGCTGGGAAGCCCTGCCCGAGGAAGCGGCGGCCTTCATCCACGCACATCCCACCCTTTCGGAGGCGGTGGGGGAGACCCTGCTGTCGGCAACCGGCAACAGCCTGCACTAGGAGGAAAGCAGACCGTGACAAGGAGACCTTCATGAGCACCACCATTCCCATGCCGCAGTTGGGTGAGACCATAACCGAGGGGACCATCCTGCGTTGGGCCAAGGCTGTGGGTGACGTCGTGGCCGAGGGTGAGGTGGTGCTGGAAATCTCCACCGACAAGGTGGACACGGAGATCCCCTCGCCGGTGTCGGGGGTCTTGTTGGAAGTCCTGGTGGAGGAGGGAGAGACCGTGGAAGTGGGGGCCGGACTGTGCGTGGTCGGGGAATCCTCCTCGGACGGGGCGTCGGGCGAGGAACCGGCCACCGAGGCGGTCCCCTCGGACGAGGAGTCCGCTCCGCTCCCGGCGGAGGAACCGCCTTCACCACCGATCCAAGCGGAGAATCCCCCGTCGCCGGCGCCTTCGGCGCCTTCCGGCGGCCCGCTCCGGTCCCGGCGGATGTCCCCGGTGGTCCGGCGCCTGGTCCGTCGGCACGGCATCGACATCAACCTGATCGCAGGCACCGGAGAGGGAGGGAGGGTTACCCGCAGGGATGTGGAGGCCTACCTGGGAGAGGTCCCGACACCGGCGCCCGCCGCCCCCGCTCCCAGGCCCGCCGCCGCGGTTGCGGCCTCCCCGGTCGTCACCGAAGAGCCCCGGCCGCCGGTGACACCGGTCACCCCGGTGGAATCGCCCGCCGATGGGAGAGTCGACCTGAGCCGGTTGCGGGCCCGCATCGGCGAGAACATGATCAGTTCCCGCCGGACGGCCGCTCATGTGTGGAGCGCCATGGAAGTGGATTACGAACCCATCGCCGAGGTGCGGGCCGCCCACAAGGAGAGTTTCAAGCAACAGGAAGGTTTCTCGCTCACCTACCTGCCGTTTGTGTGCCGGGCGACCATCGATGCCCTCCGCACCTTCCCGGTGGTGAACAGTTCCTTCTACCTGGAAGAGAAGAAGGCTGCCTTCCACGATCGGATCCACCTTGGAATCGCGGTCGACCTGAACCAGGAGGGCTTGGTGGTGGTGACCATCAAGAATGCGGAGGACCTGAGATTGGCCGGTCTTGCCCGTCATATCCGGCGGTTGGCGACCGCTGCCCGGGAACGCAGGCTGGGACCTGACGAGTTGAGCGGTTCCACCTTCACCATCACCAATCCCGGACCCTTCGGAGCCTACATGTCGGCGCCCATCATCAACGTTCCCAACGTGGCGATCCTCTCCACCGACACCGTCCAGAAGCGCCCGGTGGTGGTCACCACGCCCGACGGCCGGGACGCCCTGGCCATCCGCCACACCGGGTTCCTCGGGTTCTCGTGGGACCATCGCGCATTCGACGGGTCCACCGCCGTGCTGTTCCTCCAGCGCATAAAGAACAATCTCGAGTCGTGGGACTGGGAGCAGGAACTGAAATGACCGGAGGGGGCGCCCGCCCCACGCTCAGGGTGCGATGGTTGAGCCGCCTGCCGTATGCCGAGGCATGGGACCTCCAGCGGGCCATCTGGGAGCGCCGCAGCGCCGGACTCGTGGCCGATGACTACCTTCTCCTCCTGGAGCATCCGCATGTGTACACAGTGGGACGGCGGGGAGACGGTTCCCACCTGCTGATCAGCCCCGACCGGCTTGCGAAGGTGGGAGCAGAGTATTTCCGAGTGGACCGGGGAGGAGACATCACCTATCACGGTCCCGGGCAACTGGTGGGGTATCCGCTGATCGCAGTCAGCCCCGGCCGGGTGACCGACTACGTGCGCTCCCTGGAGCAGGCGCTGATCGCCACGCTCTCCGACCTTGGGATCGAAGCCTGGCGGGAACGAGGCCTGACCGGGGTCTGGACGGAGCGGGGCAAGGTGGCCGCCATCGGGGTGAGAGTCTCCCGGAGGGTCTCCATGCACGGGTTCGCCCTCAATCTCCATCCCGACATGGACTATTTCGGCTACATCAACCCCTGC
>CAYWGY010000200.1:0-5038 GCA_964458055.1 uncultured Acidimicrobiaceae bacterium | reverse complement strand
GTCTATGGCGTCTCCCGCACCATACACTCCACGGACGGCGCCGACCATTTCAAGTATCGCAAGGCTTTGAGGCCCGCATACTCGTCCAAAACCTTGACCCGCCGCTTTGACGAGGTCTATTACAACGCCCGCCGGCACCTGTCCTCGTGGGATGTGGGCGACGTTGTCCATGCGAGTTCGACGTTCCGGGTGCTGATAAATTCGCAGATGTCCCCGCTCCTGGTCAGCCGGGACACCCAGGATGTGGTCCACGATGTCCTCGCATTCAAAGAGCGTGCACTCAGCACCCACGTCGCTGGACTCCTGCCCAAGTTCTTTTTGAAAACGCCGAAGATGAGGCGTCTCGCAAAGCTGAACCAACAGATAGTCGAAAGCATCGAGGCCGACCATACTCCAGGCCAACGCCTAGGCCAGCCTTCGGATGTCGTCGACGGCTACTTTGCCCTCCATGCCAACGAACCGCAGTTCCTCCCCGAAACAGACTTCGGCTTCCCGCTTGGAACGGCACTGTTGACCGGCATGTACCTCGCTGACATGACCGGTTTCATCTTCTACTATCTCGCCCAGAACCCGGATGTCTATAGGCGGGTGCAGGCTGAGGCCGATGCGCTGTTCGCCGATGGCGACCCCACAGGTGAAGACTTGAAGCGGGACAAGATCGACGTCACGCACCGCGCGTTGCTGGAGGCCCTGCGGCTGACGCCCATTACCAGTTTCACGATGCGCAATGTCATGAACTCCTGCAGCGTGGAGGGATATGAGCTGCCACTGCGTGCTCGCGTGGTAGTCGCCCAAGCCGCGGCGCACTACATGGAGGACGTTTTTCCGGACCCATTCAAGTTTGACATCGACCGCTACCTGCCGCCGCGCAACGAACACCTCGGCCCGGCCTTTGCTCCCTTCGGCCTGGGCACCCACAGGTGCATAGGTATCCGCTGGGCCGAAATGCACATAGCCCTCAACGTGATCATGCTGGCGCACTACTTCACGTTCGAGCTGTCACCACCGAACACCAAGCTGCGCATCAGTCCCTTCCCGACGCTGTCGCCCAGCGATAAGGTGAAGTTCGTAATCAAGGAGAAGCGGCACGACATCCCGTTCCAGCGGCGATCCCAGCAGGGCGACGCCGCCTAGCGGCGCCACCGCCAACAGCCTCCGTTCCGAGCAGGGCGCCGTATAGGGCTCAGCCTTGAACGCAACTCATCCCTGCAGTCCGTTTGGAGAGCCGGGACGGGCAACCCCGGCCCCCGGGCGGCGCTCCTCAACAAGGCCGAGAGCATGCAGGGATCACATCTCGAACCCTTCCGATCCCCATGAAGGCCACTCTGTGGAAATCCGGTGGTGTCTTGCAAGTTGACTGACACCGCTCTCGCCAGGGTATGGTGTGGAACGTTCCGAACGGGAAGATCGACTTCGTGGCCAAATCCTCCCAGTTGTGGGCCAGAGCCCAGTTGGATAGGGAAGTTCCATGCGAGTGCGACCTGCGCCAAGCGATGGAGGTCGTCCAGCAAGCCTGCCGGGGAATGTGGGAAGACCCCGAATGGGGGCGGGGACGAGTTGCCGGAGAGGCCCCAGGTAAAGGGAATGCAGGTGCCAGGGGAATCCGGCATTCTCATCAGGGTGAGGAGCAAGACCAAGCCTTCGGCGCTGTGGAGGTCTGAACGGGAACTGCGCCTGCGCATCAAGCAAGCCCTGGACGCGGGGGTATTGGCATGCCCTACCCGCACCGAACACTGATCCGGCAAAAGGAACAGAGAGGCCTGGAATGCTGGCTAGCCGGAGGGTCGGACTCGTCAACGACCTGAGCGGCTGAAACCCGGAGTCTCCTGCTCTCGGTCAGCCAATGGGATCCGAGCCGCCACGAGCCATGGCTGCGGAGGCCAGACGCTCGATCAGCCGGCTCCAGATCACCGAGTGTGGGATGAGGAGCCCCCACCAGTACATCCTTCCGGAAATCCCGCGAGGATGGAATCTGGCCCGCTGCTGAAGGGTTGTCCCGCCGCGGCCGTCCCCGGCATGTGAGACATGCCACTCCAGCCATGCCTCTCCGGGCAGCTTCATCTCGGCCCGCAGCCGCAGCAGACGCGGCGGCTCGTACACCTCCACGCGGAAGAAATCCAGGGCATCCCCCACCCTCAACCGGTCGGGGTGTCTTCGTCCGCGCCGCATACCCACTCCTCCCAGCAGCTTGTCGATCCATCCGCGGGCGGCCCACAGCCCATTGGCAAAGTACCAACCGCGGCTGCCCCCGATCCCCGACACTGTTGCGAACACCTCCTGGGTGGAAGCGGCGGTCCACTTGGTCCTGACATCCTCGAGGACCGTTCCCCCGGCCCAACTCGGATCCTGAGGCATGGGCATAGCAGAGGCGCCGGTCGAGGCGCTGTCCATCCAACTGGTCGACACGTCGAGGTCCTTGACACGCCCCAGGGCATCTCGGACCGCCGCGTTGAAATGCAGCGACCCCCGCCCGCAGTGCCCCACCGGCGCTTGCTGGTCGGCCCCCACCACCACGTCATTGCACAGGCTGTCCACCAGGGGCCGAGCCAACCCGATCGGGAGGGGCGTGACCAGATTCACCCAATGAGAGGACAGGCGCGGCGTCAGGAATGGAACGGGGATGATCAGGCGGCGCCGGAGCCCTGCCATGTCCGCATACCGCTGCATCATCTCCCTGTATGTCAGGACGTCCGGACCGCCTATCTCGACGATCCGGTTCTCCCCGGCGGGAGAATCGAGCACCGCCACCAGGTGGCGCAACACATCGGCGATGGCAATGGGCTGGCACCTGGTCTTTGTGACCCAGCGAGGGCAGACCATGACGGGAAGCACCTCGACCAGATAACGCAGCATTTCGAACGAAGCGCTTCCGGAACCGATGATCACCGCCGCCCTCAACTCGACGAGCGGCACTGGTCCCGAGCCGAGAATGCGTCCCACCTCGTGACGGCTGGACAGATGGTCCGATAGGCCGCCGGAATCACTGTGTCCCAGGCCACCCAGGTAGATGAGACGATCCACCTTGGCGCGTTCGGCGGCCATCCTGGTGTTATCCGCCCCCACCCGGTCGGCCTGTTCGAAGTCCCGGGCGTGGCCCATGGAGTGCACCAGGTAGTACACGGCGTCAAGGCCCTGAAAGCCCGTTTCCAGGGATGGACCCTCCAAGACGTCGGCGGCAGCGACCTCGACATGCTCCCGCCACCGGACCCGATCCAGCCGGCCCGGCGTGCGCACCAGGCAACGCACCCTGTGACCGGCCGCCAACAACTCGGGGACCAGCCTCCCGCCCACGTAGCCGGTGGCGCCGATCACGCCCACTCTCACGCCGATTCCCTCCCGCGTCCCCAAACCCTACCCGAAAGCGACATCGGACGGCGGGGACACCCTCGGTGCGGCAACGGTTCGCGCCTCATGCTTCAGTACCCAAATCTAGGCCGCTCACCGTCTCGCCGAGATGTGTTTACGCGGTCGCCTCTCCTCCATCGCCAGGGAGAGGACCCCAGCCTTCAGGCGGTCCCCGAATCGTCTTCGGCCCGGCCGAGCGCCATTACCGGCAAGGCCTCATTCTGCGGTAGCCTTGGGAGCTATGCCGCACATGATGGATGACTTCCCGTTGCTTCTCTCCACCCTTTACGACCGGGCGGTGCGCCTGTTTCCCGACCAGGAGATCGTTTCGATCGAGGCGGACCGCTCCCTCCTCCGCTCCACCTATGCCCAAACCGACGAACGGGTCCGGCGCCTGGCTACCGCCCTGGACAGGAAACTGGGAGTCGGCCCTGGTCAGGCGGTGGGCACCTTTGCCTGGAATAACCAGCGCCATCACGAGTTGTACTGGGCCACCGCCAACACCGGAAGGATCTGCCACACCCTGAACATCCGACTGTTTGCAGACCAACTTGTGTACATAATCAACCATGGGGAAGACCAGGTGATCTTCGTCGATCCCGATCTCGCCGGGTTGTTGGCACCGATCGTTCCCCAGCTGAAAACAGTGAAGGCCTACGTGGTGATGGGTGGGGACGCCTCTGACTCCGGCCTTCCGAACGCCATCCCCTATGAGGAACTGATTGGAGACGCAGAGCCCCACGGAGCGTGGCCGGAACTCTCCGAGCGGTCCCCGATGATGTTCTGCTACACATCCGGCACCACCGGTGATCCCAAGGGAGTGGCCTACACCCAGCGGTCCACCTACCTGCACATCATCTCCAACCTGGCGAACGTCCACATCGGCCCCCACGACAATGTCATGCCGATCGTGCCAATGTTCCACGCCTCCGCTTGGGGGTATCCGTTCATGGCCACCACTCAGGGGGCCAAACTGACCTACCCCGGGCCCGACCTCAGCGCCGCGGGCCTGGTCCCGCTCATCACCTCTGAGGGAGTTACGTTCTCCGCCGGCGTTCCCACCGTGATGTTGGGTATCAAGCAATACCTGGAAGAGCACCCCGATGCCGACATTTCCTCGCTGAGGGCATTTCTCTGCGGAGGATCGGCAGTGCCTCGTTCCCTCATCGAGTGGTTCTGGGAAGCCCGGGGAGTGCGCATCATACAGGGCTGGGGGATGACCGAGACCAACCCGGTAGCCAGCGTGGCCCTCCTCAAGCCCCACATGGAGAACTGGGACTTCGAGCGTCAACTGGACGTATTGGAGACCGCCGGGCTCCCCACCGCAGGTTTGCAGGTGAAGATCGTGGACGACGAAGGAGAGGTCCTGCCCGAGGATGGCGAGGCGTTCGGGGAGCTTCTGATCCGCGGTCCGTGGGTCACCGCCGAGTACTACAACGACCCGAGGTCGCCCCAATCATTCCAGGACGGATGGCTGCGCACCGGAGACGTGTGCAAGATAACCCCCGACGGATACGTCCGCATCACCGATCGCGCCAAAGACCTCATCAAGTCGGGCGGCGAGTGGATCTCCTCGGTCGATCTTGAGAACCTCTTGATGGCCCATCCCAAGGTCACGGAGGCTGCGGTGGTGGGCGCCCGGCATGACCAGTGGCAGGAGCGCCCGCTGGCGCTGGTGGTCACCAGAGCCGGA
>CAYWGY010000199.1:3967-5071 GCA_964458055.1 uncultured Acidimicrobiaceae bacterium | reverse complement strand
CTCCCGGGGGAAACCGTTCTGAATCATACCCAGGTCCGTGGTGGTGCCGCCCACGGCGAGGACCACCGCCTGGGAGACGGGGCGGCCCGCGCGGGCGCCCCGGCGCACGCGCCCACGCCTCACGGGCCAGGCAAAGATCGGACGCAACGCTCCCTGTCCCTGCGGCAGCGGGAAGAAGTACAAGCGTTGCCACGGAGGGGTGGGTTGAACCGGGATCCCCACGAATCTGCGGCCGGGGTGTCCTGCGAGCGGGTTAGCCTAGTTGGTCTGTCCCCGTCCACCCGACCGGAAAACGTCAAATGTCATTAGAACCGTTCGACCCCACAGCCATCTTGGCCGAGCTACGCACCCGCCTGGACGAAGCCGGGAGGTTCCTTTGACGTCGATCAGAAGCGATCAGAGGCAGCCCTGCTGCGCCGCGCCTCCTCGGCGCCCGATTTCTGGTCGGACCCCGACCGCGCCCGCAACACCAACAGGAAGCTGGCCGGCCACGAGAGCCTGATAGCCTCATTCGACAGCCTGGCGCAGCGCCTCGACGACGCCGAGGTTCTTCTGGCCATGGCCGCAGAGGGCGGCGCCGGCGCCGCCGAGGCGCGTGAGGAGGCTGCCGGAGAGTTGCGCACCGCCGAGTCGGTGCTGGCGCAGGTGGAGCTCTCCAGCCTCTACTTCGGCGACTACGACGACTACCCGGCCATCCTGGGGGTGCATGCGGGCGCCGGCGGGGTGGACGCCCAGGACTGGGCGGAGATGCTGCTGCGCATGTACCAGCGCTACCTCACCGCCATGGGATACCGCTGGGAGTTGATCCAGATCACCCCGGGAGAGGAGGCGGGCATCAAGTCGGCCACTCTCACGGTGGAGGGCGAGCGAGCCTACGGCAACCTCGAGTCCGAGCGGGGAGTGCACCGCCTGGTCCGGATATCCCCCTTCGACGCCCAGAACCGCCGCCACACCTCCTTTGCCGGAGTGGACGTGGCGCCCGAGATGGGCAAGGAGGCCGAGATCCAGATCAACGACGAGGACCTGCGCATCGACACCTACCGCTCCACCGGCGCAGGGGGACAGCATGTCAACACCACCGATTCGGCGGTGGAGCGGTAGGTG
>CAYWGY010000199.1:0-3957 GCA_964458055.1 uncultured Acidimicrobiaceae bacterium | reverse complement strand
CCTACCCACCGGAGTGGTGGCCCAGTGCCAGAACGAGCGCTCCCAGTTGCAGAACCGCTCCCGGGCCATGGACATCCTGGCCTCCCGGCTGGCCGAACTCGCCCGCCGCCAACGCCAGGCCGAACTGGACGCCATCCGGGGAGAACAGGGCGAGGCCGCCTGGGGACGCCAGATCCGATCCTACGTGCTGCAACCGTTCCAGCTGTGCAAGGACGTCCGCACGGGCACCGAGATCGGAGACGTCCAGCGAGTGCTGGACGGCGGCCTCGGACCGCTGGTGGAGTCCTATCTGCAGTGGCGTCGCTCCAACCACGAGCGCAGATCGCGGAGCGTTTCCGCCTCCGAACAAGGGTCCCAACCATAAGTTCCCCGCGCTGGTAGCATCATTTCTGGCCGTTGTGCAACGGCCGGCCGGCCATTGGAGATCAGTTTGATCAGACTCGATTCCGTCACGAAGGTGTACAAGGGTGGAACCGTGGCCGCTCGGGACGTGTCTCTCAACATCGGCAGGGGAGAGTTCGTGTTCCTGGTCGGTCCCTCCGGTTCGGGAAAGTCCACCCTGGTCCGACTGCTCCTGCGCCAGGAGACGGTCACCCGCGGCACCATCTGGGTGGCCGGAAAGGACATCACCCGCCTGCCCGGGTGGAAGGTCCCCTTCCTGCGACGCTCCATCGGCACCGTCTTCCAGGACTTCAAGCTCTTGTCCACCAAGACCGTCGCCGAGAACGTGGCCTTCGCACTGGAGGTGATAGGAAGGCCCCGGTCGGCCATCCGGCACCAGGTGGGCCAGGTCCTGGAACTGGTGGGACTCGATGACCTCGGCGGGCGCTACCCCGACCAGCTCTCGGGCGGCGAACAGCAACGGGTCTCCATTGCGAGGGCCTTCGTCAACCGCCCCCTCATCCTCCTCGCCGATGAGCCCACCGGCAACCTGGACCCGGCCACCTCGGTGGGCATCATGAGGATCCTCGACCGCATCAACCGATCGGGTACTACCGTGGTGATGGCCACCCACGACCACGCCATCGTCAATGCCATGAGGCGCCGGGTGGTGGCCATAGACCAGGGCAGGATCGTCCGCGACGAACAGGTGGGCGGATTCGAGGAGACCGCCGAAGAGGAGGAGCCGGTCGCGGTCATCCCCGCATCTCCCGCCGACTCGGCGGCGGCCCTCCCGAACGCTCCCGAGTTCGGCATCGGTCAACCGGAGCACTAGGAGAGCGCCCGTGGGCCGGCTGATTTTTCTCGTGGGAGAGTCGCTGGTGAACCTGCGGCGAAACGCCCTGGTGGCCACCGGGGCCATCCTGGCGGTCTTCATCTCCCTGACCCTGGCCTTCGGCGCACTGGTCGTCAACGAACTCCTCCGCCTCAACACCATCGGCTGGCAGCAGGGCACCCACATCATCGCCTTCCTAAAGGACCCCGACCAGGGAGGCCTCGACCAGGCCGGCCAGGCCGCATACCGCGACGAAGTGGCTTCCTGGGAGGAGGTGGCCACGGTCGGCTACGTTGACAAGGCGGCCGCCTACGAGGAGTTCAAGGAGATCTTCGCCTCCCGTCCCGAACTCATCGAGGTGACCGACCCGCTGAAGCTCCCGGCGTCTCTGCGCATCGAACTGCAGACCATCGACCTCTACCGCGACGTGCAGTTCCGCCTCTCGGCCGATCCGGTGGTCTGGGAGGTTCGCTCCTTCGGTGAACAGATCGACCAACTCACCACCATCTCCCGGGTGCTCAACGTGCTCGGCTGGGGGCTGGCCATAGTCCTGGGCGTCTCGGCGGTGATCCTCATCTCCAACACCATCAGCCTGGCCATCTACGCGCGCCGCAACGAAGTGTCGGTGATGAAGCTGGTGGGCGCCTCCAACTGGTTCATCCGGGTCCCCTTCCTCCTGGAGGGACTGATCGAGGGAGTGGTGGGCGCCCTCCTGGCGGTGCTGACCGTCTGGGTGGCTTCGCGGAACCTCAACAGCCTGGGCGAGACCATCCAACTCATAACCCTGAACATTCCAGGGCAGTTCTTCTTCCGCTGGGGCCTGGTGGTGGTGCTGTTCGGAGCGACCGTGGGAGTGGCGGGGTCGCTGCTCGGGCTCAGCCGGCATCTACGTGAAGTCGATTCCTAGAGAAAGGCGGAAAGTGAAGAGAGGGTGGGGAGTATGGGCGGTGGCGGTGGTCGCCCTGGCCGCCGCGCTGCTTCCGGCGGGCCGTCCGGCACAGGCCCAGTCGGCCGATGAGATCGCCCGCCGCATCGCCGAACTGGAAGAGGAGTTGAACGGTGTCCGCCAGGGCATAGCCGAGGTGGAGGTGTCCGTCCTGGCGAACATGGAAGTCCTGGCCGAGACAGAGGTCGAGATGGCCATAGCCCAGGAGCGCCTCAACGAGGCCTACGTGGAACTGGACACCTCGCGCACCCGGCTGGGACTGGCCGAGGTGGACGTGGTGGCGGCCGAGCGCCGGCTGGCCTCGGTCGAGAGCCGGGTCTCGCTACTGGAGACGCAACTGGCGTCTGTGCGCTCGCAGATGGTGGAGACCCGGCGTTCGGTGGAGAGCCGCGCCGTCGACCTGTACATGGACTTCTTCTCGGCAGGCCGCTGGGCGGTGTTCGAGCGAGAGAACCTGGTGGACCTGACCCTGGGACGGGTCTACGGAGGCGACCTCCTGGCGCAGGCCGACGAGGAACTGAAGAACCTCGAAGCGCTCGACCAGGACCGCGTGGCCAAGGAATCGCTGTTGGCCGAAGAGAAGACCGCCCTCGAAGAACAGCTGGTCGTTCTGGATTCCCGGCGCCAGGAAAGGGTCGATGAGCTCCAGGAGGTGGAGAGGTACCGTCTCGAGGCCTCCGAGCAACTGGCCGTGGTGGAGGACCTGGTCACCGAGGTGCAGGTACAGATACGAGGCTTTCGCGAGGAACAGCAGGGTCTGGAGGACGATGCCGAGCGACTGGCCAACGAGATCGCCTACCGCAAAGTGCTGCTGGCGCGGGCGCAGCGGCCGGGGCGTCTGGGCTGGCCGACCAACGGGCTGGTGAGTTCTCCCTTCGGATGGAGGATCCATCCCATTCTGAACCGGAGGATCTTCCACAACGGAGTCGACCTGGACTCACCGTCGGGCACACCCGTGCGCGCAGCCGGCGACGGGAGGGTGATCCTTGCACAGACCTGGGGCGGCTACGGGCGTGCGGTGGTCATCCAGCACGGAGGAGACGTGACCAGCATCTACGCGCACCTCTCCCGCTACGGTACGTCGGTGGGGAGGGATGTCGACGAGGGAGACGTCATCGGGTATGTAGGATGTTCGGGACTGTGCACCGGTCCTCACCTGCACTTCGAGGTGCGAGAGAGCGGATCACCGGTGAACCCGATGAAATACCTGCAAGGGTGAGGAACGCCATGGGAACCAAGCTGATCGCCACCAACCGCCGGGCACGATTCGACTACGACGTCCGGGAGACCTTCGAGGCCGGGTTGGTGCTTCGCGGATCGGAGGTGAAGAGCCTCCGCAACCACGGAGCATCCATAGGGGAGGCCTTCGCAACCATCAAGAGGGGAGAGATCTGGGTCAACGGGATGTACATCGCTCCCTACTCCTTCGCACGCGACGGGGGACACGATCCGGTGAGGCCCCGCAAGCTCCTCCTGCATCGCCGGGAGATAGAGCGGATCTCGTCGCGGGTGGCGGAGCGAGGTCTGACGCTGGTACCCCTGCGTCTCTATTTCAGCAGCGGCAGGGCCAAGCTGGAACTGGCCCTGGCCAAGGGTCGCACCAAGCTGGACAAACGCCAGGTGATCCGCGAGCGCGAGGAGCGACGCGAGATGGAACGCGGACTGGGAAGAGTGGGACGCAGCCTCAAGGGCTTCTGACCGGGTCACCGGAAAACGGGAGGGATGATGTCACCGCGGGTTTGTATAGTTGTGGAACCGTAGATGAGACATGGGGGTGAATAGGTTTCGACGTTGA
>CAYWGY010000198.1:0-5148 GCA_964458055.1 uncultured Acidimicrobiaceae bacterium | reverse complement strand
CAGGGCAGCGTTCCTGATCGCCCTGGGACCCGGCAGCCGGGAGGAATGGTCCGAGGTCTGGAAAAGCCCCGCTCCTGAACCGGCAGCAACAAGGCCAGCATCAGCACCCGTAGATGCCTCGGCCACTGGAGAGACTCCAGCCACTCGGAGGTGGTGGAAGCTCAGGATGCGGGTGCGGAGCGAGTTCACCCGCAGGCGGCGAAGGCCCAGGCACGAGCCGGGAAACACCCGTCCACGGGCAGCCACTTGGTCAAGACCCCAAGCCGCCGGGCAGGTAGCTCCACTTCCACGGCCAGCCCCCAAACGACCACAGACCGCAGCGCCGACACAGCCCCGCTCCGGAAAGGGCGGTTCAGCCGCAGGGACCATCGTTAAAATCCTCGCGGTGCTGGCCCTGTTCGCGGTCTGCGGCGGGTACTGGGTCACCGGGGGCAACTTCGTGGATCCACCCGACACGGCGACGGAGCCGCCGAGGCTCAGGAACTTGGCTGAAAAACGGCACATGCTGGACCTGATCAACGAGGCTCGCCGCTTGGCCGGAGTCCCGCCGGTGGCGATGGGGACAAACAACGTGGCCCAGGTCCAGGCAGACCAGCTCCTGGAGGACTGCGTTTCCTCCCACTGGGGGACGGACGGCCTGAAGCCGTACATGAGGTATTCCCTGGTCGGCGGGTACCAAGTGAACGGAGAAAATTTTTCAGGCCATGGCGAGTGCGGGCTGGCGGATACCCTGCTCCACTGGAACGCCGACCCCATGGAGATGGTGGGGAACTCCCTGGCGGCATGCTCCGACCCGGCACGGACCCCGGAGACCGCGGCTACACCGCCCCAGGGAGTCGTGGCCGCGACCTCACCGCTACCACCGAACACCACGGAGCCGACGGCAGCGACGGTACCCACACCGACCATCCCACCGACGCCGATCCCGGCAGCGACGGAAGTTACCTCGCCACCACCCGCTCAGGACGAAAATGCCCTGCTCGCCAGCCTCTCCGAGGCGGAGCTCGCCTGCATCGGCGGGGACCCGGAGAGAGCAGTCGCCGCCCTCACCGGGAGCGCACCAGCATCCAGAGAGGAGCAGGCCCGGGCAGACGGGGGTGAACCCGGAGGATGGCAATGCAAGACCACTCCCTTGACGCAGACCCCGGATGTACGGGGTGGACCCGGCCCGCAAGTCTCAGACAACCTGGCACCGTGCCAAGCCCCGCTGATGCGGGAATGGACCCAGCGAAGCGAATGTCATGAGCTTTCCGCTCAAAGTCACCCCAGACAGACACACACACACTCAATCGGGTCATGGCAACCACGATGACCCGGACCATCGAGCGAAACGTAACGGCCCGGCAAGGAGACGCCTTCGTGCCGGATACCGCCAGGGCCATGAACCACCAGATGTCCTTGACCCGCACACCACCAGCCAACTAACATCCCCTCCACGGAGGCCCACAATGCAACAGCCAATGGAACAGCGCGTTGGCGCTCTCGAAGACAAGGTCAGAGACCACGACCAACTCCTGGATCACACGGTTACCATCTCGGGCCAGTTGACCTCGCTGCAGGACCAGCTCCAGGGCGTGGTCATACGCCAGCAGGCATCCCTGGAGGACCTCCAGGCAAGCCAAGAGCAGACCGCGCAACAGAACGCCCGCCTGATGAACCTACTGCTGAACCTCGCCCGCCGTTACGGCTGGGACGAGGGCCTGGACGAAGACGAAGAAGCCCCAGCCTCCCCCTGACGCACCCGCAGACCCGTTCCTCTCCAGCCAAGTCACAGGCCGCGCCGCAGAAAAGGGAACGGGTGACGGAGCCAAAGAAGCACCGAATCACGGCACCCATAGTTCACCCCATTCACATGGAAGCCGCCTGAACAGCGACCGGACACCGGCCAGCACAAAATTCCGGAACCGGATCCTCCACCGTCACCAAGAACGCCGAACCCATCTTCAACACCAACCGGTACACCGACACCGCCAAGTCCCCGGACCCGCCCTTGCGATGGTTGATCGTATTCGCCCTCCCGGCCATGGCCGCAGCGTTGATCCTCGATCCCGAGGTGAAAGGGATTACGGGAACTTTTGAAAAGCTGGGAGTCTACGGAGCAGGGATGCTCGGACTGGTGGTCCTGGGATCCATCCTGCTGATGAGACCCTATCGCTTCCCGCAGGAGGTCGTATTGAACAAGACAGTCAAGTTCTACGAGCGCGTAGAGCGAAAGTGGAGACCCGAGAGCCACAGGCTCAGAGCCGATTTGGCCAATGAAAGGGCCGAGGCGAACGAAGAGGAAATTAAGGTGCTCCGGCAAGAGAACGCCGAACTCAGGCGCCAGCTTGAGGAACGCGGTCCACGGAGGCACCGACGGAGGAGGAACAACCCGCCCACGGAGTAATCCCCAAGCGGGACGGGAAGGCCTCCTCCCGAACGCCAACTCCTCTCGGAATGACCGTACCGGTTCGCCAGGCAAGACTTCATGTCTTGCCTGGTTTTCGTTTGCCGGGACAAAGACCAACGTCCAGAGGGATACCAGCGGGCAGCGGGAGTATCATGGAGACCACCCGGACAACGCGAAAAGAAGGTCTCTCGTGCGGAATCTCCTCCTGACCCCGATCATCCTGGTCATCCTAATGGCCCTGGCAGCCTGCTCCGGCCCAACGCCGACACCGGAGACAACCGAGACCGCGGCGGCCGAGGCACCGGCAACCGTGGCCGCGACCGCTCTGCCACCGGCAAACAACACCGCAAAGCCGGCGCCCACGAACACCCCGGCAGCGCCGACGCCGGCGGGAAGATCGGCACCGGTGACACCACTGGCAACGCAGGCGACCCCGGTAGCGACTGCCTCACAGTCCACAAAAGGTCAGGAAGCCCTTCTCGCCAGCCTCTCAGAGACCGAGCTCGCCTGCATCGACGGGGACCCGGAGAGGATGCTCGCCTTCCTCACCGGGGACGCACAGGCCTCCACAGAGGAGCAGGCCCAGCTGATAGGGTGTCTGGACGACGACACAATGGACCAACTGTTCATGGCCACCGTCACCCCGGTCCCGCTCAGCAAGGAAACCTTCACCTGCGTCCAGTCGGCCCTGGAAGTCATCGACCCCAGGACGGTGGCGACCGCGGGGCTGGAGGGAGATGCCCAGAGGGCCATGGCCGGGAGCATGGTGATGTTCAGCGTCGCCGTCGCCTGCATGAACGACGAGGAGTGGGAGGAGGCCCTCCCCAGGATGGGGATGGAACCGGAGGACCGGGAGCAGATCGCCTGCGTCACGGCAGCCCTGGGCGGCCCCGCGGAGATGGCCACGGCAATGACTGAGGCGGTGGAGGCGGAGGAGGTGTCAGAGGAGTCGGCCCTGTTCAGGGCGGTGACCCAATGCGGGACGGAGCAGGGACCGGCGCCGGCAATGCCTCCGGAACCGGCGAAAGAGACGCCCACACCGGCGCCTACGTCGGCGACACAGGAGTCCACGCCGCCATCGGAGCCGACGAGAGCGGCACCAACGCCGCCCGCCAAGCCGACGACCACCCTGGTCATCACCGTCGCCGCCGTACCTGACGGCATCCTGGAGTACGACAGGGACGACTGGAAGCACTGGACCGATGAGGACGGCGACTGCCAGGACGCCCGGCAGGAGGTGCTGATTGCGGAGAGCCTAGAGCCTGTGGAATACGAGGACGCCATGCTCGCGGTGGACCTGCACGGACAGAGGCCGATACCGGCCAATGCCCTGGAAATGACCAGCACCGAAGCGTGAACCGGGATTTTCGACAGGCAGTGGTCAGAACACAGGACGCCGGATCATACCCAGCCACCCGTCAACGCCGTGAAATAACAGGGCCGCAGCACACCGACCCGCTGCTCCATCCCAAACCGCAACACCGCAGAGGAGATACCGAGATGACAACGCCATCACCCGAAGAACTGGCGCACAAAACAGAATCCCAGATCCAGACAGTCCTAATAGACTTCGACTTCAGGAGCCCCGAGCAACTGGTGATCGGGGCCGACCCCGAGGACCTCACCAACATCCCACCGTGCCGGTCAAGTCCGTCCTGACGCCATGGGCCGTGGTCACCATCGTCGCCCACGAGGAAGAGGGCCAAGACGTGGCCGACCTTCTGTACGCGAAGCCAGAGCTCGTCAACCTGGCCGCGCACCACGCGGAACACTATTTCAGCGAAGGAATCATGGAGTTCTCACTGAACGCCCTGACCGACGAGCAGAAGCGCAACGTGGAGCGGAACACCGGGGGCAGGTTGCGGGGAGCGGAAGAAGAGTAACGCGGCAACCCAGCGGACAGGATAACAGCAAAGGTCATCGACCAGACCGGGACGGAACACATGACAGTGGTCGACGACCCACGGGGAATGCTGCCTCCAGGCGACCGAACCGGAAACGCGGCAGAAGAGAAAGGAGCCAACGATGGGGAATGCTGACGAGAACGCCGTCGCAGTCGCGGAGAGAGTCGACCAGTCCCTAAAACCGGACATGACGGCACTGTTCGGCTCCAGAGCCAGAGGGGACTACCGCCCGGACTCGGATATTGACGTAACGCTGGTGCGCCGGCACCCGCCCACGGAGGAGGACATCAGGAGGGCCCAGGAACAGGCGCTCGAAGTGTACGGAAGAAGGGTGGCGGTGCAACTCGTGTGGCGATCCCCGGAGGAATTCAGGGAAGGAAGACGCTACTGGAACAGCATTGAGACCAGGGCAGTCAGGGAGGGGTTGACAATGAGAAGAGACCCCGAGGGTCACGGCTCATCGGAAGAGTTCGACCCGGAATACGCCGAGACGGAAAGGGACTGGCGGCAGTACCAGAAGTTCCTCCTTGACGCAATAAAGGAACTGGACGACTTCCTGTACATGGTGGACGGAGGGAGATCCGACCGAAGCATCGGACGGCACGCGCAGGCCGCGGTGGAAAACGCGATGAACGCGGTCCTGGAGGCCTGGGGAGAAAGGCCGGGGACGAACCACGAGATCGGAGAGATGCTCTGCAGAATAAGGGAGAGGGACCCGGAAATGCAGCATTTCAACCTGCAGATACCCCCGGACGCCTACTCAGAGTACGGGGCCAGGAAATTCTACCAACCGGAAAGGAGAGAGCCGGGGATAACGGAGTTCGAGGGATACCGGGAAAAGACCGTGGCCGACGT
>CAYWGY010000197.1:0-5200 GCA_964458055.1 uncultured Acidimicrobiaceae bacterium | reverse complement strand
AGCCTTGATGTCTCCAACGGGGAGTTCATGGTCCTCGTCGGCCCCTCGGGTTGCGGGAAGTCCACGCTGCTGCGGATGGTGGCCGGACTGGAGGAAGTCACAGAGGGCACCCTTCTGATAGGCGAGAAGGTGGTCAATGACGTGTCCCCCAAGGACCGGGACATCGCCATGGTATTCCAGAACTACGCCCTGTATCCCCACATGAGCGTCTTCGACAACATGGCATTCGGATTGAAGATGCGTCGAATGCCCAGAGAAGACATTCGTACCAAGGTGGCCGAAGCGGCCTCCATCCTGGAAATCTCCGAACTCATGGACCGCAAACCCAAGTCACTGTCCGGCGGCCAGAGACAACGCGTGGCAATGGGTCGAGCAATCGTTCGCGAGCCTGCAGCCTTCCTCATGGACGAGCCACTCTCCAACCTCGACGCCAAGTTGCGCGTCCAGATGCGCTCGGAGTTGGGACTCCTTCACAACCGGCTCCAGACCACCACCCTCTACGTCACCCACGACCAGGTCGAGGCCATGACCATGGGAGACCGGGTGGCCGTGCTTCGCAAGGCCACCGAAGACCAGACCAACCTCCAGCAGGTTGACACTCCCCGTGTGCTCTATGACCGGCCGGCGAATCTCTTCGTGGCCGGTTTCATCGGCTCGCCCTCCATGAATTTCGTCTACGGAACGATCAGATCCGACAACGGAAGCGTCAACTTGACCTTTGCCGACGAGCAGACCACCCTCGACAGGTCTGTGCTCACCCAACACCCGCAGCTTGCCTCCTATGCCGGCCAGCAGGTGGTGGTGGGGGTCAGACCCGAGGCTTTCGAGATCTTCACCGCGTCCTCGGTGCCCGATGGGATGGCAACGGTTGACGCCGACCCGAACCTGGTGGAGCAACTGGGGTCGGAGGCGTACATCCACTTCAGCAAACCGGCCCCTCCGGTCATCACCCCCGACATCCGGGAGCTTCTCGAGGACGAAGGTAGTGACGTCTCCTCTCTGGGAGACAGGACCAAATTCGTGGCCAGGGTCAATCCCGACATGGCCCCTAAAGCCGGTGACAGCATCCGACTGCTTCTCGACCTCTCGAAACTCCACTTCTTCGACGACGAGACGGGAATGGCCATCGGCTGATCCGACCACCCGGGAGGAATGGACTCCTAGCCGCTCTCCTCCGCGAAGTCCCACGTCGAACGCGACTCTCGGGCCTTGTCGACATTCACCAGGCTGAGGAGCACAAGGCCCACAATGAAGAATCCCACCAGTGACAGAACCCCCGGTCGGCTCGATCCGGTCACCTCTGCAAACGTGGCGAAGATGATGGGCCCCCAGATGGCGGAGAACTTGGTGAACACCGAGAAGAATCCGAAGAACTCCGCCGACGCCTGCTCGGGAATGATGGAACCGTACAGGCTCCGGCTCAGCGCCTGGGTTCCCCCCATCACCATCCCTATCACCATTCCCAGCGCCAGCAGCGGGTAATTCTGGCCGACGGGGAGGTAGTACGCGGCAACCAGGACACCTATCCAAATCACCAGCGCAAAGGACACCGAACGCTTCGGGCCGATCCGATCCGATAGGCGACCGAAGAGGAGAGCTCCGAAGAAGGCTGTGAACTGCACAACCAGCAGAACAAGGGCGATAAAAGCGGTGCTGATCTCGAGGGTTTCGGAGGAGTAGATGGCGGAGATGTTGATCACCGTCTGTACACCGTCGATGTAGAAGATGTAGGCCACCACGAACAGCAGCAGGTGCTTGTGACCCGAGAGGCTGCGGAGGGTTCCGAAGGTTCGCCGAAACCCGAGACGGGCATAGCGGAGGTACGTATCCAGGCCGCTGGTGACATCCAGCCTTCCCTGAGGCTCGCCAACCTCGCGAAGGCGCCGGAAGGCGACAATGGAGAATCCCCCCCACCACAGACCCGCTCCGCCGATCGACAAACGGGCAGCAAAAGCCTCCTCGATGCCCATGTCCTCTGAATAGAAGATGAAGACCATGGCCACCAGCAGGTAGAGCCCGCCTCCGATGTATCCCAAGGCGTATCCCTTGGAACTGACCCGGTCGATGGTGTCGTCGGTGGTGATCGCCGGCAACAGCCCGTCGTAGAAGACATTGCCGGCGGCCAGCCCGAAATGGGAGGCCAGGAAGATGAGCATGGCCAACAGGACGTCACCGGTGGACACCAACGCAAAGCAGGTCGCGAACAGAGCGCCTCCGAAGGCGAACGTCCTGAGGAAGCTCAACCGACGGGCGCTGAAATCCGCTATCGCTCCCAGGATCGGGGTTATCAGGAAGAGGGCCAGGGATATCAGTCCCACCATGTATCCCCACAGGGACTCGGCGCTCAATCCCATCCATCCCTCATCGGGGACGATCGCCGAGCCGAAGTAGGCGGGGAGAATGCCGACGATTATCACGACATAGGCGGAGTTCGCCCAGTCGTACATCGCCCAGCCGAAGATGGTGCGCTCATCGTTTCGCATCTGGAAAAGAACACTACCGGCGGCCCTCCCCGGTTCGGTGGTCACCCACAGGGCTTCTCCCGCAACTTCCCCACGAAACCTCCAGTCCGCTAGTCTCCGCTCGGTCCGCTGCCAACGCCGGGCGGCGACCCCTCCTATATGTCTCTGGTTTCCCACTATTCCCCATCCGAAGCGGCATGGCATTCCTACTGGCTGGTCTGACCTCCGTTCTCTACGGGATCTGCGACTTTGCCGGGGCCAAGGCGACCAGGGGAGCGCCGGTGCTGGCGGTCACCCTCTGGGCCAACACCGTAGGTCTGGGCATCGCCATCGTGGTGTCGGCGGTCCATCACCTGGTCGTCGGCGCTTCGGTCGGACCATCCGACTTGGCATTGGGCGCAGTGAGCGGAATAGCGGGCATCAGCGGGCTGGCCCTCTACTTTCAGGGAATGGCAAGGGGTCAGATGGCCGTGGTGGCGCCCGTCTCGGCCGTCACCCTGGCGGTCGTACCGCTCCTGTTCGGTGTCGTGACCGGGGAACGGTACGCCGCGCTGGCCTGGATGGGACTGGCGCTGGCCATTCCGGCCCTGTGGCTGACCGTCCACCAGAAAACCCGGAGCACCCGTCCGGGCAAGGCCGCATACGGACTGGCGTCAGGAGTCACCTTCGCCATCTTTTTGATCGGCATCGCCCAGACCTCGCCCGACGCCGGGTTGTGGCCGCTGGTGGCAGTGCGGGTGGGAGGACTGACCATGATCGGCATCCTCATGGCGGCCCGGGGGGTGGAACCGATCCTTCCGAGAAAGGTGCGCCTGGTCACGGCGGTGGCCGGCGGTGACATCCTCGCCAACCTCACCTATTTGCTGGCAGTGCGCATCGGACCCTTGGGGCTGGTGGCAGTGGCCTCCTCGTTCTACCCGGTTGTCATCGTCATACTGGCCTGGCTGATCGAGAAGGAGAGCGTCTCTCCCCAGAGGCTGGTGGGGTTGGCGCTTTCGATGGTCTCGCTCGCCCTGATAGCCCTCTGACGGTGGCCTTCACGCTGGCGGGACTGA
Organism: uncultured Acidimicrobiaceae bacterium; assembly: GCA_964458055.1. Classification (GTDB taxonomy): domain Bacteria; phylum Actinomycetota; class Acidimicrobiia; order Spongiisociales; family ZC4RG35; genus Bin76. The sequence continues at coordinate 1,683 of CAYWGY010000197.1, read as the reverse complement.
CCGCCCTCATCTACGGGTCCTGCCACTTTGCCGGGGGACTGGCCACCCGCCGGGCGCCGGTCCTGGTGGTCACATTCTGGGCCAATGTCGTCGGTCTCGTGATAGCAGCAGTGATAGCCGGCGTCCACGACCACATAGCGGGCGCCACCGTCACCCTGGCGGATCACGCCTGGTCCGCCCTTACCGGACTGGCCGGTGTCGCGGGGGTGTCGTTCTACCTCCAGGGCTTGGCGAAGGGACAGATGGCGGTGGTGGCTCCGGTGGTGGCGGTGACCCAGGCGATGGTGCCCTTCCTGTTCGGATTGGCGGTGGGAGAACGGCCCACCCCCACAGCCTGGGCGGGAGTCCTCCTGGCCGTCCCGGCTCTGTGGCTCACCGTCCGCAGGCATACACAGGAGAACAAACCCGGGAAGGCCCTCTACGGGCTGGCGGCAGGGCTGGGATTCTCTTTGTTCTTCATCGCCATAGCCCAGACCTCGCCCGAGGCCGGGCTCTGGCCCTTGGTCACCCTGCGGATCAGCGGCGTGGTAACGGTGGGCGCCCTGTTCCTGGCCCGGGGGACGGCTCCGATGCTCCCGCCCCGCACTCGTCTGCTGTCGTTGCTCTCCGGTGGTTACATCCTGGCCAACCTCACCTACCTGCTGGCAATCCACATCGGCCCGTTCGGGCTGGTGACGGTTGCCGTCTCCTTCTATCCGGCCGTAACAGTTCTGCTGGCACGGTTGGTTCAGAAAGAGAGCATCACCGCCCGACGGCTCACCGGACTGGCGTTGTCAGTGGCTTCACTGGCGCTGATAACCTCCAGTTGAGGGTTAAACCCAAGGATCACTCCAGGCTCGGATCAATACGCCTGTGCAGTCACTCTTCGGCTGTCCAAGAACGGATTCAATCCCACATCGTCGATGCCCTTGGGATCGCTGTTGGGATTGCTCCTATTCGGTATCATCTTCGGCTGTACATGCCCCTGATTCTCTCACTGTTTTCGTTAACCGGACCTTCATGGCAATCCTCCTAGCCGGACTGACATCTGTTCTGTACGGGGTATTCGACTTCACCGGTGGGATGGCCACACGCCGGGTATCCGTGTTCACGGTCGCTCTCTGGTCGAACGTCTCGGGCTTGGCCCTGTCCGGTTTGATTGCCGTCACCCACCACCTCATAGTGGGAACCGCCCCTGCCGTCTCGGACCTCTTGTGGGGAGGGTTGAGCGGCATCGGGGGCGTCATCGGGGTGATCTTCTACTTCCAGGGCCTGGCGAAGGGACAAGCGGCAGTGGTGTCGCCGGTGTCCGCCATCACCCTGTCACTGGTCCCATTCCTGTTCGGTCTCCTGACCGGAGAACGCTACCCCTTCCTGGCGTGGTTGGGAGTCGCCCTGGTAGCCCCGGCCATGTGGCTGACCGTAGCCGGCGGCAAACGTGACAACCGTCCGGCAAAGGCGGTGTTCGGGCTGGCAGCCGGCCTGGCTTTCTCCCTCGTCTTCATCGGCATGGCCCAAATCTCAGTCGAAGCCGGATTCTGGCCGTTGATCCCATTCAAAATCGGAAGCGTCGTTGCCGCGGGATTACTGGTCAAGGTCAGACGAACTCCCCTCAGGATGCCTAGGAAACAGTTCCTGTTGGCTCTCACTGCCGGTGGCACCGTCCTGGCCAACCTCACCTACCTGTTGGCGGTGCAGATCGGC
>CAYWGY010000196.1:0-5219 GCA_964458055.1 uncultured Acidimicrobiaceae bacterium | reverse complement strand
ACGCTCTCGGCGCCGATCCGGGCGCTGGGTCGAACTGCTCCAGGATGCATGGTCCTGTAGCGCCGGCCCCCGAATCCGGTGCGATCCCCCTGCCGGGTGCGGGCGGTCCTGACCGTGGTCCTGCGCTGGACCTTTCCGCTGTTGAAAGGCGGGTCAATGTAGATGAGTCGAAACCAATCGCCCGGCAGCCGGGGCAGGACCTCCTCGTTGCCGGCGTGGAAAACCCAGTTGGGATGGCGGTCGAGGTCGAAGGGTGGGGCGCCGATAATGCCTGGAACCTAGCGGAACAGCCGCTCACGGCATAGCCTGTCCGGCTCTGCCAGGGCCATCCTCTCTCCGGATGACGCGAAGAGACGGACGCCTCTGGTGGGGGAATCTCCAACCTGTGAAAATAAAACGCACCCACCTCTTGACTTCTGTCACACGCCCCTCCCATATTCATGGGTAACAACCACCGGGGGTTCCGATCGGACGTCACTCGGCCCCTGGGATCAGCAAACGAGCGCAAGATACCCAGCCCTGCCCCAACGCGCTCAACCAACGGCCAGGTGGTGGAGGGGGAGGGCCCTCGGAGACAGAGGCAAGACCACGGTTTTCGCGAGTTATCAACAGGTTTTCGCGATAACCCGCCAAGGAATAGACAGCTAGCCTTTGCCAGGAGCAACATGACCCATTCACCGGACGACATCTTGCCCTCATCGAGGACCCTTCTGCTCAAGAACGCTGACGTGTTGGTCACGATGGACGACGAGGGGACCGAAATCGCGGGTGGGGGCCTGTTCGCCCGGGATGGATGGGTGGAGCAGGTGGGACCGACCCCCCTCCTCCCCGGCACCGCCGACGAGGTGGTCGACTGTCGCGGACTGGTGGTGGTTCCCGGTCTGGTGAATACCCACCACCACTTCTTCCAAACCCTCACCAGAGCAATGGCCCAGGACTCCGAACTGTTCGACTGGCTGGTTCATCTGTACCCCGTGTGGTCCAATCTGACACCCGAGCACGTGCGGGTCTCCACGGTAACCGCCCTGGCGGAGTTGGCGCTGTCGGGATGCACCACCGCTTTCGATCACCACTATTTCTGGCCCAACGGCTCGCAGTTGGAGGACCAGGTTGAAGCGGCAGGGAAGGTGGGAATCCGCTTCCAGGTCTCCCGCGGCTCGATGAGCGTGGGTCGCTCCCAGGGGGGCCTCCCCCCCGATGAGTGGGTGGAGGATGAGGACGCAATCCTGGCCGATTGCACCCGGGTGGTGTCCCGGCATCACGATCCTTCCCCCGGTGCGATGGTCCAGGTGGTGATCGCTCCCTGCTCTCCGTTCTCGGTCAGCCCTCAACTCATGAAACGGTCCGCCGAGTTGGCGCGTTCTCTCGGGGTGGGTCTCCACACCCACCTGGCTGAAACCCTGGACGAGGAGCAGTACTGCCAGGAACTTTTCGGCATGCGCCCCGTCGACTATGCCGAGGAAGTGGGATGGCTGGGAGAAGATGTCTGGTTCGCCCACGCTGTTCATGTCAACGAGCGCGATGTCAAGACCATGGCGGCCACCCGCACCGGGATGGCCCACTGCCCCACCTCCAACATGCGGTTGTCCTCGGGCGTAGCTCCCCTCACCCGCTATCTGAGCGCCGGGGTGCCGGTCGGCTTGGGAGTGGACGGATCGGCTTCCAACGACTCCTCTCACATGCTGTCAGAAGCCCGCCAGGCGCTGCTGGTGGCCCGGCTGTCCCGCGCCGTGGAGGGTTCGCAGGCACCCATGCTGTCCGCCCGGTCGGCACTGAGGGTGGCCACCCGCGGAGGCGCCGAGGTGCTCAACAGGACCGACATCGGGACGCTCTCTCCCGGGAAGGCCGCCGACGTCGCCTGCTTTCGCACCGACGGCATTGCCATGGCCGGTGCCCACGATCCGGTGGCAGCCCTGGTGTTGAGCGGACCGCACCATGCCGACAGGGTCATGGTCCAGGGTCGAAGCGTGGTCGTTGACGGCCAACTGGTGGGACTCGAAATCGATCGGCATCTCGAGGATCACCGGAGACTGGCGAGACGGTTGGTGGATTGACGTTCCCACCCCGATGGTGGTGGTGGGGACGCGTTGGGGTCCGGCGCAACGGTCCTCGCTTCAAGGTAGCCACTGCCGGAGCAGCGACTGTCCGGAGATCAGCCGGCCCTTGCCGATGCCCTGCGGCGGTGCCAGCGCTCCCAGAGGGCCAGCATGGAAGGCAGCACCAGTATCGCAGCGACCAGCGACAGGCCGACAGCATAAACCGTGACCTGGCCCATTTGCTGGAAGGGTGTGAGCCGCGAACTGATGAGGATCCCGAATCCGGCCATGGTCGTGAAAGCGGATCCTGCCAGCGCCCCTCCGGTGTGACGAGACGTCGATCGCAGTGCGTCATTGAGTTGCTCGAAGCGGACCCGGTCCTCGCCGAATCGCCGGGCGATGTGGATGGTGTAGGGTACCCCGATTCCTATTGAGAGGGCAGACAGGGTGGCGGTGACCGGTCCGATGGGAATCCCGGTGGCGAACATCAAGCCGTAGGTCCAGAACACGACCAGGGCTACCGGGATCATGGTGATCACGCCCAGGAGCGGTCGGCGATTCTCGAACCAGAAGCTGATCATCAGGACCACGGTGGCGACGAGCAGGGTGAAGAGCAGGGATCTCGTCTGGGAGTCCGCCAACTCCACGATGATCAGATTGGTGATTATCTCCGTGGAGGTTGCGATCACGCTGACCCCATAGTCGGACAGTTCCGAGAAGTTCTCCAAGAGGTCCTCTCGGAGTTGTATCGCCCCGTTCTCCCCGGCCTGGGTGCCGATGTCGAAGAGCAGGGCGTCGTAGCCGGACTCGCCGCGGTGGAAGACGTTCCCGGCCTGACCGGGGGCCGAAGCCAGCATGGCGTCCCACAAGGCAGCGACATCGGAGTCAGAGCCGACTCGCAGGTCCCCACCCACCCCGGCGGTCCGGGCGGCTGAGACGACGGCCTCGTCGGGGGTGATCTGGGGGCCGCCGTTGCTGAGAGAGTCGAGCAGCGATATCGGAGAGGTGACCGAGGGGATCTTCCCCAACGGCGTCTCGAAGACCACCACATTCTCCACCTCCACCAGTCCCATGTTGGCAGAGACCAGGGCGTTGTGGACCTGCGGAGAGGAGAGGTCCTCTCCCTCGACCAGGACCTGGGTGGATTCTCCCAGGCCGCCTCCGAATTCCTCCTCCAGGATCTCCAGTGACCTGACTCCGGGAGCATCGCTGGGCAGGAAGTCGGTGAAAGAGAACCTCACCTCCAACTGGTTCAATCCCCAAAAGCCCATGCCTCCCAGGAACAAGGCCACCAACACCACGAAGACCGGGATCTTCTCGGCCAGCACCGAAGTGCCGGCTATCAGACGGGGGAGCAGCCGCTCCGAGGAAGCCTTCATGCCCGCTATCGGCAGTGGGCGCCTGGGCTCGAGTTGGCGGTCCACCTGCCTGGCAAGGATCAACACGCGCAGCAAACCCCAGGACAGCCTGCCTTCCCTTTCGGTTCTGCGGTCCAAGAGCTTGCGGGCGGCCGGAAAGAACGTGAGTGTCAGGATGAAGGAGACGGCTATTCCGATGGCCGCCAGGATCCCGAAGTCCTTCAGAGCCGGCACCGGACTCAGGACGTTCGTGAGAAAACCGATGGCGGTGGTCACGGTGGCGAGCGCCAGAGCTATTCCCACGGTGCCGATGGCCTTTCGCACCGCTCCCTCCACATCCTCGCCGCGGCCTATCTCCTCGCGATAGCGAGAGGTGACATGGATTCCGTAGTCCACCCCCAACCCGATCAGCAGGATTGGAATGATCTGGGTTATGTTGTTGAACGAGGCGATGACTCCGGCGCGCTCCAGCAGCACTCCTATGCCCTGCATGAAAGTTATGGCGGCGAAGATGGTGAAGAGAGTCAGGAGAGTGTCGGCCAGGGTGCGGCGCCCCGACTGCAGCAGGGCGCCCCGGCCTGCTGGTTTGAGCCAATAAACGAAACCGAGAATGACGAGAATGATCAGCGCCGCCATCATGAACAGCCGTCCGATCTCGCTGCTGCCATCCCCGGAGTCCTCGAACAGGAGGTTGAAGCTGAAGGGAATGACCTCCAGGCCTTCGGGAGTCGGTATGGCCCGCAGGGCCTCGGCCACCTCGGCATCGTTGTTGATGGCCTGGTCAAACGACTCCTCCTCGATGCCCACCGGCACCTTGGTGAAAACCAACACCAGGCCGGCCGGAGCGGTGGCAGAGGACAGATCGCCGTTCTGGCTGACCAGGGAGGCAAGCTGTGGATTCGCCCGCGGTCCCGCTGTGGCCTCGATGAAGAGGTCCTTGACGTCTTGATCGCTTGTCACCGCAACGCCCTTTCCGTCCGCCAGGGCTATGGCCGGTTGGAGGTAGTTGAACGAGGCACCCCTGCGCGGCTGGAAGGAGAGGTTGTCGGCCAGTTCCTCACTTGCCAGGACGGAGTTGATGGCCGTCACCACGTCGTAGGCCTCCTTGGTGAAGACGTCTCCGCCTTCCTTGCGGATGATGACCTGGAGGACGCTCTCCTGGGTGTCGTCCCCGCCGAAGAGGTTGCTGATCCTGTCGGTGGCCAGCAACTCGGGGTTGTCGGGCGAAAGACCCTCGTTACCCTGGCCCAGCTCGATCTGGGCCGACAGGGAGCCGAAGATCCCGAAGAGGATCAGGGTGGTCACCACCACCGCCCAGGGCGCCTTGGACACCACAAACGCAAAGGCATTGACGATTCTCTTCACACTCATTCCTTTCCGGGCCGCTCAGGAAGGGAGGAGCAACTCCCACAGGAATGCTATTTGCGTGCCCGCTTAATGTGGAATCGCCCCGTGTGCCGTGACAGCGGCAAAACTCCGACGAAGGGCGTCGACGTAGTAGTCTGTCTAGCGAAACGAGGGATACCCCGAGAGCCTGTTGCCAGCGAGAAACACAACATCCGGTCCCGGTTTCCGCCAGCCTCGGCGCCGTTCCCTGGCTGCGGGATAGATCATGACTACCTCCAAGGCTCGCCCGACCCCCACGGCACAGGCTCCGCTGTTCGGCGGCGACGCACCCGAGAAGCCACCGGTGAAGAGGGTCCGCCAGTCTGCGGAGATACCCGAGGCCGTGCAGCAGAACGGCACGGGATTCGCTTCGGTGGACCCTGCCGGGTTCGTGGACAGTTACTTGCCTTCCCCCATCGACGGCGACTTCAGGGGAAAG
>CAYWGY010000195.1:0-5248 GCA_964458055.1 uncultured Acidimicrobiaceae bacterium | reverse complement strand
GGGCGCCGACCTGGTGGGGATGTCCACCGTTCCCGAGGTGATCGCTGCCCGGCACATGGGGAGGAAGGTGCTCGGCCTCTCTGTGGTCACCAACCTGGCCGCGGGAATTGCGGATCATCGGCTCACCCATGAGGACGTCAGCGCCACCGCCGAGTTGGTGAAGGGCGACTTCGGCCGCCTGCTGATGGCGTTGTTGCCCCGGATCTGACGCCTTTCACAGGTGGTATCATTCGGGTTTCTCATGCGGATACTGGTATGCGTCAAGCAGATCCCCGACCCGGCCAACCCCTCCCGCTTTGATCCCGACACCCACCGTTTGGTGAGAACCGAGGATCAGATCCTTGATGACACCGACCGTTACGGCGTGGAGATGGGCCTGAGGCTGGCCGAGGCCACGGGCGGAACGGTGACGCTGGTCTCCATGGGTCCGGTGGGTCGCGCTCAGGGAATCCGACAGGCTTTGGCGATGGGCGCCGACCAGGCGGTGATGGTCGAGGACGACTCGCTGACGGGTTCCGACGCGCTCACCACCGCCCGAGTGCTGGCGGCCTGCATCGAGAGGACCGGCTTCGATCTGGTCATAGCGGGCACCGAGTCCACCGACGGTTACTCGGGGGTGGTTCCCCAGATGGTGGCCGAGTTACTGGGAGTGGCTTCGCTGACCTACGCCATCGGCGTGGAGGTGGGAGACGGTCGGGTGACCATCCAGCGCCAGACCAGCGCGGGCTACGACGTGGTTGCGGCCGATCTTCCGGCGGTGATCTCGGTTACCGCAGGGGTGGTGGAACCCCGGTATCCCACCTTCCGGGGGATCATGCAGGCCAAGAGAAAGCCCACCGAGACCCTGGTGACGTCGGACCTGGGCCTCGATGTTGCGGTGGCCCAGGAAGTTGTGTCGGTCGTGCCGGCGCCCGAGAGGGAAGCCGGCGTGGTGGAGGAGGACGAGGGTGAGGGACACCTGCGTATCCTGGAAAAACTAGAGGAAGTGAAGGTCATCTAGGCATGGTCGAGATCTGGACCTTCTGCGAGGAAGCCGACGGCGCGCCTTCCACCCTCGGATTGGAACTGCTGGCAAAGGGACGCCGGTTGGGAGCGGTCACCGTCCTCTATGTCGGGGCGGGTTCGGATTCGGCCTGGGACACCCTGGGAGCCCACGGCGCCGGAAGGGTGCTGGCTTTCAACCCCGGCGATGCCCTGGCGGCGGCGCCGGTTGCGGCGGCCATCGCCGGGCTGGTGTCCGAGCAGCGACCCGGCTTGATTCTCTTCGGCCAGGCCTACACCGACCGTGACGTGGCCGGTCGGCTGGCGGCCCGCCTGGGCCGAGCGGTCCTCTCCAACTCCGTGGACGTGGACGTGTCCCCGGATGGAAGCGTCTCCACCCGCCATGAGATCTCGGGAGGTTCGGAGATCGCCGAGGCGGTCTCCCTGGGCGAGGCGCCGCACCTGGTGATCGTCCGGCCCAAGTCCTTCCCGGCCGAGGAGGTGGGAGGTTCCCGCCCCGAGGTAGTCGAGGTGGCGTTGCCCGACGTGGGAGGAGCCGCCGCGGTGGTGACCGAACGCCATGCGCGAGACAGGAAGGGACCCGACCTGGAGGAGGCCTCGGTGATCATCTCCGGCGGCAGGGGACTGGGAGCGGCCGAGCACTACTCACTGGTGGAGGGAGTGGCCGCACCGCTTGGAGCCTCCACCGGCGCCACCCGCGCCATCGTCGAAGCCGGCTGGGTGCCCTATGCCACGCAGGTGGGCCAGACAGGCAAGACGGTCAAGCCCGATGTATACATGGCCTGCGGCATATCGGGCGCCATGCAGCATCTGGTGGGAATGAAGGATGCCAAGACCATCATCGCCATCAACAAGGACCCCGACGCACCCATCTTCACCATTGCCGATCTCGGCATCGTGGGCGATGTCCACAAAGTCATGCCGAAGCTGATCGAGGAACTCGCCAACCGCTGAGTCAACCGGGTGCGACCCCCCGAGGTTGGGACGGCGCCCGCCGAGACGGTGAGCCGCTATCGCCCGGGACGAAGTAACTGATAGTTATCATCTTTGGTGAAACAATGCTGGTCGACCGGAGGCCTGACCCTTCGGGCGGGCGCTCTTCGCACTGGAAAGAGAGGAATCGTTTTGGGAACCGGAGACATTGCATGGATGCTCACAGCCTCCGCCATGGTGCTGTTCATGGTGCCTGGATTGGCGCTCTTCTATGGCGGGATGGTGAACACCAAGAACGTGGTCAACATGCTGATGATGAACATCGTCACCATCCCGATCGCCACCCTGATCTGGGTGGTGGTCGGGTTCTCGCTGGCCTTCGGCGCCTCTGCCGGCGACCTCGGGTTGATCGGCGACCTGAGCAAGGTGGGTCTGGAGGGCCTTCCGGACGATGAGGTGCTGTTTTCGGTGTTCCAGATGATGTTTGCGATCATCACGCCCGCCCTGATAGCGGGAGCGGTCGCCGGACGGATGAAGTTCACATCCTGGGTGATCTTTGCGGCGCTGTGGTCGCTGCTGGTCTATCCGGTGGTCGCCCACTGGGGATTCGCCGGCGACGGGTGGCTGTTCTCCTGGGGCGCCCGTGACTTCGCCGGAGGCCTGGTGATACATGTGAACTCCGGGATCGCGGCGCTCGCGCTGATCCGGGTGTTGGGACCTAGGCGCGACTTCGGCGTAGAGCACCCCCCGCACTCGTATCCCATCACCGTGATAGGCACGGGACTCCTGTGGTTCGGATGGTTCGGATTCAACGCCGGTTCGGCACTCGCCGCCGACGGCGCCGCCATAACGGCGCTCCTGAACACCCAGTTGGGAGCCGCTCTGGGAGCGTTCGGATGGATGATCTCCGACTGGGTGCGCCACCGCCGCCCCACTCTGCTGGGACTGGTCTCCGGAGCCGTTGCCGGGCTGGTCGCCATCACTCCCGCAGCCGGGTTCGTAAGTCCCTCCGCAGCCATCGTGATCGGACTGGTCGGAGGCTATGTCTGCTCGCTGGTGGTGGGCCTGAAAGAGAGGTTCGGATACGACGACTCTCTCGACGTGGTAGCCATTCACATGGTGGGCGGGCTGATCGGCTCCATCCTGACCGGGGTCTTCTCCTCGGCACAGTACGGCGAGTTCGACGGTCTCATCTACGGCGGCGGCGCCTTCTTCGGCAAGCAGGTGGTGGGTGCGGCCGCAGTTATGGCGTTCACATTCTGCGCCACATGGATAATCGCCAAGGTCCTCGACAAGACCATCGGTCTGCGAACCAGCGCGGAGGAGGAGATCATCGGCCTCGACATCTCCCAACACGGCGAAGACGCCTACTGGATCCGGTAGAGGCCCTGCCAACCCCGTAGCGCCAACAACACCAACTCGCGATAATCGAGAGTGGGTTCGGTTTGTCTTGCTGTTGGGTGCCATCCCCCGGATGGTCGGAGCTTTCAAGGTGACCAACCTCGATGAAGCTCCTGGCGGCACCTATGGAGTCCTCACCGTAGATGTCGGTGAGTGTGTCTAACCGCCCTGGCAGTGATCGTCTACAGATTGGAGCTACAAGAGAGTCGGGACAGTCTTGAGATCGCCCAAGGCCGCTTCTGGCGCAGTAACTCCGGGCGGCGGCAGGTAGAGGTCCAGTGCGAGGTTGGCTAGCCGGTCCGCAACGCGATTGCAGTGGCGGAGTGGGAACCATAAGAGCGGTGATCCTGATAAGCATCCTCGGAGTCACCATGGACCTCATCATGCGCATGGCCGAAAAGCGCCTCATCCCCTGGCGAGACAAAGGCTTAGCTAAGCCGAGGTCCTGTTGTAAGCTACGCCTATCCTGGTCCGGTTAGTTGTGGCTGCTAGCTTGCTCTTCGCGGTTGTTGCCTGTGACGACGGCGGTGACGCGGAGTCTGGGGCCTCCGCGTCCATGAAGATCGGGCTTATGCTGAATTCCAGCGGCGCCCCGGAGACCGCAGCCGATAGGAAACGCGCCTTCGATCTGGCTTTACAGCACATTAACGAAGCAGGAGGCGTGCTCGGCAGGCCCGTGGAGGGGGTGGAGGCCGACTCCACGCGAGACCCTCAGTTGGGAGTCGAGGCGGCGCGGCACCTAGTGGAGTCTGAGGGTGTCCATGCCATCGTGGGGCCCACCGCCAGCGCCATCGCATTGCCCGTGGCGGAGATGGTCGCCGGGCCGGCCGGCGTGCCGACCATCAGCCCTTCGGCCACGTCTCCTCAGTTGACCGTCGCTGCCGACAATGGCTACTTTTTCCGCACGGCCCTGTCCGACACCGCCCAGGGCCCCGTCCTTGCCCGCTTGACCGGTGAACGAGGCTTCGACAACGTGGGACTGGTCTATATCGATGACCCGTACGGCCAGGGGCTGGCTCGCAGCTTTGAGGAGTCCTGGGACGGGCAATTGCGCGCCGTCCCCGTCGACAGGGGTCAGACAGCCCTCCTTGCGGACCTGCAGGCCAGCGCGAGCGGGGGCGCCCAGGCGCTGGTGGTAATTACCTTCGAGCAGCAGGCGCTGGCCATCGTCCAAGAAGCGCTGGAACAGGGCATCTACACCCAGTTCGTGTTTGGCGATGCCGCCAAGAGGTTGAGCCTGGTCAGGGAGATAGGAGGCGAGCGGCTGGGCGACATGTACGGCACCGCAGGGGCTCCCGCTCCGGACAACAACGCCACCGCCGCGTGGGAGACGGCCTTCGAAGCCGCCTATGGCGGACCGCCCCAACTCACCTACGTCAAGGAGACCTACGACGCCACCGTTGCCCTGGCCCTGGCTGCCCAAGCAGCGGGAAGCGTCGACGGGGCAGCCATTCGGGACCAGCTACGGGCCGTCGGCAGCCCACCCGGGGAGAAGATCCCGGGGACTCCCGATGGAGTCGCCGAGGGCCTTCGCCTGCTCGCCGCGGGTCGTCAGATCAACTACGAAGGCGCCGCCAACTCCCTGGACTGGGACAGCAACGGCGACCTGCTGCAGGGCTACATCGGCACCTGGCGGTTCACACGGGACGAGCGGATCGAGGAACTCGACACGATACTCTTCCAATACTGAGCGGCGTCTTTGGACAAGCTTCCCTCCTCCAGTCCATTTCGAGCGGTCAATCCCTCGGCCGGAGGATCTGGAGGGATCTGCTCCCAGACACCGCCGCTGGGCGAGCACACCCAACAGTTCACACATGCGCTGTCCCGAATGGGTGGCCTGGTTGGCTCTCACGAACCCACAAAGAGCCTCCGCGGTGTCGATCCGGTCTCCTCTGCGAACCAGGCCGCTGTT
>CAYWGY010000194.1:0-5319 GCA_964458055.1 uncultured Acidimicrobiaceae bacterium | reverse complement strand
CTAGCCTATGTTGAGTGCTGTCAGCGGGTGTAGCTCAATGGTAGAGCCCCAGCCTTCCAAGCTGGTGGTGAGGGTTCGATTCCCTTCACCCGCTCTGTGGGATCTCCTTTGGTGACCGCCAGAGCCCCCGTAGCTCAGAGGACAGAGCAGGAGCCTTCTAAGCTCTTGGCCGGGGGTTCGAATCCTCCCGGGGGCGCCGGGGAGGTTCCCCTACATGGCGACCGTAGCTCAGTCAGGTTAGAGCGCCAGGTTGTGGCCCTGGAGGACGGGGGTTCAAGTCCCCTCGGTCGTCCCGATGGTTCTAAGTGGTGATGTGGCAATGAGGAAGCGCGCGGTCCTGTGACAGCAGACGTTTCTTTTTCCGACGCCGGTCCCTTCGAGAAGATGGTGGCCTTCCGGATCTCGGGTGGCGAACTCGACCGGGCGATGAACATGGCGTCCCGCCGGATATCCCGTGAAGTGAGCATCCCGGGCTTCCGTCCGGGCAGGGCGCCCCGGCGGCTGGTGGAGAGGCGGGTGGGCGCCGATCGCCTGAGATCCGACGCCCTGGAGGACCTGGTCCCGTCCAGGATGGGCCGGATTCTCTCGGGCACGGGGATCGCCCCGGTACTCCCGCCGCTGCTGGAGTCGGTCACCGACGCCGACAACGGCGCGCTGAGGGTGGAGGTGAGAGTCACCACATGGCCCCGTCTCGACTCTCCCCCCGAATACCGGGACCGGCGCGTCGAGGTGAGCCGGCCCCCTGACGCCTCCGAAGAGGTTGAGCAGCGTCTTCAACAACTCCGTCACATGTACGCACCGCTCCAGCCCGTCGAACGACCCATCGAGAGGGGCGACTTCGTGGTCGTCGACATGACGGTAACCGAAGGGGGGAGGCCGGTCGAGGCGCTGGCCCTGGACGGGTTCAGCTACGAGGTGGGCTCCGAACGGCTCACCGGCCGGATCGACGAGAGCCTGGTGGGCCGCGAGGTCGGTGATGACATCCGGGTAACCGCCGCTCTCCCCGATTGGCTCCAGCCCGAGGTGGAAGCGCAAGCCGAAGACTGGGACGACGAATGGGACGACGACGACCTGGTGGAGGCAGAGATGTCAGATGCCGGCGAGACGGCGGAGGGGACCTACGAGATCAGCATCGTGGAGGTGCAGTCACGGTCCCTTCCCGAGGTGGACGACGATTGGGCGTCGGAGTACACCGGTCACGACTCCCTGGAGGAGTTGAAGGAGGAGATGAGCCAGGAGGTGGCGGACCAACGCATCGCGGCGGAGTGGGAGATGCTGGTGAACGTCACCGTGGGAGAGGTGCTCTCAGACATGGAGTTGGAGTTGCCCGAGAGGCTGCAGACCGCCCAGATGGAGTTGCTGTTCCGCAACCATCTGGTCTCCCTGGAGAGAGCGGGAGTCGACCACGCCGGTTACCTGGAGAGGACCGGCATGACCCCCGAGCAGTTCTTGGAGGGCCTGCGTAGCCAGGCGGCGGCGGTTATCAAGTCCCGGGTGCTGACCGAGAGCGTGATCGAGGCAGAGGGCCTGGAAGTGGGAGACGACGAACTCCTGGAAGTGCTGCGGAGGGCGGCCCGGGAAGCCGAGGACCCCGAGGCCTTCCAGAAGCAGATGGCAGGGGGTGACCACGTGGAGCAGGTGCGCAGCGATATGCTGAGAGCCAGGGCGCAGGCCGTCATGGCGATGGCGGTCCGGCCGGTCGACTCCGACGGTCACCCGGTAGAGATCGAAGCGCCTTCATGGGTGAAGGCATGGTTCAACCCGGCGACGGCGCCGGGCGAGATTGGAGATGGTCAGGGAGACGCCCGGCAGTCTCTCTACGAAGCGGAGGTAATAGATGACCCTGAAGATGACTGAACAGCCCTTCCACTCGCACCGGTTCCGGGGATACATCCCGGTTCCCCACGTCACCGAGCAGACCAGCAGGGGAGAGCGTACCTCCGACATCTACAGCCGGTTGCTGAAGGACCGGATCGTCTTTTTGGGGACGCCCATCGATGACACCGTGGCCAACCTGATCATGGCCCAGATGCTGCATCTCGAGAGCGATGATCCCGACAAGGACATCTTTCTTTACATAAACTCACCGGGAGGACAGATGACCTCTCTTTTCGCTCTCTACGACACCATGCAGTACGTGAGGCCCGATGTCAGCACGGTGTGTATGGGTATGGCCGCCTCCGCCGCCGCGGTGCTCCTGGCGGGAGGAGCGCCGGGCAAGCGTTTTGCCCTGCCCCACGCCCGGGTGATGCTCCACCAACCCCACGGAGGCGCTTCCGGCCAGGCGACCGACATCGAGATCCAGGCGCGGCTCATACTGCAGATGAGGGAGCAGACCAACAAGATTCTCTCGCACCACACCGGGCAATCCATGGAGAAGGTCGCCAATGACACCGATCGTGACTTCTGGATGATGGCGAAAGAGGCTGTCGACTACGGGGTGGTGGACCAGGTGCTGTCCCGCCAGACTCTCACCGCAGTCGGGAACTGAGGTCGTCGGATGGCCCGGGAAGGACCGGATCTCCTGAAGTGCAGCTTCTGCGGACAGTCCCAGAAGCAAGTCCTGAAACTCATCGCCGGACCGGGCGTCTACATCTGCAACGAGTGCATCGATCTCTGCAACGAGATCATCGAGGAGGAGACCGCCGGCGATGGGCACCGGGTGGAGGAACTTCCCAACCCGGCGGCAATCTACAAGTACCTCGACTCCTACGTCGTTAGCCAGGACCTCGCCAAGAGGACCCTCTCGGTTGCTGTCTACAACCACTACAAGCGTTTGCGGCTGGCCGTCCGGCCCCACTCCGATGTCGAGGTGGAGAAGTCCAACATCCTCCTTGTCGGCCCCACCGGATCGGGTAAAACCCTCCTGGCCCGCACGCTGGCCCGACAACTCAACGTCCCCATCGCCATCACCGACGCCACGGCTCTCACCGAGGCCGGATACGTCGGAGAGGATGTGGAGAACATCCTCCTCCGGCTGGTGCAGGCGGCCGACTACGACCTGAAGCTGGCGCAGACCGGCATCGTCTACATCGACGAGATAGACAAGGTGGCCCGCAAGGCCGACAACCCCTCCATCACCAGGGATGTGTCGGGAGAGGGAGTGCAGCAGGCCCTTTTGAAGATCCTGGAGGGCACCGTGGCCTCCATCCCGCCCCAGGGCGGGAGAAAGCACCCCCACCAGGAGTTCCTCCAACTCGACACCACCGATGTGCTGTTCATCTGCGGAGGCGCCTTCGACGGCCTCGACGAGATCATCAGCCGCCGGGTGGGAAGCGGCTCGGTGGGTTTCGGCGCCGAAATCAAGTCTCGCAGCGAACGCGACGACGGAGACCTGTTGCGACAGGTCCTGCCCGAGGACCTGATCAAGTACGGGCTGATTCCCGAGTTCATCGGGCGGCTGCCGGTGCTGAGCGCCGTCCATCCCCTGGACGTCGACGATCTGGTCAAGATCCTGCAGGAGCCTCGCAACGCCCTGGTGAAGCAGTATCGACATCTTCTTGACATGGACGACGTCGAGTTGATCTTCACCCCCCAGGCGATAACCGAGATAGCCGATCAGGCCCACGCCCGGGGAACGGGCGCCCGCGGCCTGCGGGCCATCATGGAGGACCTCCTGCGTGAACTCATGTTCCATGCGCCCAGCCGTCCCGATTTGCGCCGGGTGGTGGTGGACCACCTGATGGTGCGGGAGGGTAACGTCACCTCTCTGAGAGACGCCCGGTCGACCAGCCGCCAGCGTGAACAAACCGCCTGAGCAGCCTCCCTCGATCCCGGAAGGCGCTCCCAGTCCCATGAGGGCCTCCTACGATCCCGCCGAGATCGAGTCCCGCTGGTATGAACGTTGGGAGCGCGCGGGGGTATTCCGTCCCGAATACCGGCCGGGCGGGGAACCCTTCTGCGTGGTCATTCCCCCTCCCAATGTCACCGGGTCCCTGCACATGGGTCACGCCCTCAACCACACCATCCATGATGTGATCGCCCGCCGGCGCCGCATGCAGGGATATGCGGTGCTGTGGGTCCCCGGAAGCGACCATGCCGGGATAGCCACCCAGAACGTGGTGGAGAAGGCCCTGGCCAAGCAGGGGCTGGACCGCTTCGATCTGGGCAGGGAGGCTTTCGTGGACCGGGTGTGGGAGTGGAAGGATCTCTACGGGGGGACGATCACCCGACAGATCCGGAGGATGGGCAACTCCTGTGATTGGACGAGGGAGCGCTTCACCCTGGACGAGGGGCTCTCCGCGGCGGTGATCGAGGTCTTCGTCCGCCTCCACGAGGAGGGCCTGGTATACCGGGGGGAGAGGATCATCAACTGGTGCCCGCGCTGTGAGACGGCGCTGGCCGAGATAGAGGTGGAGCACGAGCCCCGGGACGGGGAACTGGTACGCATCTCCTATCCGTTCGCGGACGGCGCCGGGGAGGTGGTGGTGGCCACCACCCGGGCAGAGACCATGCTGGGCGACACCGGGGTGGCGGTACACCCCGACGACGATCGCTACCGCCATCTCGTGGGCAGGATGGTCCGGTTGCCGCTGGTCGGGCGGCTCATTCCCGTGGTGGCCGATCGGGAAGTCGATCCGGAGTTCGGAACCGGTGCGGTGAAGGTCACGCCCGCTCACGATCCCCTCGACTTCGAGATAGGGGAGAGACATGACCTGGGACGGGTCCTGGTGCTGGATGACCGGGCGGTGGTCACCGGAGAGGGCGGCTCTTTCGCAGGGCTGGACCGTCTTGCCGCCAGGGAGGCCGTGATCGCGGCCCTGGAGGCCGAGGGGGTGCTGGCGGGCCGGGAGCCCTACCGGCACTCGGTGGGGATGTGCTACCGGTGCGACACCGCGGTGGAGCCGATCCTGTCGACGCAGTGGTTCGTGAGAGTGGAGGAACTGGCCAGACCGGCCATCGAAGCCGTGCGGGCCGGTGACAACCGCTTCATCCCCACCCACTGGGAGAAGAGCTACTTCCATTGGCTCGAGAACCTCAGGGACTGGTGCGTCTCCCGCCAGATCTGGTGGGGCCACCGGATCCCGGCCTGGTACTGTCCTTCCGGGCACATCACGGTTGCACGCTTGCGGCCGGAGGCCTGCGGAGAGTGCGGGTCCGCGGAACTCACCCAGGACGAGGACGTGCTGGATACCTGGTTCTCCTCGGCTCTGTGGCCCTTCTCCACGCTGGGATGGCCCGAGCAGACCGATGACCTCGCCAGGTTCTATCCCAATGAGATCCTGATAACGGGCTTCGACATAATCTATTTCTGGGTGGCCCGCATGATGAAGATGGGGCTGCGGTTCCTGGGGGACGTTCCCTTCCGCGAGACCATCA
>CAYWGY010000193.1:0-5381 GCA_964458055.1 uncultured Acidimicrobiaceae bacterium | reverse complement strand
AGCCGTTCCATCGAGCTTGCCGACAGGAAGGTCCACTTCGGGACGGCCGGAGCGGCCGTGTTGATTCTCGACCATGTCACCCAGTCATACCGTCCCTCCACCACCCGGGACCTCTACGATCTCGCCCGTTTGGTGGACACCCTCGAGCACATCCACTTCTTTGTCAGACCTGTCGTTACCCGCGACGTGGAGGGTGCGCGGGAGGTGGACATCAATACCGCATACGCCAACATGATGGGCACCACCAAGCCAATCGGTACTTCATTCTTCCAGGCGCCCCATGTTTACGAGGTTGTGGAGATGTGCGACATGGTCCTGGGGGGACCGGGTGAGTTCCGCAAGCGCCCGTTCATAGCGGCCAACGCCACTTTCGTGGTGCCGCCGCTGCGGTTCGCCAAGGAGACGGCGGAGGGCATGGTGGCCATGGTACGCACCGGGATGCCCATCAATCTGCTGTCGGCCGGCCAGGCGGGAGCGACCTCACCTGCCACCCTGGCCGGGTCGCTGGTGCAGGCCCTTGCCGAATGCCTGTCGGCTCTCACCTGCATTAACCTGTTGTCTCCGGGACATCCCTGTGTGATGGGACTGTGGCCGTTCGTCTCCGACCTGCGCACCGGGGCCATGAGCGGTGGTAGTCCCGAGGAGGCGGTACTCGCCGCCGGCGCCGCGCAGATCGCCAACTGGCTGGGACTTCCTTCCGGAGTGCCGGCGGGCATGACCGACTCCAAGGTCATCGACGGCCAGGCCGGGCACGAGAAGGGGCTCACCGTTGCCCTGGCGGCTCTCGCCGGATCGAACCTGGTGTACGAGTCGGCCGGGATGATGGCCTCCATCCTGGGGTGCTCCCTGGAGATGATGGTGATCGACAACGATCTGCTGGGGGCGGTCAACCGCACCGTGCGGGGGATCGAGGTGAACACCGACAGCCTGGCAAAGCAGGTGGTCAAGGATGTCATCGGCGGGGAGGGCCACTTCCTGGGGCACGAGCAGACCCTGCGGGTGATGCAGAAGGAGTACCTCTACCCGCGGGTGGGAGACCGACTCAGTCCCGAGGACTGGAAGGACGCCGGCGCGCTGTCGGCCTCCGACCGTGCTCATGAATACGTCATCGAGACTCTCGCCAGCCACTACCCGGGACATGTGACCCCGGAGGTGGATGATCTCATCCGCCGCCGCTTTCCCATCCGGCTCCCGGTCTCCGCCGTGAGGGGTGGATGACGTCGGCGAGCGAGTCCCCAAAGGGGCGTTGCGATGTTGCCTGACCGCGCCCAGGTGGTGGTCGTGGGCGGGGGAATCGTCGGTTGCAGCGTCGCCTACCACCTGGCCCGGCGGGGAGTCACCGACGTGTTGCTGCTGGAGCAGGGGAAGCTGACGGGAGGCACCACCTGGCACGCCGCCGGGCTGGTCAGCCAGTTGAAGTCCTCCCACAGTCTCACCCGTCTGGCCACCTACTCGGCAAGGCTGTTCGAGGACTTGGAGGCCGAGACCGGCCAGGCCACCGGTTATCGGGCGGTGGGTTCCATCTCGGTGGCCTCCGATCACGAGCGCTGGGAGGAGATCATGCGGGGCCTGTCCATGGCGAAGACCGTGGGCGTGGAGATGAGAGAGATGGACTTCGACGAATTGCGGGAGAAGTGGCCCCTGATCCGCACCGACGACCTGGTGGGAGCGGCCTGGATCCCTCATGACGGGCAGACCAGCCCGGTGGACACCACCATGGCGCTCGCCAAGGGCGCCAGGGACCGGGGGGTGGTGATCCGGGAGGGAGTGGCGGTCACCTCCATCAGGGTCGAGAACGAGCGGGCGGTTGGGGTTGAGACCGAGAAGGGATACGTGGAGTGCGAGACTGTGGTGCTGGCAGCCGGGATGTGGACCCGGCAACTGGCCGCCACTGCCGGAGTCCGGGTTCCCCTCCAGGCCTGCGAGCACTTCTACCTGGTCACCGAACCCATGGAGGGGGTGCCGCCGGGAATGCCCACCCTGCGGGACCCCACCAACTACACCTACTTCAAGGAGGAGACCGGAAAGATCATGACCGGTTTCTTCGAGCCCCGGGGAAAGGTCTGGAAACTGGACGGGATACCCCGGGATTTCAGCTTCGGGGTGCTTCCCGAGGACTGGGACCACGTGGGACCCATCTTCGAGCGTTCCATCCACCGGGTGCCGGCGTTGGGCGATGCGGGGATCCAACTGTTCTTCAACGGCCCGGAGGCGTTCACCCCCGATGGCGTCTACTACCTGGGAGAGTCGCCCGAGGTGGACCGCTGTTTCGTGGCGGCCGGGTTCAACTCGGTCGGAATCCAGTCGGCCGGTGGCGTCGGGTGGGTCTTGGCCGACTGGATCATCGACGGCCATCCTCCCCGCGACCTGTGGCCGGTGGACATCCGCAGAGCACAACCGCACCAGACCGAACCCGGATTCCTGGAGGACCGCATATCGGAGAGCCTGGGCCTTCTCTATGCCATGCACTGGCCCTTCTTCCAGTACGAAAGCGCCCGGGATGTCAAGCTGTCGGCCCTCCACGACCGGCTGGACGCGGCCGGAGCGGTGTTCGGGGAGATGTCGGGGTGGGAACGGCCCAACTGGTATGCGCCGGAGGGAATGGAGCGACGCTACCGGTACTCCTACGGCAAGCAGAACTGGTGGGAGGCGTCGGGCGAGGAGTGTCTGGCCGTGCGCCACGCGGTCGGACTCTTCGATCAGACCTCGTTCGTCAAATACGATGTTGAAGGTCCCGACGCGGCTCGACTCCTTGGATGGGTTTCGTCCGGGCGGGTCCCCGGTCCGGTGGGAAAGGTGGTCTACACCCAGTGGCTCAACTCCCGGGGAGGCATAGAGGCCGACCTGACGGTGACCCGGCTGTCGGAGGAGCGTTTCCTGGTGGTGTCTGGCTCCGGAGCGCCCACCCGCGACTGGGCCCACCTGCGCCGGGCGGCTCGCGGCCACGATGTCCGGATAAGGGACATCACCCCTTCTCTCACGACCCTGGGTGTGATGGGTCCCCGTTCCCGGGCGCTGCTGTCGGCGCTCACCGACGCCGACCTCTCCAACGAGGCATTCCCGTTCGGCGCCGCCCGGGAGATCACGGTGGCGGGCCATGAGGTGTTGGCAATGAGGGTGAGTTACGTGGGCGAACTGGGCTGGGAACTCTACCTTCCCGCCGACGAAGGCGTCTCCCTCTACGACGCGGTGGTGGCCGAGGGCGCCGGGCACGGTCTGCGCCATGCCGGCTACCACGCCATGAACTCGCTCAGGCTCGAGGCGGGCTACCGCCACTGGGGACACGACATCACAGACGAGGACACACCCCTAGAGGCCGGCCTCGGTTTCGCGGTGGACTGGAACAAGCCGGGAGGGTTCTGCGGAAAGGACGCCCTGGAGTCACAGAGGGGTCGACGCCTTCCCAAACGCCTGGTGCAATTCCGCCTGGAGGACCCCGACCGCCTCCTCTATCACGACGAGCCAATCTTCCGCAACGGAGAGACCCTGGGTCGCACCACCTCGGGCATGTGGAGCTATGTCGAGGACCGCTGCCTGGCCATGGGCTATTTGGTCCATCCCGACGGGATCGACAAGGCCTGGGTGGACGCCGGGGAGTACGAGATCGAAGTGGCCGGGGTGCGGATTCCCGCCACCGCCTCTCTCAGGTCCTTCTACACTCCCCGCACCCGCGGCTAGGTTTCACGAAGCAGTCGAAGGTCATTCCAAAACGGAAGAGGGTTGAATGAGAGCGGCAGTGATGCACAGGCTGGTACCCGATCTCTCCGGAGATCTGGTGGAACCGGCGGACGTTCCCCTGCCCGAACCGGAGGGTCCTCACGATGTGGTGGTGCGCATCGCCGGCGCCGGGGTGTGTCGCACGGAACTCCACCTGCTTACCGGCGAGATCCCCGTGGAGTTGCCCC
Organism: uncultured Acidimicrobiaceae bacterium; assembly: GCA_964458055.1. Lineage (GTDB taxonomy): Bacteria > Actinomycetota > Acidimicrobiia > Spongiisociales > ZC4RG35 > Bin76. Next base: position 1,476 of record CAYWGY010000193.1, on the reverse strand, counting down.
ATGTGTTGGGCCATGAGAACGCCGGATTTGTCGAGGCGGTGGGAAGCGAGGTCAAGACGGTGAGAACAGGTGATCCGGTGCTGTGCTACCCCTTTGTCTCCGGCGGTCTCAGCGACCCCGAGCGAGACGGGCTCGACCAGTGGGCGCCCGACCGGGTAACTCCGGGGATAAACGCTCCCGGGGGATTCGCCACCCACCTCCTCTCACACGAGCGGGCCATGGTCAAGCTGCCAGAAGGGGTGGACCCAACCGACCTGGCGCCTCTCACCGACGCCGGCCTGGCGGCCTATCGGGCCTGTGCCAAACCGGACCTGCGGCCCGGGGACACGGTGGTCGTGTTGGGAGCGGGAGGCCTCGGGCATCTGGCCGTACAGATCCTGGCGGCGATCTCGCCCGCAAGGGTGGTGGCCACCGACATCAGGACCGAGGCGCTGGTGCTCGCCGAGGAGTGCGGCGCCGCGGACGCGGTCAGACCCGACAGGCTCACGGCTCTCCTGGGCGGCGCCCGGCCGGCGGCGGTGCTCGATTTCGTCGGGTCGGACGAGACGTCCGCAGCAGGCCTGGAACTTCTGGGATTCGGTGGCCACTATGTGGCGGTGGGCGTGGGCGGGAGCCTTCGCATCCCGATCTTCGACCTGGTGGGAGGAGAGAAGAAGATCGAAGGAGTCTACGTGGGAAGCTACCGGGACCTGGTGGAAGTGACCGACCTGGCGCTGTCGGGCAGGCTGGTACCCCGGGTCACCAGGTATCCACTCGACCAGGCCTGCCGGGCCCTGTCAGACCTGGCCGCAGGACGCATCCTCGGTCGGGCCGTGCTGGTGCCCTGAGCGGTACGCAACGGGGAACCGACCGGGCGGTGGGAAAGGTGGGGCGGTGTTCCCGTCCCTCGGAACTCGCCGCCGGTTTTCAGCGCACCGGGGCTATCCGGAAGAGGTGGTCGGTGTTCATCACGTACATCTCGCCGCGGGTGTCGACGCCGAAGGAGAGAAGTTGGACCAGCTTCTCCACATCCGAAGACCAGTCACGGAGATCCATGGCGAGCGATCCGTCCCAGCGGAAGCTCCGGAGGAAACCGCCGCACAGGTCGGAGTAGAAGTAGTGACCGTGCAGTTCGGGGATGGCCGGACCCCTGTACACGACCCCGCCCACCACCGCGCAGACCTCGGGACCGTGCGCAAGAGCCAGGGCGGGGGGAATGAAGCCGCTGATGTCACAGGTGGCGGGGTCCTCCCTGCACCGCAGGCCCTGGGTGAAGGGACCCCAGTCGTGGCCTTCCAGGATGGACCACCCGAAGTTGGCCCCGGGCTCGTCGAGGGAGGCTATGTCGATCTCCTCGTAACTGTCTCCGCCCACGTCTCCTATGTAGACGAGGTTGGTCACCGGGTCTATCCAGAATCGCCAGGGGTTGCGCACGCCGTACACATATATCTCGGGCGCCTCGGGACTGACCGGAGGGTGATCGGTGGGGATCGCATA
>CAYWGY010000192.1:3900-5396 GCA_964458055.1 uncultured Acidimicrobiaceae bacterium | reverse complement strand
GATCCCCAACTCTACGTCCCCATCGAACCCGGCCTCGGGCTTGTGGATTATCTCGATGAGGACCGGACCTGGTCGGAGATGAGCAGGTGGGCGGCGCCGTCGGACGTGAAGGGGTTCTCGGCGCTGGTGAAGTACCTGAAGGGTATCCGTGCGAAGCTCCGGCCCAAGACCGACGACGACCTGTGGTTGCACGAGGCGCCGACCCGGGAACTGATCGCCGAGAGGGTGGGGAACGACCCGGCGGTGATGTACACCCTCTTCGAACAGTCCTTCGAGGACCTGGTGGGAGGGTTCATCTCCGACCAGCGTATCCTGGACGCCATAGCCGCCAACGGCATCATCGGCACGAACGCCTCGCCCAGGGATCCGGGGACGGCATTCGTCAAATTCCACCACGCCTCGGGAGGGCTGGCCGGCCCCACCGCTATGACCTGGGCCTTCCCCCGGGGCGGGACCATCGGTGTCGCCAGGGCCATCATGAGCGCGGCCACCGATCACGGCGCCCGTATCGCCACCGGCGCCAGGGTGGGCGCCATCCTCCCCGGCCGGGGAGTCGAGTTGGAGGACGGTCGGATGATCAGAGCGCCGGTGGTGGCCTCGAGCGCCGATCCGAGGAGGACTTTCGCGCTCGTGGATGCGCTCATACCCGAGGACTTTGCCGGGAAGGTGGCCTCCTGGCCGATGGTCGGGACGGTCGGCAAGGCCAATTTCGCTCTGACCCGGTTGCCTGTGATCAATGGCTTCTCAGACTCCGCCCAGGCGATGGTGGACATCGGAAGCGGCATGGAGCGGCTCCACCAGTCCCACCGGGCCGCCACCCGCGGGCAGTTGGGCCCGATCTGGGCGGAACTCTATCCCCAGACGGCGTACGACCCCAGCGTGGCGCCCGAGGGCGTCCATGTGCTGTCCTGTTTCGTGCAGCACCTCCCCTACTCGTGGGCCGACGGCCAGGGCTGGGACCACCACCGCCAACGGGTGGGGCGGCGGGTGATCTCGATGATAGAGGAGTGGTCACCGGGATTCTCCGAGACCATCCTCCACCACGAGGTGGTGGGGCCACCCGACATCGAAGCCAAGACGGGACTGACCGGTGGGCACATCTTCCAGGGAGACCACCTGCCGCCATACTCGTGGGACAGGCGCATGCCCTACCGCACGCCCGTCGACGGCGTCTATCTGTGCGGCGCCTCCACCCACCCGGGGGGAAGCATCATCGCGGCCTGCGGCCGCAACGCCGCTCTCCGGATCCTGGCCGACTCCTAAACGGCCGGCAAGGGGCTCACTGGCGGATCAGAGTCCGGGCCTGCTCTCGCACGTACTGGCGCAGATACCAGGGGCCGCCGCTGCCTGCGCCGGAGGTGCCGGATGCCTTCCAACCCCCGAAGGGCTGGATGTCCGGCCAGGCGCCGGTCGTCGATCCCGCCCGACGGTTGGCATAGACCACGCCTGCCTGGATGCGGTCGAAGAACCGGTCGATTTCGTCGTCGGTGCCGGCG
>CAYWGY010000192.1:0-3807 GCA_964458055.1 uncultured Acidimicrobiaceae bacterium | reverse complement strand
CACTCCGGCAGTGAGCCCGAATTCGGTGTCATTTGCCTTGTCGATGCCCTCATCGAAGGAATCCACCGGGGTTACCGCCACCAATGGAACGAACAACTCCTTCTTCCAGATCCATGTGTCCTCGGGGGCGGTGACCACGGTGGGCTCAAGGTAGTTGCCACGTGCCAGGTCACCGTCGGTGACCACTTGGCCTCCGACCAACACCCTGCCGCCGGCCTCCCGCACCGCTTCCACTGCGGTACGGAAGCGCTCCACCGCCTCCTGGTCGATGACCGGCCCCAGAAACACATCGGGTTCGCGGGGGTCCCCCACCCGGATGTTGCCGGTCTTCTCGACCAACAGGTTGACGAAGTCGTCGAAGACGGGCTTTTCCACATAGACGCGGGAGTTGGCCGAGCACTTCTGCCCGGAGAGCCCGAATGCGGCCCGCATAACGCCCTCGGCGGCCAGGTCGAGATCGGCCGAGGCTGCCACCACGGCGGGGTTCTTGCCGCCCATCTCACAGACCACCGGCTTGGGGCGGCTGCTGGGAACGGTCCGGTAGAGGTACATCCCGACGTCGTAGGAACCGGTGAACGTGACTCCGTCCACCTCGGGGTGATGGGCGAGCCGGTCACCAGCCTCATCTCCGCCCGTCACCACTTGCAAGGCGCCCGATGGAAGTCCGGCCCGTTTGAGGATGTCCGCCAGCAACAGTGTTGCCAGGGCCCCGGTGTTGGAGGGCTTGATCACAACGGTGTTGCCGGTGAGAAGGGCCGCCGACGTGGGACCTGCGACCAGGGCCATCGGGAAGTTGAACGGAGAGATCAACGCCCACACTCCCCAGGGACGGAGCACCGAGGTGTTGGTGTCGCCTATCCCGTAGTCGCCCATGGTTGTCTCCAACCCGCCCGAGCGTTCCATCCAGTTGATGTAGTAGTTGATGAACGCCGCGGCCTCCGCGGGATCGCCCAGGGCCTCGCCGCGGTTCTTGCCCACCTCAAGACTCATGAAGCCGGCCAGAGTGGGCAGTTCGTCGTCGATTATCTCCGAGGCGCGGCGCAAGATGGTCACCCGCTCCTGCCAGGGGGTGTTCTCCCACTCCGGTTGAAAGGCCCGGGCAGCGGCCACGGCGGCGTCCACGTCTTCGTCGGAGGCCTGGGAGTATATGCCGACCACCAACTCCGAATCGATCGGCGAGCGTTCCACATACTTATCTTCGGTGTACCGGTGTTCCCCGTCGATCAGCAGGGGGTGAGTCTGCCCAATCTGCGAGGCGGCGGAACTCAGGCCTTCTTCGAAGGCTGCAACGAGTGCCGGATCATCATCCGACATGGTTGCATAGGTGATCTTTGCCATGATGTATACCCTTTGCGTGACTAGCTGGAAGACAACCCAAATTTTGCATCTCCCACAAACACCCCGACCGGGAGGCATACCATGACCTTCGTCCGCCGCCTGCACGTCATCGACTCCCACACGGCCGGAGAGCCGACCAGGGTGGTCACCGGTGGATTCCCCGAACTCGAGGGCGCCACCCTGGCAGAGCGGGAGGCCGACCTCCTGGCCAATCATGCGTCTCTGGCCCGGATGCTGGTCGGAGAGCCCCGGGCCTCTCGACCCCCTCCATCCCGAAGCGGACCTCTCCATTCTCATCCTCTCTTCTCTTGGTTCCCTGACCATGTGCGGCCATGCCCTGATAGGGACGGTGACCACCCTGGTTGAAATCGGGACCATCGAGCCGGTGGAGCCGGTGACGACCGTGGTCGTGGAGACCTTGAGCGGCCTGGTGAGGGCAGAAGCCCGGGTGGAGGGCACCAAGGTCCGATCGGTCACCTTCCGGGGCGTCCCGTCGTGGGTGGCGGTCACGGCGCTTGAGGTGGAAGTCGGCAGGCGCGGCTACGAGGTCGACATCGGTTTCGGCGGCATCTGGTTCGTGATGGTGGGAGTCGAACAGACCGGTTTGCCCATAGCTGTGGAGTCGGTGCCCGCTCTGGTAGCCCTCAGCCACCGCATCCGGCTGGAAGTCAACCGGTTGCTCCGTGAACGTCCGGGATGGCCGCCGGGAACTCCCACCGAGGTGGATCAATTGCTGTACTACGGACCACCCACGACCCCGGAGGCGGACGGGCAGAACCTGGCCACTTCTACCGGTTTGGGGTTCGACCGTTCACCATGTGGAACGGGAAGCTGCGCTCGCATGGCCAGGGCTTTCTTGGGAGGAGAGCTCAAGGTGGGCGGCACATTCGTCCATGAGAGCGTGCTCAACACCTTGTTCACCGGTAAGGTCGAAGCCGAAACGGAGGTCTCGGGTCGGAAGGCCATCATCCCGATCATCACCGGCTCCGCCTACATCACCGCATTCAACCAACTGGTGCTGGACCAGGGCGATCCCATCGGCGAGGGCATCTTCATCCCGGCCGCAGGCGGCAGCTAGATCGCCTACTCATACCAGCCCGATCCGAAGATCAGGTCGTCGCGGCTGACGACCCAGGTGTGCTTCCTCCGCTCCTCCCCGGTCTCGGGATTGAGGATTACGTACTCGACCCAGAGTCCATCCTCGGTCGCGGACAGCAAGTCGTCACCGTAGAAGTACCCGGTGGAGTCGACCCGTTCACTCGGATCCCGGTTCCTGAACGCCGGGTTGTGGTGACCCACCGTGTATCCGGATTCGTCGATTATGAACGGGTACCACTGACCATCGACACTCTCGGTGCTGTTGGCATAGTCGATCGCGGCCTGGCGTCCTTCCCGCTCGTACCGATCGATGATCTGCTCCACGACGTGGCGGGTGTAGGCGGGCTGATCCTCCGTGTCCGGTGCGTTGTCTCTGTTGACCAGCGCCAATACCACAGCCACCGCCACTGCGCCGGACACCGCCCCTATGAGGACATTCCGTCTGAGAGTTCCTTGGTTCTTCGTGGCGGTCTTCCTTTCGGAGGTGGAACCCCCGTCTGCCGGGGATCCTTGGGTACTTGACTCTCCCTCAGGCAGGTCTCATGACCAGGCCCTGCCGGGACGACTCGTAGAGCGCCTCCATCACCGCCGTGGTGCGGCGACCCTGCCGGCCGTCGATCAGTGGCGGGCGTCCCTCTTCAACTGCGGCGACAAAGTCTTCCATCTGGCGGAAGTGCAACGTGGGGTCGGCGTAACCGGACATGGTGAGCGTGTCACCACGGTCGACCGGCGTGGTGTTCATCAACTCTCGGACCTCGGGCGAGGGACCCCCCGGCACATCCCATTGCGCCAGATCGTCGTCCACCAGGGCCACGGTTCCCCTGGTTCCCCGGATGGTCAGGCTGCGAGGCCGAGGATTGACGGCGGCGGTGGTGCTGGCCAGAGTTGCGAGCGCCCCGCCGGTAAAACGCAGCACCCCGAATGTCTGATCCTCGACTTCTATGCGATGCAACGGGGAGGTGCTGTAGAACCCGGCCACGGCCTCGACGTCCCCCAGCATCCAGATCATCAGGTCCAGGGTGTGGCTGGTCTGGGTGACAAGCGAGCCGCCGCCTTCCGTTTCCCACCGTCCCCGCCACTCCGCTGAGTCGTAGTAGGGCTGGTCCCGGAAGGAGAACCCGGTGCACTCCGCCATCAGGGGCCGGCCGATCAAACCGTCCGACACCGCCTCTTTCATCCGCATGGCCGTGTCCATGAACCGGTACATGTAGATGCATCCCAGGGTCACGCCCGCCTGGTCGCAGGCTGCGATCATGCGATCGGCGTCGGCCACGGTGTTGGCGATGGGCTTTTCGGTGAGGACGTGCAGTCCTCTCTCGGCCGCTCCGATGGTCATCTTGGCGTGGTCTCCGGTGGGTGAGGCTATGCACA
>CAYWGY010000191.1:5023-5487 GCA_964458055.1 uncultured Acidimicrobiaceae bacterium | reverse complement strand
ATGACAGCGATCAGTTGAGGCAGGCCGAGGAACTCTGGGTGATCTCCACGACCAGCCTTTCACTGATAACCTGGCGCAAGTCCATTCCTGATCCTGTTCGGGCGTGGGGACAATTACTCGCCTACCTCCCGGAAATCAGGAGGCTGCTGGAACAGCACGGACCTTCGCTGGTCCTGCTTCCAACTCCACGGTTGAGCAGGAAGAACCTTGAGAAGGCCACAGAGAACCTAAGCGTCCTCGCCAAGAGAAGGTCCATCTCTTCTCAGCAACTCAGAGCCGAGGCCCGGCGCGCTGTCTACGAAGAGCTGATGCAACGGGGTGAAGCCGGGCTCTTTCCCGGTTAGGGACCTGTGACCGCAGAAAGCACCGTTCGCGAGGTAAGCGCAGATGCTTCGCCGCAGCGCATAACTCCTTCCTACGCGGGGAGAAACCTGGTCAACCTGGTTGCTGAACTGGAACGACGT
>CAYWGY010000191.1:0-5013 GCA_964458055.1 uncultured Acidimicrobiaceae bacterium | reverse complement strand
CAACGGGAACATCTACGCGCCGGTGATGATGATCGCCGAGAGAGCAGCCGACGCCATCCTGGGCAACACCCCCCTTCCGGCCGAACACGTCGACTGGTACCGGCACGGCTGACCGGAGAGGGTCCGGCAGTCGAGGCTCCGTCGCCCACCGAGGTAGCGTGATACCCGCATGCAACGCCTAGTCCCTTCCTACGCGGGGAGAAACCTGGTCAACCTGGTTGCTGAACTGGAACGACGTCTCACCGGCCACTCTCCCACCCGGGGGTTGCGCTCCGACCTGGCGGATCTCATCCCGGCGGCCCGCAACTACCTGCTGGTGGTCATCGACGGACTGGGCGCCGGTCAACTCTCCCATCCCGACGCCGAGCCTCTGCGGGCATTTCATCGCGCCGACCTGGAGGCGCCCTTCCCCACCACCACCACCGTGAGCCTGTCCACGATATGCACCGGGCTCACCCCCCTGCGGCATGGGGTGATCGGGTATCGCCAGTGGTTCCCCGATCTCGGCAAGGTGGTGAGCCTGCTGCGCTGGACCGACCTGTCGGGAAGGCACGTGAACTACCACACCGCCTCCGTCCTGCCTGCGCCCAACCTGTGGGAAAGGCTGGCCGCCCGCCAGGTCCGGGGACAGATCGTCCAGCCGGCGGCGTTCTTCGACACCCCCCTGTCGCGGATGCTCTACCGGGGAGCGGAGATGCGCGGTTACTCATCTCCCCTCGAAGTCGACCCCGCCTACCTGACGTCGGCGCCGAAGCGCACCCTGGCGGTCGTGTACTACCACCTACTGGACGTGGCGGCTCATGAAGGCGGCCAGGGATCTCCCGCATACCGGCAGGCGATGACCGTGGCGTCCCGGCTGTGGGAGAGGATGGCCGGCCGCCTCCCCTCCGACACGGTCCTGGTGGGGACCTCCGACCATGGCCACTTCGACATCCCCCCCGAGGGCAAGATCAAGCTGTCCCGATCCGACACCGAGGGTCTGCGCTGGTGGGGCGACAGTCGCTCTCTGATGGTGAGAGGACCAGAGGAGAGGATCGAGGCGCTGGCACGGCGGACCGGTTCGCAGATCGTTTCGGCGCGGACGGTGCGAAGATGGCTCGGACCGGGCCCGGCTCATCCCGACCTGGAACAGCGGATGCCCGACGCCCTGTTACTGGCTCCCGAGAACGTCGGGATCTTCCCCAAGGGAATGGACACCCGGATGACCGGCCACCACGGTGGTCTCACCGCCGCAGAGGTGCGCATCCCCCTGCTGGTCTCCCGGTAGGGAGAGCCACCGCGGTACCCCGGATGGGAGGTCACCCGCGGGCTCACCGGAGCCTGCGCGCCCGCGACCCGGGGTTTGTCGCAGACACCGGATACATTGGGAGGCTATGACATTTCCGGGACCGGACTCATTGGGGCGGGGCGTCGTGATCTCCCCGGGCGGCCCATCGCTCCTGGAAGGCACGGAGCGGGTGGTGATCGAACCGGAGGCGCTCGCCCGCCCGGAGACGTTGGAGGAGACCGTCGACCGGCTGCATCGCATCTGGGCCGAACGACGCCCGGTCACGGTGGAACTGGGAGTGGACGCGTCGCAGTTGCGCCGGCCGGTGGTGGAGCACCGGGCGCCCTGGATGCTCGGCGCGGGGTACACACCATTGCAGGACCGGCTCCACTTCCTGGTCTGGGCCAACAACTGGGACGCCCGCACGGGTGATCCGAAATGGTGGTGGAGCCGCAAGGCCGCCCGGCTGGGCGCCCGTGAAGGAGGAAAGGCCGACATCATCCTGTCGAGCGGCCAGCACGTCTGGGTGGACGGTGGACCCCGGGCGCCGGTGGACGTCCCCATCGTCCATTCACAGACCGTGGACCTGGGGCGGTTGACCGTCCAACCTCCCTTCCTTCCCAGCGGCGCCGATCTGGCCGACGACCAGAAGCAGGCGGTCGAGCACCGTTCGGGTCCGGTGAGGGTGATAGCTCCCGCCGGCTCGGGGAAGACCCGCACGCTGGGCGCCCGGCTTTTGCACCTGGTGGACGACCGCCGGGACGAGCCGGGCATCATCACCGCGGTTGCCTACAACAACCGGGCCGCCGCGGAGATGAGAGAGCGGCTGCGAAGAGACGACCTGCACGTCCGCACCATCCACTCGCTGGGATGGGCGATCATCCGCGAGGTCCGACCCGAGGCGCGGCTGCTGGATGAGCGGGGAGTGCGCTCTCGGCTCCGGCACATGATCCCGAAGATGCCCCGACCCAACACCGACATCGCCGGACCCTACCTGGAGGCGCTGTCCGAGATCCGCATCGCCCTGCGCGATCCCGTCGAGGTGGAGGAGATCCGCAACGACGTCGAGGGACTGGCGGGGATCTTTCCCAGGTACCGCTCGGTGCTCCGGGCAGGCGGCGAGGTCGACTACGACGAACAGATCTACGGCGCCATCGAGCTCCTCCTGGGCGATCCCGACCTGCGAAAAAGGTGGCAGCGCCGTTGCCGGCACCTTCTGGTGGATGAGTTCCAGGACCTCACTCCCGCCTACCTGCTTCTGTTGAGGCTCCTGGCCTCGCCGGAGCTGTCCGTCTTCGGCGTGGGCGACGACGACCAGACCATCTACGGGTACGCGGGCGCCGATCCCAGGTTCCTGATCGAGTTCGACCACTACTTCCCCGGCGCGGGCGCCTCTGCTCTCAAAGTCAACTACCGCTGTCCCTCAGAAGTCGTGGAAGCCGCCTCCCGGCTGCTCTCTTGCAACCGTGTCAGGGTGCCGAAGACCATCGAGGCGTTCTCACCTCCCACAGAGGAGGGCTTGCGCATCATCACCCCCGGCCTGGCGGAGATGGCAGCCGAGACCGGGAAGATCATCGCCGGATGGCTTGCCGAAGGCGTCCCCGCCGACGGGGTGGCCGTCCTTTCCAGGGTGAACTCGGCGCTGCTGCCGGTCCTGGCCGCTCTTGACAAGGCCGGGATCCCCTTCCGGTCCGAACTGGGAACGGGGCTTCTCAACAGGACCACCATGCGGGCCACCCTGGCATGGATCCGGCTGGCGTTGAACACCGGGTCCATGAGGCGCCGGGACCTCCTGGAAGCGGTGCGGCGCCCGGCGAGGCGGATCAACCAACTGGCCGCCGACCTGATTCCTCCCGGTGACACCTCCATCGGGGAGCTGGCGGCGCTGGCCGGCCGGCTCGACGAACGTAAGGCGATCACCTGGCAGAGATTCGTGGGCGCCATCGAAGAGGCGGCGGAGGTCGCAGAGCGCGGCGACTCCGGTGTGTTGTTGGACTACCTCTCGGGAGAACTCGGACTGGGCAGGGTGGCGCAGAAGCTCGACTCGGGACGCACCCGTGTGGACCGCTCCACCCACAGCGACGACCTGGTGGCCATGCGCAGGACCGCCGCGCTCTATAACGATCTGTCGACCTTCGAGGTCCGGCTCCGCGAGGTGCTGGGCCGCCGCACGTCCACGGAGCCGGGGGTAACCGCCACCACCGTCCATCGCGTGAAAGGACTCGAGTGGGACCGCGTTGTTGTTTTCGGGGTGGACTCGGGACTGGTGCCGCACGTCCTCAGCGACGACATCGAGGAGGAACGCCGGGTCCTGCACGTGGCGATCACCCGAGGTCGCCAAGAATCCGTGGTGGTGGCCGAGAAGGGAAGGGAATCGCCCTTCATCGCCGAGTTGACCGGGAATCGCCGCGCCGAGGGCATCCCCACCCACCGGCTGGCGCCCCACCCGGGACCGATCGGATCCCGGGCTCCCGCCCGCGAAAGGGGCGCCCGACCGGCGAACGTCTCCTCGGAGTCGGAGCCAGGCGGCTCCCATGATCCCGTCCTCTTCGAGGCGCTCAGAGAGTGGCGTCTGGGCATAGCCCGGGAGAACCAGGTGGCGGCCTTCATCGTCCTCTACAACCGGACGCTGGAGGAGATCGCCCGCACCCGGCCGGGTACCGAGGCGGAACTCGCCCGTATACACGGCATCGGCGACCACAAGCTCGCCGCATACGGACAAGACATCCTTGATCTGGTGGCCTCTCACAGCCCATTGGCGTCGGACGAGCCTCCGAGTCCCGACGCCACCGCACAGGAGTCTGCACAGCCCGCAACCAACACCGCGCCACCCCTCACATCCGAGGAGTCCGCTCTCTTCGACGCTCTCAAAGATTGGCGTCTCTCGCTGGCTCGGGAACTGCAAGTGCCTCCCTATGTCATCTTCAGCAATCGCACTCTCGAAGAGATCGCCCGAGTCCGGCCTTCATCCGAGGCGGAACTGTCCGAAATCCATGGCGTCGGACCCAAACGGCTCGAACAGTACGGGCGGCATGTCCTCGAGGTGGTGAACTCCCACGAAGCCTGAAAAACACCTGTCGGCCCGAAGAATCACATGACTGGGAAAAGAACTCCGCCCCAGGGGTTGTCACTTGTCTCACCGGCATGACAGATTGGTGGGAGCCGAAACCCCGAACGGGACGATCCGACGTCGCTCGGCCCGACTGGACCCGCTCTCACAACGCTCCTTCACCGGAGCCGGGAGAGCGCGCCTCGGCGAAGGTGGTGGCGGTGGGGGTGGGCCCGGCGGGTGCCAGGTTTCGGACAGAATTCGCGGGTTAGGGACGGGTTTTCCGCGTGAGGCCGGTGGCCTTACTCTCGAAGATCAGCCCGAGCGCCTTCTCCGCAACGGCCTATTCTTGTGCCTGCGTCCCGGGCAGTCTGGAGAAGCGGTGAGGGTGGGCCCGGCGGGTGCCAGGTTACGGACAGAATTCGCGTGTTAGGAGGGGAATGCGCGAGCAACCCCCGTCAAGAGTCCTCCCCAAACGCGCCGGACGGGCGACGGACCTAACCACCGTGGGTCCGGGATCTCCTCACTCACCCACCCCACCCGCGAGACGTTTGCCCCTGCGCACTCGGGGACTGCCCTCACCTGATGCCCCTGTCGGAGTGGCGACTCGCCCCGACTGGGAGACTCCAGGTGCCTCCCCATGTCCTCAGGGGCGGCACTCCGGGAGAGACAACCTCGAGCTCGGCTGCCATCGCTT
>CAYWGY010000190.1:314-5517 GCA_964458055.1 uncultured Acidimicrobiaceae bacterium | reverse complement strand
GGTCCATCCTGGACAGGAGGTCCCGGATCGCCTCGGCGCCCATCCCACCCGTAAAGTACTCGCCGTAGTTGTACTCCATCATCTTCCACAGTTGCTCGTACTCCACCAGGTCCTTGATCTGCAGGCGGCGGATGGTCTCGTAGGCCTCGGAAGCCAACTCGCATTCCTCCTGCATCCGGCGCTCCCGGTTGGCAACTTCACTCTGCGCCGCCTTCTCGGCAGCCCTGATCTCTGAGACCTTGGCGCCGCCCTCCTCCATCCGGGACACCTCCGTCTCCAGATTCTCCAAACGAGTGTTCCGCCACTCCTCGAAGCTTCGTCTGGTCTCTTCCACGTCCTCGAGGTACTGCTTCTCCAGTTCGGGGAGATCACGAAGCAACCGGGTCCGATCCACAGTGGTGACCACGTGGGCTGCGAAGTAGATGATCTTCTCCAGGTCTCTCAGCGAGATGTCAAGCAGGTAGCCAAGGCGGGAGGGAACGCCTTTGAAGAACCAGATGTGGGCCACCGGCGCAGCCAGGTCGATGTGTCCCATCCGTTCGCGTCTCACCTTGGACCGGGTCACCTCCACTCCGCACTTCTCACAGGTCAGACTCTTGTACCGGACCCGCTTGTACTTGCCGCAATAGCATTCCCAGTCTCGTTGCGGTCCGAAGATGCGCTCGTCGAAGAGACCGTCGCGCTCGGGCTTGAGAGTGCGATGGTTGATGGTCTCGGGTTTCTTGACCTCCCCGAACGACCAGGAACGTATCTGATCGCTGGAGGCCAGGCTGATCTGTACCTCGTCGACAAGGAACCGGTAAGAGGAATTCTGCCTGGATGAGGTCTGTCTGGATTCGGTCATAGTCATAGCTATCTCCCTCGTCAGGCCGTCGTTCTAGAAGTAGGAATGGGTCGGCGTGCTTTCCTCGGGTCGCTCCGGGCGGGAAATGTCGATCCCGTCCAGCATGCTGGTGGTGCGGTAGGCATCCTCGTCGGTTTCCCGAAGGTCGACACGCTCGCCGGCGGCCAGCATCTCCACGCTCAACCCCAGGCTCTGCATCTCCTTCACCAGCACCCGGAAGCTCTCTGGTATTCCCGGTTCGGGAGGATTGTCACCGCGCACGATCGCCTCGTACACCCTGATCCGGCCGCGGACATCATCTGACTTGATGGTCAGGAACTCCTGGAGGGCATAGGCCGCGCCGTAGGCTTCCAGTGCCCACACCTCCATCTCTCCGAATCGCTGACCGCCGAACTGCGCCTTGCCGCCCAGCGGCTGCTGGGTGATCAGAGAATAGGGTCCGGTGGAACGGGCATGGATCTTGTCGTCCACCAGGTGGACCAGCTTGAGCATGTAGATGTATCCCACCGTGATGGGCTTGTCGAAACGCTCCCCGGTGCGTCCGTCGTATAGGAATGCCTTTCCAGCCTTGTCGACGAGTTTCCTCCCATCGCTATTGGGGAGGGAATTACGGAGCAGTTTCAGGATCTCTTCTTCCCTCGCCCCGTCGAAGACGGGAGTGGCAAGGCGGGTCCACGGTTCGCCCTCCGGCGGCAGGGGACTCTCGGCGTCGTTGTGCTTCTTCCAACCCGCGGCCGCCACCCAGCCCAGGTGGGTTTCCATCACCTGTCCGAGATTCATCCGCGAAGGCACTCCCAGAGGCGACAGCACTATGTCCACCGGGGTGCCGTCGGGCAGGAACGGCATGTCCTCGACGGGGAGTATCTTGGCGATCACACCCTTGTTGCCGTGCCTCCCGGCCAGTTTGTCGCCCTCCGATATCTGACGCTGCTGGGCAATGTAGACCCTGACCTGCTTCTTGACGCCCGACTTGAGGTTTTCCTCGGATACCTTCACGTCGATGACCTTTCCCCCCTGGCCGTGCTTCACCTTCAGGGAACTGTCCCGGACCTCCCGAGCCTTCTCTCCGAAGATGGCGCGCAGCAGACGCTCCTCCGGGGTCAACTCGGTCTCTCCCTTGGGAGTCACCTTGCCCACCAGGTAGTCGTTGGGGCTGACTTCGGCGCCAACGCGAATGATCCCCTCCTCGTCCAGATGAGCCAGGACCTCGTCGGGAACGTTGGGTATGTCGCGAGTGATCTCCTCGTCGCCCAACTTTGTCTCCCGGGCTTCCGTCTCCAACTGCTCGATGTGGATGGAGGTGAGGACATCGTCTTTGACCAGACGCTCGGACAGCACGATGGCGTCCTCGAAGTTGTATCCCTGCCAGGGCATGAATGCCACCAGGAGGTTCTTTCCCAGCGCCAACTCCCCGTCGTTGGTCGAGGAGCCGTCGGCCAGCAGGTCTCCCTTCTTCACCTGGTCTCCCTCGAGAACAACCGGCTTGTGGTTGATGCAGGTCCCCTGATTGGACCGGGTGAACTTGTCCAACGCCAGCTTGTGGAGCTTTCCATTCTCGGCGCGAACTACGACCTTACGACCGGTTATCTCCACCACTTCCCCATCCACCGGAGAGCGGACCATGTCGCCGGAGTCGCGAGCCGCAACCCCTTCCATGCCGGTTCCCACCAGGGGCGACTCCGACCGCAACAGGGGAACGGCCTGGCGCTGCATGTTGGAACCCATCAGCGCCCGGTTGGCGTCGTCGTGCTCCAGGAAGGGGATCAGAGAGGTGGACAGCGAGACGATCTGTTTGGGAGAGACATCCATGTAGTGGACCTCAGACGGCGGGACCCGGTCGACCTCCCCGCCCGCCCTGCGCACCAGGACGGTGTCGTTGACGAAAGTCCCGTCCGGGCGGATGGAGGCGTTGGCCTGGGCGATCACGAACCGCTCCTCCTCGGTGGCGGCCAGGTAGTCCACCTGGTCCAACACCCTGGAGTTCTCGACCTTGCGGTAGGGGGTCTCGATGAACCCGTAGCGGTTGACCCGGGCGTAGGTGGCCAGGGAACCGATCAGTCCGATGTTGGGGCCCTCCGGCGTCTCGATGGGGCACATCCTCCCGTAGTGAGAGGGGTGGACGTCCCTGACCTCGAAACCGGCCCGCTCACGGGAGAGTCCTCCCGGACCCAGCGCCGAAAGGCGGCGCCGATGGGTGAGGCCCGCCAGCGCATTGGGTTGATCCATGAACTGGCTCAACTGGGAGGTGCCGAAGAACTCCATGATGGCGGCTGTCACGGGACGGCTGTTGATGAGAATGCGGGGCGTGATGGAGTGATGATCCTTGGTCGACATCCGTTCTTTGACCACTCGCTCCAGCCGGGCCAATCCGATTCTCAGCTGGTTCTGGACCAACTCACCCACCGTTCTCACCCGCCGGTTCCCGAAGTGGTCGATGTCGTCGGTGAATACCGGCACCTCCACTCCGCGATGGGTGGTCATCACGGGTTTACCCGCATGGAGGGCCACCACATAACGCAGGGTGTCGATGATGTCCTCGTCACGGAGCAGTTGCAGGTTTCTGCGATCATCGCTCTGGGAGAACTCCGTGTAGTCATAGGGCGCTTCGTCGTTGAACTTCTGGGCCAGTTTGTAGCGGCCCACCCGGCTGAGGTCGTACCGCTTGGGGTTGCGGAACCAGTTGTGGATCAGCCCCAGGGCCGAATCGGCCGAGGCCGGCTCTCCGGGACGGAGCTTCCTGTAGAGGTCTATGAGAGCCGCTTCGCGGTTGGAGGGAACGGTATCCCGTTCCAGGGTGTTCTTCACGGACTCGGCGCCACCGAAGATCTCCAGGATCTCCTGATCGGTCTCGATCACCTGATCGGTGCCCGGGACCCTGACGCCGATGGCCCGCAGGAACGACGACATGTGCTGGCGGCGCTTGCGGTCGACCCGGACCCCGATGGTGTTCTTGCGATCGGTGTCCATCTCCAACCAGGCGCCCCTACCCGGTATCACCTTGGCGCTGTAGAAGTAGGCGTCGGAATTCTTGTCGGCGGTCCGGTTGAAATACACCCCCGGTGAACGCACCAACTGGGAGACGATCACCCGTTCGGTGCCGTTGATGACGAAGACTCCCTTGTCGGTCATCATGGGGAAGTCCCCCAGGTAGATCTTCTCTTCCTTGATCTCGCCGGTGTGACGGTTCAGGAACCGGCCCGTCACCGTGAGGGGACGGCCAAAGGTCTTGTCCTGGGCTTTGCAGGTCTCCACATCGTATTCGGGCTCTCCGAAAGTGTGGTCGGCCATCACCAGGATCAACTGACCGGTGACATCTTCGATGGGGGATATTTCTTGGAAAACTTCGTCGATTCCCTTATCAAGGAACCAATTGAAGGAGTCTCGCTGGATTGCTATCAGATCGGGGAGTTCGTGGGCTACGGGGATACGGGAGAAAGAAAAACGCTCGTGCAGGCGCGCAGACAAGACGCGGTCCTCCTTAATGCTTATTCAAAGACAGGCGTGCTGGAACAAGGGAAAACCTAAGTATATACGTGTGCGGGCAATTCGCACAAATCCTCATTGATGGCCATATGACAGCCACCCTCCGGGGCCTACTCTAGCCCGGCCGCCACGCTCCCTGCAAGGAAATCCGCATTTTGCTTCCTGCGCGGCCGAGGATGTGCAGGAGACTGATCCGTTGTCCGACATTAGACCAGGGGGCGTTTGAGTTCATGCAGGCCACCCGTCGATTCACCGCCCACCCGAGGATTGCTGCACCGAGCCCGCGACCGGTGAGGCAGCCACACCCACGCCCACCAGGCTGTCCCGGGTGACCAGCGGCACGAGTTGCTCCTCAGTCATGCCCTCGGTTCCCCCAGGACGCACGGGCAACACCAGATACCGGAGGTCGGCCGCACTGTCCACCACCCGTATCTCGACGTCCTCGCCCAGTTCCAAGCCGAACTCCGCCATCACCCCCCGGGGATCGACAACAGCCCTGGACCGGTAGGCGAAGCTCTTGTACCAGTCGGGTGGAGGCCCCAGCAGTGATGTGGGATAGCACGAACAGAGGGTGCACACCACCAGGTGATGGAGCTTTCCGGTGTTCTCCACCACCGCCAGGTGGGCCCTCGAGACCAGGGGGTATCCCAACTCGTCAAGCGCCTCCCGGGGATCCTCCAGGAGCCTTCGCTTGAAATCGGCATCCACCCAGGCCCGGGCCACCACCCTGGCTCCGTCGACCGGCGATCGGGCCTCTATGACCTCCTTCACCCTCTGGACCTCACCCGGGCCGAGTTCGCCCTTCTCCACCAGCAACTCCTCCATCGCCAGGATGCGCCGGGCCCGTTCGCTCAGGGACGCATCCTCGGCGATGCC
>CAYWGY010000190.1:0-304 GCA_964458055.1 uncultured Acidimicrobiaceae bacterium | reverse complement strand
GGGATGATCGTGGTCCCCGTGGTCGTCATCGTGATGGTGATGGTCCATGCCCATTTGTTCTCAGCCCTTGTGTTCAGCCGGTTCGTCCACCGGCTCCAGCCATTGTTCAAAGATGTCGACCACCAGGCTGTCGTCCCGGGCACCCCGGTATCGCTCTCCCCAGAGATCGCTCATGTCGAATTCGATCAGATAGAGGGCCCGTTTCGGGAGTCCGCTACCGCCGTACGCCCGTGACTCGGGGTCATAGAAATGACCGGACAAGGCATGAACCCGCCCCTCCTTGCCCTTGACATAACCGGGCGTC
>CAYWGY010000189.1:0-5523 GCA_964458055.1 uncultured Acidimicrobiaceae bacterium | reverse complement strand
GGGTTTTTGGATATTAGTTTTATGTAATACTTATTTGGGAGGTATTTCTCGACCAGTGGCGTGGAGAACACGTCCCACCAGGTGTCGAAGTCCTCTCTCCCCTCCGACTTGGCCCTCGTCATCACTTCCTTGCGGACGTCCTTGAGATGTATGTGATTGATGCGAGGCCGCCAGGCCTCCCAGCACGCGAGGATGTCGCCGCCTCCGAGATGGATGTGACCGGTGTCGAAGGTGAGACCGATGTCGGTTGCTCCGAGGAGCCTCTCGACCTCCGATGGGCTCTCGACATAGGTGCTGATATGGGGATGGAAGGATGGAGTCAGGCCCCTCCGGCGGATCCGGGTGGCGATGCGATTGACCGAGTCGGTCATCCTGGCGAACGCCTCGGGGTCGAGCGCGTGGGTGGGATCATCTCCACGGGCGGGGTTGCGAAGGAGCGTGTCGCTGCCCTCGTCGGCGAGGATGGCGATTCGGGGGCCGTCGCCGGTCGCCTCGAGTTCGCCAAGGGCGTGCTCTATGCGGGCTTCGTCCCGGCCTTGGAGTCGGGGATCGGAAAAGTGGATGGGGATGTAGATGCCGACCGGGACGAGGCCGTGCTCCGCGAACAACCGGGCGGCCTCTCCGGGCGCGCCGGCGTATCCGGCCGGCGGGAATTCGGCGCCCTCGTAGCCGCAGGCGGCCATGGCTCCCACCAGGCGATCGGGCGAGATGCCGGCCTCGGGAGGTCCGTAGACGCCGAAGCTGACGGGCGCCGCACCCACTCTCACAGCCGGGCACCCGCCTCGCCGCCCACCGCCAGTCCCGCGGGCGCGGACAGATGGGCCACCATGTCCTGCAGGAAGGCGGTGTCCCGGGCGGCGCCCAGCGCGTCGGCGGGATGCGCGTCGGAGGTGATTGCGCGTCGGAAGCTACGCAGTTCTCTCGAGAAGGCCGAGCCGCCTTCGCCGCGGTGGCGGGTGACCGTGGGTCCGCGGAGGACCTCCAGGGATGCCGTGGCCTCGACCAGGTAGGGGTTGGGGAACCGCATGAGCGCGGAACCCTCCGTTCCATGGGCTTCGAAGGACTCCCGGTAGCCGGGATAGCCGGGCAGCCACAGCCAGGCCATCTCCACCCGGGAGTGGTCGGGATACCTGCCCCGGGCCGTCAGGCTGGGAGGGGTGTTCTTGGATCGTGGGCGTGGCGGCGGCCACATGTCGGCCGAGGTGAGCCGGGGCAGAGAGCCCATGACGCCCCGGACGAAGGAAACGGTGTGGATGAACGAGGCTGCCAGAACCTCCCGGTAGAGCCTACCCCACCGGTCGGGAAGGCTTCCCAATGCCTCGACGGTGCGCATCTCCTCGAAGGCGGAGGCCTCGGCGAGGATGTTCGGGTCGGCGTCATCGAACGAGAGGGTGTTGATGTGGGACAGCGCCACCGAGTCGTCGGGGTGGTAGACCGTGTGGCGCACCAACCGCAGGTCGCCGATCCTCTTCAGCGCCCGGGAGAGAGCGGACAGGACGTCTTCGTGGAGTTTCATGTATCCAACCTGGAGGGCCAGTCCGCGGTCGGATGCCAGGGCGTGGAGTCGCTAGGCGCCCCCGACGGTCAGGCAGAGCGGTTTCTCTGCGAAGACGTGCTTTCCGGCGCGGAGGGCCCCTTCGGTGACCTGTTCATGGGCGCCCGAGGTGAGCAGGAGCACCGCTTCGACATCGGGGTGGTTGCAGACCTCCCGCCAGTCGGTGGAGGTGAACACCTCTCCGGGAAGGCGGTCGGCGATCGCCCGGTTGAGGCCGGGGGAGATGTCGGCCACGGCGGTCACCCGGAACAGGTCTTCCAACCTGGCAAGGTTGGGCAGGTGTTGGATCTGGGCGATGGAACCCAGACCCACCACTCCCAGGGAGATCCGGCTGTTCACCATAGGCTTGTTTCCGAGGGATGAAACGAAATGTATACCAGAGTGAAATCTGGACTACCATAGCATACCAGACAAGGTGTCAATGCAGGCAGGCCGAATGGTTGATCTTGAGTTAGAGGCGGTCCGCCGCGATTCTGCCGAACCCATTTCTCTGCAGATATACCGGATACTCAACCGGGCGTTGGCGCGGGCCGACCTCCCCCCGGGAAGTCGGCTGCCGTCCGAGCGGGACCTTGCAGGTCGGCTGGGAGTCAGCCGCGTGACGCTTCGCAAGGTCTTGACATCGCTGCAGAAGGACGGTCACATCCGGTCCTCGACCAGAAAGGGCTGGCTGGTGCCGCTCTCTCCGTTGAGCGAGCCTCCCAACGTGCTGCAGAGCTTCACCGAGATGGCCCGGACCGCAGGTTTCGACGTCTCCACCCGGGTGGTGGACTGTTCTGTGAGAACGGCCACCTTCGAGGAGGCATCCCGGCTGAAGGTGGCGCCTGCGTCGCGGTTGCTGGAGATCACCCGGCTTCGTCACCTGGAAGAGTCCCCCATCTGCGTGGATTGGAGCCGGTTGCCCGCCGCCATGGTGGCCGCCATCCTGGACGCCGATTTCTCGGATCGAAGCCTGTTCTCGGTGCTGGAGGACCGGTGCGGGATAACCCCCAGCAGGTCGGACTTCGAGGTCGCCGCCGAGTCTGCCGGACCGAGGACGGCCGAGCTTCTGGGGATCGACCCCGATGCGCCCGTCCTGGTGGGATACGAGACCACCTACGACCAGGATGACAGGCCCTTCCTCCTGGGGCACACCAGCTACCGGGGTGACGCCTACCGGTTCAAGGCCTCGCTCTTTCGGTAGGAGTCCCGCCGGCTCATATGGCGGTTCTGTCCGCGGAGTGGAGGCGGGGGAACCGGCCGGGTTGGCTGTAGTTCACCGCCTCGCCTCCGACCGCCACTGCGCGGCTGCGGGCCATATCGGCTAGGGCGGCCTGCAACCAGGCAAGGTCTGCGGCAGATCTCCAGGCGTCCGGCGGCCGGTTGCCGGTGGCGATGCAATCGTGGAATGCCCGCAGCTGGGTAACGAAGGCGTTCTCGGATCCGCCGGCATGGTGAACGGTCTCTCGCCGGTGGCGGACGGTCAGTCGGGCGGTGCGGTGACGCACGTAGGGGGGAGGAAAGGAGACCTCCGCCGATCCGGCCGTTCCGTGGATCTCGAGTGTCTCGCGGTATCCGGGATAGTCGGGCAGCCAGAGCCAACTCATCTCCACCCGGCACTGATCGTCCAGGCTTCCCCGGACGAAGAGGCTGGCCGGCCCGCCCTCGGGCCCGGGAGGTGACGGCGGCCACATGTCGGTGGCGGCGATGCCAGGCAGCATCCCCATGAGGGTTCGGAACATGGAGACGGTGTGGATGGCGGATCCCACCAGGAATTTGCGATAGAGGTCGATCCAGCTGCGGGGGAGGTCGCCGATTGCTTCGGCGGCCCGGGCTGTCTGGTAGGCCTCGTCTCTCTCCAGCACTCCGGGATCGGCGTCATCGAAGCGGAGCAGTCCGGCGTGGCTGTACTGGGAGCCGTGGCTGGGGTGGTAGACGGTGTGCCGGATGAGACGGTGGCTGCCGGTGTCGCGCCAGGCATCCATGAGGTCGTCGATTACCTTCTCGTGCAGCTTCATGTAGCCGACGGTCAGCACGCGGTCGTTCCTGTCGGCCAGGGTGGAGAGATGCTTGGCGCCGGCCACGGTCAGAGACAGGGGCTTTTCGGAGAAGACGTGCTTTCCGGCCGCCAGTGCCTCCTCGCTCATCTGCTGGTGGGCGCCGGGTGTCAACAGCAGCACCGCCTCCACATCGGGGTGGTTGCAGACCTCCCGCCAGTCGGTGGAGGTGAATACCCTACCGGGGAGGCGGTCGGCAATGGCGGCCAACAGTCGGGGAGAGAGGTCGGCTATCGCCTCGATCCTGAACAGGTCATCCAGAAGCGCCAGGTTGGGCAGGTGCTGGGTTTGGGCGATAACCCCCAGGCCCACCACGCCCACCGGGACCGGTTTCACCGCCACGCCCCCGGGAGGTCCCGGCCGGCCCGGTGAGTTGTCGCTGGCGACCCCCGCCACAAATTCGCGAAAAACACTCCCTGATCGGGCCCTCCCCCGCCGCCACCGCCATGTGTGGGGCAGGCTCTCGCCCAACCCCGGGTGGAGGGTCGCGGGCGAGGAGATCTGATCCCTGGACGCGGGCCGCACGACGTCGGAGCGGACCGGCTCGGTGTTTGGTTAACCATCAATATGACACCCATCCGTGACAAAGACAACCCTCCGGGGGTGGGTTTTTTCCCACTCCGACCCCCGCAGGAGCCGGAAGCGGCGGCGCATCTTCATTGATGGGGAGCGTCAGGCAAGCTCGGGACGGTCCCGGAAGTGCACCAGAGCCTCCGGGTTTGCCAGGGCTTCGGTGTTCTTCACCTCTTCGCCGTTCACGACCGCGGTGACTGCCAACTCGGTGATCTTGCCCGAGCGGGTGCGGGGGATGTCCGCGGTGGCCAGCACCCTGGCGGGAACGTGTCGGGGAGAGCAGTTTCGGCGCAACCTGCCCTTGATCTCCCCGCGCAGGTCCTCGGTGAGCTCTCGACCCTCCTCCAGGCGGACGAAGAGCACCATCCGGGTGTCCCGCTCCCACTTCTGCGCCACGCAGATGGCCTCCACCACCCCCGGCACAGCCTCCACCTGGCGGTAGATCTCGGCGGTCCCGATGCGGACCCCCGCGACATTGAGGGTTGCGTCGGAGCGGCCGTGGATCACCATCCCGCCACGGGGGGTCCAGTTGGCGTAGTCGCCATGGGTCCAGACTCCGGGGAACCTCTCGAAATAGGCCCGCCGGAACTTGGCGCCGCCAGGGTCGTTCCAGAAGTAGAGGGGAATGGTGGGGAAGGGCTCACGGCACACGAGTTCGCCGGTGGGGCCGTTCAAGGGATGGCCGTCGTCGCTGTAGACCTCCACCGCCATCCCCAGGGTGGGACCCTGGATCTCTCCGGACCATACGGAGAGGGTGGGATCTCCGCCCACGAAGCACCCGCACAGATCGGTGCCGCCGGAGATTGAGGCCAGATGGATGTCCTCCTTGACATCCTGGTACACCCAATCGAAGCCCTCGGGGGAGAGAGGCGATCCGGTTGAACAGAGGGTCCGGAGAGTGTCGAGCCGATGGGTCTCTGTGGGGCGGATGCCGGTCTGGCGGGCGGCGTCGATCAGCTTGGCGGAGACGCCCAGGAGGGTGATGCCGTCGCGGTCCACAAGATCGAACAGTCGATCCGGCGACGGATGGAAGGGATTCCCGTCGTAGAGGACGATGGAGGCGCCCGAAGCCAACGCGTATGCCAGCCAGTTCCACATCATCCACCCGCAGGTGGTGAAATAGAACACCCGGTCACCGGCTCGCACGTCCAGTTGGGTCTGGTGTTCCTGCATGAGCTTGAGGAGCACTCCCGCTCCCCGGTGGACCATGCACTTGGGCGGTCCGGTGGTTCCCGAGGAAAAGAGGATGAACAGCGGGTGGTCGAAGGGAAAGGTCTCGGTGGGAAGGGCGGCGCCTTCACCGGCGGCAAGGAACTCATTCCAGGAGATGGCGCCCGGAACTGCCGGGGTGTCTGCGCC
>CAYWGY010000188.1:2080-5536 GCA_964458055.1 uncultured Acidimicrobiaceae bacterium | reverse complement strand
TGGTCCGACCGCTTGACCTTCCAGGTGAAACTCATCCTGGAGGAGTTGACCCTCAACGTCATCAACTATGGAAGCGCCGGCAAGAAACTGGACCCCATAGAGATCCGGTTGGCATGCGAGGGCGACACCCTCATCATCGAGATCACCGATGTCGGGCAACCATTTGACCCCTTGACGGATGCTCCTTCGCCCGATCTTTCCCTGGCTCTGGAAGATCGCCCCATAGGAGGCCTGGGCCTCTACCTGGTGCGCACCATGGTGGATGAGATGCACTACCGGTGGGAGGCCGGATCCAATCACCTGAAACTGATAACCCGCCGACGTGCATGAGGCGAAGTAGGGCCGCACCAACCACAAGAGGACCCAAGGCGACCCCGGGAGTTGTCTCGATACTCTTACTGGTTTTGGCGTTGGGTGCCTGCTCGTCTCAGGGAGCGACAGAAACCGACCCTGCCGAAACAGCGTCGGAGTCCCTACTCCCCGACGACCTGGGCAATCAGATCGACGCCCTGTTCGAGGAAGACTCCCCGACCACCACAGCCCCCGAAGTGGTCACTACTGCGGTGGAGGAGTCACCCGAGGACACCGGAACTCCCGGGGTTACCCCTGACCGCATCGTCTTCGGACAGTCGGCTGCATTCACCGGACCTGCCCAGGACCTGGGCATCAACATGCGAATCGGTATTGAGGCGGCCTTCGCCGAGTTGAACCAGCGGGGGGGCGTCCACGGGCGCCGGTTGGAACTTGTCTCCCTCGACGACTCCTACGAGCCGGAAGCGGCGATAACCAACTCCCAGGAACTCATCGACTCCCGGGAGGTTTTTGCGCTGATCGGCGCGGTCGGTACCCCGACATCACGATCTGCCACACCGGTTGCACAGGAAGCAGGAGTGCCTTACATAGCACCCTTCACCGGCGCCGCCTTCCTCCGGGGTGAGGGTCTGATAGACACCGTGGTCAACCTGCGGGCATCTTACAACCAGGAGACCGAAGAGATGGTCAAACGGCTCATCGAAGACCTGGGAATCACCCGCATCGCCGTGCTCTTCCAGGACGACTCGTTCGGAAGAGCGGGCTACAGCGGAGTGCTGGCCGCCCTGGATCGCCGGGGGATGGCACCCGCAGGGGTGGGGTCCTACACCCGTAACACCACCGCAGTGAAGACTGCGATAATCGATCTGCAACAGAGTGACCCCGAAGCGGTGATAATCATCGGCGCATACGAACCGGCGGCGGCGATGATCTCGTGGTCGCGGTTCACCAACTTCAATCCCGTCTTCATCAATATCTCGTTCGTGGGAAGCAACGCTCTGGCCAGAGAGTTGGGTGCCTACGGGGTCGGAGTCTTCGTGACCCAGGTGGTTCCCTTTCCCACTGACGACTCGGTTCCCGTGGTTGCGGACTACCTGGCCGCCCTTGATGCCCATGCCCCCCGGTCCGAACCGGGATTCGTCTCCCTGGAAGGTTATCTGGCCGGCCGTCTTGCCATCGCCGTCCTTGACACATGCGGCCCGGAGGTGACGCGGGCTTGCTTCTCCGACCATCTGCAGACCCGTGGGGATTTCGACCTCGGCGGTTTCCATCTCAGCTATGGGGAGAGCGACAACCAGGGCTCCGACTCGGTGTTCTGGACGGTTCTACGAGCGGACGGACGTTATCACCCAATCGAAAGACTGGGTGAATAAGGTGTTCATGAGGTACCTCACCAGGTTGCTCGAGAGCCGCTTCCGGATCTCCACCCAACTGTATTCAGGTATTTGGGGCGCGGTGGCGCTCATCATCGCAGCCAGCCTGGTGGGCTGGCTGGCTTTCAATCAGGTGGGAGAGGCCCAGAGCGTCGTCAACGAAGAATCGGTCCCGGAACTGGCCACTGCCTTCGAGATCGCCCAGAGCAGCAGCACCCTGGTGGACATCGCCCCCCGGTTGACAACCGCCGCCTCCCAGGATGAACTCTCGTCGCTGGCAGCCACTATCAACGACACCAACAACGCTTTCCTGGACGAATTGGATACCCTGGAGCAGACTCAGGCTGACGAAGAACGGATCGCAAGGCTCCGGTCCTATGGGGACTCCCTTGTGGGCAACATCGCAGCCATCTTCAGGGCACAGAGCGCCCTCTTCGCCCGGACTCGCCAGCGGGAGACTCTGGTGGCGGATCTCGCCGCCCTGCGTTCATCCTTGGAGACCGTGTTGGTACCGGCTCTTGACGACCAGTTCTTCTTCGGCATGACGGGTTACACCAGGCTGGGGCAGGTTCCCATCCCCAGAGACCAGTACCTCTCCGAGGAGCAACTGATCATCTACCGCCATGTCTCCGAAATCCAGGCCAACACCAACATAGCCACCCAGTTGCTTGCCACCGCCTTCACCCTTTCCGACCCGTCCCAGATCGAACCGTTGCGAGAACGCCTGGAGGCTACGCAGGGACAGATCGAGGTCAACCTCTCGGCGCTATCGGGTAAGGACTACCACGACGAACTCAGCGGTCTGTTCCCGCGGTTGTTCGACCTCGGATTGGGAGGCCGGGGCATCCTGAGCATCGCAGATGACGAACTGCGCCTTCTCCAGGAACAGGGAGAACTCTTGGAGTCGAACCGGCTGTTAGCCGCTGATCTTCTGGTGGAGGTGAACGACCTGGTCAATGGTGCCCGCGCCCGGGCGGATGAGGCAGCCGCCGCATCGGACCAGGCCATCCTGACAGGCCGGACATTCCTCCTGGCCATCGGCATCCTGAGTGTCAGCGGCGCCGTCCTGCTCGCATGGCTGTACGTGGGTCGGGTGTTCCTCCGCCGCCTCAACCAGATCTCCGACGGGATGCTCAGGATGGCCGACGGGGACCTGGAGACCAAGGTCGAGATCAGGGGTCGCGACGAGATGGCCGACCTTGCGGCCGCACTCGAGGTGTTCCGCCTGCACGCCCTGGAGGTACAGCGGCTGAATCTGGTGGAGAAGCTGGCCACTGAACTGGGAGAAAAGAACAGCGAACTGGAAGCTGTGCTCGAAGACCTCCAGAAGGCACAGGAACAGATCGTCATCCAGGAGAAACTTGCCGCCCTGGGAGAGTTGACGGCAGGAGTGGCGCACGAGATCCGTAACCCACTGAATTTCGTCAAGAATTTCGCGGAGGCCTCCGAAGAGTTGATAGAAGAACTCCAGGAAATACTCGAGGACGCCGCGGGGGATGTTGAAGAAGATGACATGGAGTACATCCTTGAGATCACCGGAGACCTCAATGACAACCTCGGACGGATCCATTCTCACGGAAACCGGGCCAACAGCATCGTTGAGGACATGCTGATGATGGGTAGGGACTCGGGCGAAAAGCGCAGTGCGGACATCAACAAGCTCATAGGCGAGCACATGAAACTGGCTTACCACAGCGCCCGAGCCCTCGATCCTGACTTCAACTTGACCATATACGAGGATTACGATCCCGACTTGGGAGAGTTGGAAGTC
>CAYWGY010000188.1:0-2070 GCA_964458055.1 uncultured Acidimicrobiaceae bacterium | reverse complement strand
CATCCCCCAAGACCTGGGCAGAGTCTTCCTTAACCTTGTCAGCAATGCCTGCTACGCCACTGACGACCGGCGCAGGAAGATAGAAGCGGAGGGAGGGGACCAACGCTTCATGCCAGAGTTGCGAATCACCACCGAACGCCTCGAGGATCGCATAGTCGCCCGGGTGTGGGACAACGGAGGAGGCATTCCCGACGAAGTCATCGAGAAGATATTCAATCCCTTCTTCACCACCAAGCCCACCGACAAGGGCACCGGATTGGGACTTGCCATCTCAAGCGACATAGCCCGCCAGCACGGGGGCTTCATCCGGGTGGACACCACTCCGGGAGAGTCCACCAGCATGGTGGTCGAGCTACCCCTCGACCCAAACCAAGCTCTGTCGGAAGTGGCCAGAATAGAGCATCATTGATTGATGAAGAGATGAGGACACCGAGACCCCGGTCGCTGGTTGTGGACGGATGCGCACCGCAACTCTCCGATCCGCAAGCGTGGGAAGGATGGCTGGTAGGGGGAGTGGACCTGGCGATTCCAACCGTTTCCACCCATGAGAGCCCAGGTGAGGCTTTGAAGAAGATCGGGAGGTGGAGAAGATGGTTGCAAGAGGACGAACGGCTCTTTCTCGTGGCTTCACCTCCAGATCTCGACATCCTCGGCGAAGGCCGGCTGGGAATCACCTTTCACTTCCAGAACACCACCCCGGTCGGTAACGATCTGGATCTCTTGGAGGGATACCAACGCCTGGGTGTGAGGATGATCCAGCTCACCTACAACCATCGCAACCTGGTGGGTGACGGTTGCATGGAGCCCGAGGACGCCGGGCTATCGAGGTTCGGCCGGGATCTGATTGCGGAGATGAACCGTCTGGGGATTGTGGTGGACCTCTCTCACACCGGGCACCGGACCACGCTGGAGGCGATGGAGGCCTCCTTGGCGCCGACGGTGTTCTCGCACTCCAACGCCAAGGGATTGTTCGACCATCCACGGACCTCCTGGACCACATCGACTACATGGTGCAGTTGATCGGCCCCCGGCACGTCTGCCTGGGTCTTGATTTCTGGGCGGGGGGCACGGTTGACTTCGCAGAGTGGAACCGTAAGGGACTCTGGACCGCGGACGACCTCTCCGCCTACGTGGGCTGGCCGGAGGGCATCGCCGGACCCGGTCACTTTCCCCGGCTGGTGGAAGGCTTGATGTCTCGGGGCTATTCACCCAGCGATGTCAATGCCATTATGGGTGACAACTGGGTGAGGCTCTTCCGGCGCCTCTGGAACTGACCGGCTAGCGACCCTTCCAAGCGGTTTCCACCCGCTCCACAAGGAAGGCGCCCAGTCTGGCAAGGACGGTGGCGGTCCTTTGGTTGGGGATTCTCTCCAGCGCCTCCGCCGCCACACCCGCATGACTCAGGGCAATGTCCAAGGCCTGCTCCACGTACCCGCCCCCCACCACAATGGCGATGGCTCTTTCGACGTCCCTGTCGGGATAGGGTGGGGGATGGGCCAGCAGATCAGTCACCCTGGCGCCGCCTTCCCCCCGGGCGGCCAGCAGCACCGGCAGAGTGAAGGTGCCCTCACGGATGTCAGCTCCCGCAGGCTTTCCCAGCAGATCGGTTGTGGCCACCAGGTCAAGGGCGTCATCGGCTATCTGGAACACCCTGCCCAACTCGAATGCCCAAAGGCTGAGCAGATCGACCACTTCGGAGGGAGCGTCGGCGGCCCTGGCACCCACATACACCGACGTGCGTATGAGACTTGCGGTCTTCAGGTCTATCACTCTCTGGTAGGTCGAGAGTTCGTGATCGAGTCGCCCTATCAACTGGAACTCGAGTGTTTGGCCCTCCACCAGTTCTGTGTAGGTGGCGGCCAGCATGCGGACGGACTCCATGTCGAGATAGGTGGAGGCCAGTTCGGAGGCGCGGGAGATAAGGAAATCCCCGGCCAGCACCGCCACGGTGTTGTTCCAGTTGGCGTTCACCGAGGTCGACCCTCGCCTGGTGTCGGACTCGTCGATGACGTCGTCGTGGTACAGGCTGCCCACGTGTATCAGTTCCACCGCAGTGGCGGCCTCAACGGC
>CAYWGY010000187.1:0-5550 GCA_964458055.1 uncultured Acidimicrobiaceae bacterium | reverse complement strand
TTGTTCGCCGACCTGATCCGCCAGGGTTACAGCCGCGCCCGGGTGGACGGCGAGTTCCAGTACCTGGACGCCGAGATCCGCCTGGACCGCTACTACCAGCACACCATCGAGGTGGTGGTTGACCGGTTGGTCCGCCGGGAGGGGATGGAGGACCGGCTCACCCAGTCCATCGAGACTGCCCTGGGCCTGGCCGAGGGCAAGGCGATGATCGACATCGTCGACGGGCCGACCCTGTCCTTCAGCCAGCACCTGGCCTGTGACCGGTGCGGATTCTCGTTCTCGGAGTTGGCGCCTCGCAACTTCTCGTTCAACAGCCCCTATGGCGCCTGCTCCACCTGCGCGGGCATCGGCTCCCGCTACCAGGTGGCCGAGGACCTGGTGGTCCCCAACGAGCGGCTGACGGTGGCCGAGGGGGCGATCGCCCCCTGGGCATACCAGTTCAGCGGCTACTACTCAAGGCTCTTGGACGCGCTCTCCAAGGACATGGAATTCAGCCTCCACACCCCCTGGCGGGAACTCCCCGAGTCGGTGCGAAAGGAGATCCTGCACGGTGGATCCCGGCGGAGGCTTCGGGTGAGCTATCGCAACCGGCGGGGACGCCGCCGGGTGTGGACCACCCGCTACGAGGGCGTCATGCCGCAGCTGGACCGCCGGCACCGGGAGACCGGCTCGGACTCGGCTAGGGATAACTACCGCCAGTACATGCGACAGGTCCCCTGCGACGACTGCGGGGGCGCCCGGCTGAGCGAGGTATCCCGGGCGGTGACGGTGGGAGGGGCCACCATCCAAAGCGTCTCGAATCTGTCCCTGGGAGAGGCCCTCGACTACGTGGACGGGCTGCGACTGACCGACCGGGAGATGACCATCGCCGAGCGGGTGCTGAAAGAGATCCGCGCTCGCATCTCGTTTCTGCTCGACGTGGGCCTTGGGTACCTCACCCTGGGGAGGTCGGCGGCCACCCTGGCGGGAGGGGAGGCGCAGCGGATCAGGCTCGCCACCCAGATCGGCTCGGGGCTGGTGGGAGTGCTCTACATCCTCGACGAGCCTTCGATCGGCCTGCACCAGCGGGACAACCTGCGGTTGATAGAGACACTCACGCGCCTGCGGGACCTGGGCAACACCCTGCTGGTGGTGGAGCACGACGAGGAGACCATCCGCTCGGCCGATCACGTGGTGGACATCGGGCCCGGTGCGGGAGAGCACGGCGGGCGGATCGTCGCGCAGGGGTCGGTGGACTCGATCTGCGGGGAACGGTCGTCGATCACCGGCGACTACCTGGCCGGCCGCCGCAGCATTCCCATCCCCGGCGCTCGAAGGCCCGGAAGCGGCAAGCGGATCCGGGTGCTGGGCGCTGCGGAGCACAACCTTGACCACTTGGACGTGGACTTTCCCCTGGGGAAGCTGATCTCCGTCACCGGCGTCTCGGGCAGCGGCAAGTCGACGCTGGTGGAGGAGATCCTCTACAAGGCGCTTTTGCGCCACATCTACCGCTCTCGGGTGCTGCCCGGCCGCCACCGGGAGATCGAGGGGATAGATCACGTCGACAAGGTCATCAACATCGACCAGTCGCCGATCGGGCGCACCCCCCGGTCGAACCCGGCCACCTACACCAAGGTCTTCGATCACATCCGCAACCTCTTCTCGCGGGTGCCCGAGTCCCAGGTGCGGGGCTACAAGCCGGGGCGGTTCTCCTTCAACGTGAAAGGGGGGCGCTGCGAGGAGTGCCGCGGCGACGGCACGATCAAGATCGAGATGCACTTTCTGCCCGATGTGTACGTCCCCTGCGAGCAGTGCCGGGGGCGGCGGTATAACCGGGAGACGCTGCAGATCCTCTGGAAGGGCCAGAGCATCGCCGACGTTTTGGAGATGTCGGTCTCCCAGGCGCTGAGGCTGTTCGAGCACCTCCCGGCCATCGCCCGGACACTTCAGACACTCGAAGACGTGGGCCTGGGTTACATCCGGCTGGGGCAGGCGGCCACCACCCTGTCGGGGGGAGAGGCGCAGCGGGTCAAGCTGGCCTCGGAGCTGCGCAAGCGATCGACCGGTCGCACCATCTACATCCTCGACGAGCCCACCACCGGCCTGCACTTCGAGGACGTGCGATGCCTGCTGCGAGTGCTTCACCGCCTGGTGGACGGGGGCAACACGGTGGTGGTGATCGAGCACAACCTGGACGTGATCAAGTCGGCCGACCATCTCATCGACCTCGGCCCCGAGGGCGGGAGCGGAGGAGGCCGGGTTGTGGCCACCGGCACTCCCGAAGAAGTGGCAGCCAATCCTGGGAGCCACACCGGACGGTACCTGGCCGCCATGCTGGGCGCCCGGCTCGAACGCGCCGGATAGTCGGGAACCAACAGTGAACAGGCCTGCCTACCGGAGGCGGGCACATGGGTGGATCCGGGCCCAGGTGTTGAATGTCCGCAGGGCAGAGCCGCTCAGGTGTGGCCCGGACCAAGGGCGGGCCTTTCAGGATCCCCCGGTGGGAACGTGTCGGGTAGGTTGCCCTGTTGGCGGATGGGTCATTGCTGCAGAATTGACAGGACGCGGGTCAGGCATGAGCCCCCTGGTTTGGCCGGACTCGGTCGTCGGGGCAGTAGGCAGCCGGATCCGAGGAACGACCACGGTGATGACTGCTGTCCGCCGGCCTTTACCGCTCGTTCGTACCGGGTGGGAGCGCATCGCACAACCAGGCGGCCGGCACGGTCACATGGTGTCTGGGTTGTCTCCCGGTTCCATCTGGCGGCGTGCAGTCAGACAATCCTCTCCTGTGCCTGGGGGAATGTTGGGGGCTGTCAAGCGGCGTGGACACCATCACCAACTACCGTGAGATTGCTGTGTTCAGGGCTCTAATCAAGCGATGGAGAACGATTGGTGGCGTGGCCGGCGTGCTGGGGGTCATGGTCATCGCCGGTGGGTCAATGGGGTTGGGCGGGGTCGGTCCCGTTTCAGGGACGATGCAGGAGTTGGCTCTTTCGGCGGAGGATGGGTTTTCGGACATAGCCGATGCGGGTGGGCACCGCCGCAATGTTGAAACGCTTCAGGAGAGGGGCACTCTGGAGGGAACCGAGTGTGGCCCAGGGGAGTTCTGTCCAGGGACACCCATCCAGCGCTGGGTGATGGCTGTGTGGCTGGTGCGGGCTGTGGACGATGCCGAGCCTGATCCGGCAGGGATCTCAAGGTTCTCGGATGTGGATGCGGGAGAGTGGTGGTCGCCTTATGTAGAGCGTCTGGCCGATCTGGGGATAACCCGGGGCTGTGCGGTCAAACCGGCGCTCTCCTGTCCCTCAGACCCGGTGAGCCGACAGCAGATGGCTTCCTTTCTGGTCAGAGCCTTCCAATTGAAACCGGCTCCGGGGAACAGGTTCATCGAACACCTATCGCTTTGAAGTCACCGAGGAGGAGATGAACGGGGGCAGCGCGATAACCCTGCACGTGACCGATCTAGCCTTGGGAGAGAGGCGATTCGTGGGCACCATCCGGTTCGCCAGGCGTGCGAAGTTCGATTTCTTTGGGATGTTCGTCGAGGATTTCGCGGTAACAGCGCCGCACTGTCTTGCCCGCGAGGTCCGCAGCGCGGCGATCCGCCGTCCGCGGGCGTGGATCAACGGCGCGTGGGTCGCCCTCCCCGAGATGTCGCAGGGGTCTTTGGGTATAAGGCGCGATGACCCGTGGAATCCCGGAACGCCGGGCTGCGCCAATTTCGTCGTGCGCCAACATGAGGCAGGGCTTGAAGTGGCCATCGGAGGGGAAACGGCCAGCGACCCCGACGGGTCGCGCTCATTCACCATCCCCTTGAACTAGACCGGCATGCAGGTCTCCGACCGACCGCAGGCGTTTCGCGTGAGCAACCAGGGTCGACTGCTTGCCGCAACCACTGAGCTTTCTCCCGTTCTTGAAGGGTTGGTTCAGGCTGCGTCGGCTAATTCGTTCTCGTCGGGGCCGGTTACGTTGTGGGCGAATCGAGGAAGCCCGTGGCGGCCGGGATGATATGACGTGGGCGATTGCCCATCCCCTTCTCCGTATCGTCCAGGGTGTCTTACGGTTTTGACGAACGTGGCTTTCAGCGCCATCGGTCGTTTCGCTCCCTTTGCAAGTCCCTTTCGGTGCTACTTACCATCAGGAACACCTGGTGTTCCATCATCTTCAGAGAACCAACCCTTGAGGCTATTAGTCCTTTGAACTGGGAAAGTAAGGGAGCAGATGGGACGAGACGGGATTATAAGGCACTCGAAAGACAACGGTTGGACCGTCCCCCCTCCCAAGAGATACCCGACAGGCCCGGCGCCTACTTCTTCCGCGACGGCCATGGCCGGGTCATCTACGTGGGGAAGGCAAAGTCGCTTCGCAAGCGGGTGCTCTCCTACTTCGGGCGGGAACTTCACCTGCGCACGTCCGCCATGGTGGAGTCCGCCGAGGACGTGGAGTGGATCGTGGCCTCGTCGGAAGTGGAAGCGATCATGCTGGAGTACGCCCTGATAAAGTCCCATCGACCGCGTTTCAACATCCGGTTGCGTGACGACAAGAGCTACCCGTACCTTGCCATCACCCGCTCTGATGAGTGGCCCCGCGCTCATGTGATGCGAGGCCGCCGACGCAAAGGCACCTCCTATTTCGGGCCGTACGCCCACACCTATGCCATCAGAAAGACCCTCGATCTGGTGCTCCGCACCTTTCCGGTACGAACCTGTTCGGACTCGTTGTTCCGTCGCCAGCAACTCGAGGGCCGGCCGTGTCTCCTCTTCCACATCGAAAAGTGCTCGGGCCCATGCGTGGGGGAGATTTCTCGCCAGGACTATGGGAAGGCGGTGGATGGTCTGGCATCATTCCTCCAGGGAGACATCGACCAGGTGGTGGAGGAGTTGACCGCCAGAATGCACCGGTCCTCGGAGGCGTTGGAATACGAGGCCGCCGCCCGCTACCGGGACCGCCTGGCCGACCTGGACAAGGCCCTGGCTCGCCAGGAGATGGTCACCGACCGCCGGGAGGACTTCGATCTGATCTCGACGCATGGGGATGAACTGGAGACGGCCGTATGGGTGCTGTTCGTTCGACGGGGCAGGGTGGTGGGTCAACTGGGGTCTGTCGTGGACCGGGTTGAGGAGGTTGACGACAGCGAGTTGGCCGGTTCGATTCTCCGGGAACTGTACGGTGACCGGATTCCGCCGCCGCTGGTATTGATCGGGTGCATGCCTCCCGACCAGGAGACCTTCGGAGCATGGTTGGCTCAGCGGAGGGGAACCCGGGTGGAGTTGCGAGTCCCCCGGCGGGGACCCAAACGACGCGTGATGGAGACGGCGGTGGCAAACGCCCGCGAGATGTTCGGTCGCCACCGGCTGCGCCGCCAGGCAGATCACAACGCACGGGCCCGGGCGTTGCGCAGCCTCCAGGAAGTGCTCGGCCTCCCCGAGTCCCCTCTGCGTATCGAGGCCTTCGACGTCTCCACGCTCATGGGAACCCACACCGTGGCCTCCATGGTGGTGATGGAGGACGGGTTGCCCAGGAAGTCGGAGTATCGCCGGTTCAAGATCAGGAAGGTGGCGGGCCAGGATG
>CAYWGY010000186.1:0-5570 GCA_964458055.1 uncultured Acidimicrobiaceae bacterium | reverse complement strand
CGGGAGCCGCAGGACGCCCTGTTGCTCTGCTAGCTGGTGCGGGTCTTCAGGGAGGTCTTGGGGGCACTCCTCGCGGATCATCCCCTCGCCTGCGGGGTCGTGGTGAGCGTTTCGGAGTGGTTCGGATGGTGGGCCGCCGGATTCTGCGGCCTTGGGGGAGCGTGGGGGTTGGCGCTGGCCATCGCCCGCCGTCCTCCGGGACGTTCGTTCAACCGACTGGTGGGCGCCGCCATCATCGTCATGACGGTCCAGGTTCTGGCCGGACTGGTTGCTCTCAATCTGTCCGCCACCCGACCACCGGGATCCCAGCACATCTTCTTCGGCGTACTGGTGCTTTTCACCTTCGCCTTCGCCTACATCTACCGATCGACCTTCCGCCGCCGCCCGGCAATGTACGTCGGCCTCCTGCTCCTCTTCGTAATGGGACTCGGGATGCGAGGGATCTCCACTTTCGGCGGCTCGTTCTGAAAGGAGCGGTGAACCGACCATGCTGTTAGAAGGCAAGCGACTGCTCATCACAGGCATCCTCACCTCAGATTCCATCGCCTGGCACGTGGCGCGGGTGGCACAGGAACAAGGGGCGGAGATCGTCGCCACCGGTTTCGGGAGAGCCATGAGAATCACCCGGCGCTCGGTGAAACGCCTCCCCGAAGAGTGTCCCGTGTTCGAACTGGACATCAACGATCCCTCTCATATGGAAGCCCTGGCCGGGGAACTCGACGCTCGCTGGGGCGCCTTGGACGGCGCTCTCCACGCCATTGCCTTCGCGCCGGCCGACGCCCTGGGCGGGAACTTCCTGACCGCTCCCGCCGAGAGCGCCGGGATCGCCTTCCAGACCTCGGCCTTCTCCTACAAGGCCCTGGGAGTGGGGCTTCTTCCGCTCCTTCGCGCAGCGGGAGGCGGCTCGCTGGTCACGCTCGACTTCGACAACTCCCAGGCCTGGCCCTCCTACGACTGGATGGGAGTTGCCAAGGCTGCCCTGGAAGCCGTCACCAGGTACATGGCCAGAGACCTGGGTCCCCACCGAATCCGGGTGAACGCGGTCTCGGCCGGGCCTCTGGGCACGGTGGCCGCCAAGTCGATCCCCGGATTCTCGATCTTCCAGGAGGTGTGGAACGATCGCTCTCCCCTTCGCTGGGATGCTTCCAACCCCGATCCGGTTGCCCGGATGGTGTGCCTGCTGTTCTCTGACTGGACACCCATGACCACCGGCGAGATCGTCCATGTCGACGGAGGATTCCATGCAGTAGCGGTGGGTGCCGGACGCCCGCCCGCCGAGTCCGGGTCAGGCGGAGCCTCCGGGTGAGCGCCGCGCCCCTCAGGGCGCTGGCCGGCGGCGAAGTGATGGCCCGCTTCTTCGGAACATCACCCCCCGGCGTCCTAGCCCTTCACGGATGGGGAAGGGACGGGACCGATTTCATCGAGACCCTGCGGGGAGTAGCGGCGGTGGCTCCCGATCTTGCGGGGTTCGGAAACTCCCCTCCCCCTGCCGGAGTGTGGGGAGCCGCCGACTACGCCCGTCACCTGGAGCCGGTCCTGGCGGAGATGAGCACGCCGGCAGTGGTTTTGGGCCACTCCTTCGGAGGGCGGGTGGCGGTCTGTCTGGCCGCCGGACGCCCCGAACTGGTGGCTGGACTGGTGTTGACCGGCGCTCCCCTGATAAGGACCGCTCCCCCGGCGAGGCCCCGTCTCCCCTACCGCCTGTTGCGGTGGGCCAACCGACGGGGGTTGGTCTCGGAGGCCCGCATGGACCGGCTGCGCAAACGGCACGGGTCCGCCGACTACCGGCAAGCGAGGGGGATGATGCGCCAGGTACTGGTGAAGGTGGTGAACGAGTCGTACGAGGACCAACTCGACATGCTCTCGGTCCCAATCGACCTCGTTTGGGGCCAGGACGACACCGAGGTGCCGGTTGAGCGGGCCCGGGCCGCCTACCGTCGCCTCCGGGAGGCGGGCTGCCCGGTGCGTCTCGAGGTGATCCCGGAAACAGGCCACAACCTCCCTCTTCGCCGACCCCGCATTCTCGCGGACTCGGTCCGGCGGATGCAGGAGAACACCCGAAGATGACGCTCTGGGGTTGGATGGTGACGGGGGCCTGCGCGCTGGCTGCGATCCCCGCCGGTCTCCGCTGGCTCCGGATCGCCCAGCGTGAGCACTACCTGCCGCCTGCGGTCACCCGCTTCTCCGTGCGGTGGTGGACGGCGGGGTGGGCCAACCGGCTCCTGGCGACCGCCGCCATCGCCTCGGCGGTGGGTGAATGGTGGTTGGCAGGCGCCGGCTTGGCGGCCGCCGCCATCGAAGGGTGGGGACCCCCGGGCCTGGGGTTGAGGGGGACCACCGGTCCGGTGGCCTGGACCCCGCGGCTGGTCCGGGTTGCCGTCACGGCCTCGTTGCTGATGGGAGGCGTGGTGGCGTTGGGGGTGGCTGCGGGATCGGCCGGCGTGGTTGCCGTGGCACTGGTGGCCCTGCCGGTCCTGGTGGACATGGCGTTGGGGATCAATGCACCCCTGGAGAGGACTCTGGGTGAGAAGTGGGTGAGGATGGCTGCCGGGCGGCTGGCGGAGGTGGCGCCTCGAGTGGTGGCGATCACCGGTTCCTACGGTAAGACATCCACCAAGCTCTATCTGGCCCACCTTCTCGCCGGAGTCCGGAGGGTGGTGGCCAGTCCGGCCAGCTTCAACAACCGCATGGGCCTTGCCAGGGCCATCAATGAGCGCCTGACGCCGGGCACCGAGATCTTCGTAGCCGAGATGGGCACCTACGGGCCGGGTGAGATTGACGAGCTTTGCCGCTGGATACCCCCCGAGGTGGCGGTCATGACGGCGATCGGTCCCGTTCATCTGGAACGCATGGGTACCGAGGAACGCATCATTGCCTGCAAGAGCGAGATCCTGGTTTCCGGCGCCGTCGCCGTGATCGGGGTCGATCATCCTGGTCTTGCCGAACTGGCTGAGACGGAGTCCGCAGCCGGGCGCCGGGTGGTTACCTGCTCGGCCAGGGACGCTCGCGCCGAGGTGCGGATGAACCCCGAGAGCGGGGCCGTCCATGTCGACGGCGAGTTGGTGGGACAGGCCGACGTCAGGTCCCATCACGCCCTGAATGTGGCGGCGGCGCTGGGAGCGGTGGTGGCGCTGGGGATCGATCCGGACCAGGTGGCTGCTCGGCTATCGACTCTCCCCCACCCCGAGCACAGACTGTCCGCACTGGTCAATGACCGGGGGGTGACCATTCTGGACGACACCTTCAATGCCAACCCGGCCGGAGCCCGAGCGGCACTGCAGCGGCTGGTCGAGCACTCCTCACCGCAGGGGAAGAGAGTGGTGGTGACTCCGGGACTGGTCGAGATGGGCCCGCGCCGCCGGATCGAGAACCGGGCCCTGGGAGAGGCGGCCGCCCGGGCTGCCACTCACCTTCTGGTGGTGGGGCGGACGAACCGTCGCCACCTGATGGAAGGTGCCAGGGGAGGAAGGGCCGCCGTGTTAGTGTTGGAGGACCGGCATGAGGCGGTTCGTTGGGCGCGTGCCAACCTTGATCGAGGAGACACGATTCTATACGAAAACGACCTCCCCGATCATTTCCCCTGATCTGGAGGCTTACAAGGAAAGCGTCGCATGACGAGAGTTGCCACGGTATTCGGAGGTCCATCGCCCGAGCACGACGTCAGCGTCTCCACCGGACTGCAGGCGGCTCGAGTCCTTCCTGAGTCGGACTGTCTCTACTGGTCTTTGACCGGAGATTGGTATCTGACTCCCGCCGACCTGGAACTTGCCGACTTCGCCGACGGCGTCCCCAGAAAGTCGAAGCGTCTCGATCTGGTTGTGGGGCCGGGAGGCGGGTACCGCATGGGCCGCAGACGCCTGGCCTACGACGTCCTGGTGAACTGCTTCCACGGAGGTCCCGGTGAGGACGGGACCGTGCAGGGAATCTGGGACATGGCCGGTCTCTGCTACACCGGTCCCGGGCAGAGCGCCTCCAGCCTGGGAATGGACAAGCTGATCTTCGGCGCCGCGGTCAGAGCCCAAGGAATGCCCACCCTGAACAGGCAACTGTTGACATCCCGGATGCTCCCGGACTTCGATCCGCCCTTTATCTTGAAACCCCGAAGCGGCGGATCTTCGATCGGGATAGCGGTCGTGGAGGACTACGAGACGGCTCTGGCCCTATCGAAGTCATCCCCCCATCTGAGCGATGGCGCCGTCATAGAGCCGTACCTGGAAGGGGCCAGAGACATCCAGATCGCGGTCCGTACCCATCCGGAGGTGGAACTGTCGGCCATCGAGGAGCCGACCCGCTCGGGCTCGGGAGAGATACTCACCTACCGGGAGAAGTACCTGGCCTGGGGCGACTCGGCTGCGGTCGAACGCCGCCTCCCCGCGGATATCCCCGCCGATCTGGCCGAGCGCGTGCGAGCCCAGGCGGTGGCGGTGGCGGAGTTGGTGGGCATTCGCGGCATCTCGAGAGTGGACTTTCTCCTCCACGACGACACTCTGTATGTCAACGAGATCAACACCCTCCCGGGAAGCCTTGCCATCTACCTGTGGATCGACCCTCCCCGCACCAGGGCCGAACTGTTGAAGGACATGATCGCCGAGGCTCTGGCTCACCAGAGGATGTTCAACACCGCCGGCGCCGACGGCACGGCGCTGCGCGGTGGTGGTGCAATCGCCGGCAAGCTGGCATAGCCCCTCAGCGCCGTCGGCGAGGGCCACTCGCTCCTGGCGGGCAGAGAATGGGAAAAGAACAGGCTCCGGAGGGTTGAATCTGTCACACCACCGGTCCAAGCTCATAGGAGTCAAGCACCGAGACGGTCCGTTCCGGCGCCGCCCGGACCGCATCAAGGGATCAACGGTCGAGAACTGACACCGGTCACATCTGACCGATGCTGCTCGACCATGCCTCGGCGGTGGTGGCGGGGGTGGGCCCCGGAAGGGGCGTTTTTCGCGAGAACACCGGTGGCTGCATGCCGGCGGATCGCGGGAGTCACATCGGCGCCGTTACCCATGTGATCGCGCCCCGACGCAGATCCGGCGAGCGGTCAAGAAACAACAGCCCCGGCTTGACGCCGGGGCTGTTGTGCAAACAGATGACTCAGGGAAGGCTAGAAGTCGTCGTCGTCGAACTCCTCGGGAACCAGCAGGAACTCGGGATAGGACTCGATGCCCAGTTCGCCGGCATCCTGTCCGAGCCTCTCGATATCGGGCTCCACTCTCAAGCCCATGGTCCTGTCGAGTACCTTCCACACGATCCAGGAAACCACGAACACGAAGACACCAACAGAGACAATGCCCAGCAACTGGACGCCGAAGGGGGCGCCGCCGGTGATGCCCACCACCAGGGTTCCCCAGATGCCGCACATCAAGTGAGCAGGGATGGCGCCGACAACGTCGTCAATCTTCCTCATCTCCAGGAACCTGATCCCGGCGGTGCAGATCAGACCTCCCACTGCACCGATCAGGATCGACCAGTAGTGATCGACAAGATCGGGACCGGCGGTGATGGCGACCAGGCCGGCGATGGCCCCGTTGAGACCGGCGAAAAGGTCAACCCGACCGAGAATGGGTCGCGAGACG
>CAYWGY010000185.1:0-5593 GCA_964458055.1 uncultured Acidimicrobiaceae bacterium | reverse complement strand
CCTCCACCGACACCACCCTCCCCGTCTCTCCCACCGCCCGCGCCAAAGCTATGGCCAGGGCGCCCGATCCGGTACCGCCTTCCACCACCGTCATTGCCGGAGCGATGTCGGCCCACATGATTATGGGACCGATGTCCTTGGGATACACCACCTGTGCTCCCCGCTTCATCTTGAGGATGAAGTCCGCCAGCCGGGGCCGGAGCGCCCGCAGCGCCGCGCCCGAAGAGGACCGCAGGAGGGTCCCCTCTTCCTGGCCGATGATGTCGGTGTGGGGAACCACCCCCAGGTGGAACTGGAACCGCCGGGAGGGGTGCAGCAAAACCAGGAACCGCCTCCCCTTTCCGTCAATGAGCAGGGCGGTCTCCCCCTCGCGGAAGGTTCGGTCCCGGGGGGCGGCGTCGGTCATGAGGCGTGCCGATCGGCTATTCGCAGGACGGTCACTCTTTTCATCCGGCAGAAAGCGCATGTCTCTCCGGGTGTCGGACTGCCGCACCGGTTGCAGGGCGCCATCTCAGGGGGGTCGGGAGGGAAGTACGCCGCTCCCCTGTCCAGGAACCCATGGAGGAACTGGGCCTTGAGTCCGGGTGACTGGTCCTCCAGGCGGTTCAGCCACTCCTTGTGGCGGTTGACCGTGTTGCCGGCCGCCATCGGGCACTCCTCGATCTCGTAACGGATTCCCCTGAGGACTGCATATGCCGCCGTCTCCCTTTCAGCCACCCGCACCAGCGGTTTCACCTTCCTCACCAGCCCCTCGTCGGTGGCAGGCAGGACAGGACGCTGCCGGGACAGGTACCCCACCTGCCAGCGCAGGACGTTACCCAGGAGCACGGCGGCCTCGTCGTCGAGGTTGTGGCCCATCACCAACACGTCGTACCCTCTCTCCTCGGCCACCTGGTTCAAGAGATGGCGTTTCGAGAGCCCGCATGCCGAGCAGGCCACCCTGGCGGTGACCGTCGCCGCCTCCGGGACCGAGAAGCCGTGCTCGCCGCCGAGGTCCACCACCTCCAGCGACAGGCCGCGGGCGGCGGCGAATTCCCGGCTGAAGCGGAGGCCGTCAGAACTGTATTCGCCGATACCCAGGTGCAGGTACACCCCGTCGACCCGGTAGCCCAATTCGGTGAGGACCTCCCACAGCGCCAGGCTGTCCTTTCCTCCCGAGACCCCGAGGACGAGTCGGTCGTCGGCCGTGAACATGTGGTGGTCGGAGATGGTGCGGTCCACCTGACGATGGATGTGAGCGATGAAGTGGGGCTTGCAGAAGCCGGCGTTGTGGCGGCGCACGGCGATGACGGCCTTGTCCCGGCACACTCGGCATTTCACGGTGCCGTCAACCTCCCGAGATCACCGGGCGCAGTTCGATCACATCGTCTGGTCGGAGTCGCTCCTCGTCGGTGAGGAGTTCGTCTTCCCTGATCACCAGCACCGACTCCGACACCAGGTCCAGCCGGTTGAGGAGGGCTTTGACCGAGGCCGCGCCGGTGACCTCGATCTCGCGTCGCGGCTGGTGGAGGAGGACTCTCATTGGAAAACACTGACGACCGAGGCCAGCAGGGTGATCACCAGGGCCATCACCAGGATCCAGACCAGGGCTCTTCGCAACCTCTCGTTTATCAACGTCGCTCCTTTCGGTGCACTTCTAGGCTTAGCATCACTACCTTAACCTTTCATGACGGGATTGAGTCGAATCAAGAGCTTGGGAAGGTCCTATGCCTTCGGCGGCGCCCGGACCGGAGATTTCTGGTTGATGGCGGCCGGTCTTGTGGTGTGGCGCTGGGCGGCGAGGCGAGGTCGTTCCCGCCGCTAGCCCCCCGGTCTCGCCTACGACTGCTCTCACACCATCCGGGCCAGTTCCGAGATGGCTTTTCTGATCCTCTTTCGGCCTCTTCTTCTTCCCACCCAATAGACGGCGCCCATGGCGGCCGCCGCTCCCAGACCCTTGAGAAAGGCAGGGGTCCTCATCGACTCACCGGTGGCGGTTAGGGCGTCGACGATCTCCTGTGCCCGCTGTTCGAGGTCATGGCGGGTTATCACCGCCGGCCGGTCATCCATCACGGCTCCTCAACCGGGCGGCCAGCATCAGTGTTGCCCCCATGAAGGCCACGGAGGTGAAGCCGGCGGCGGCCACCTCCCACCAGGCCTGCGAGGGGAGGACCTCCACAAAGAACCCGTGCAAGGAGAGCGCCAACAGGACGGCCGCTATCGCCATGAGAAACGCCGCAAGGCCGGCCTGAGCCGCCCATCCGACCAGGCGCTTCATGGGAGCGATGGTCTCTTGGCGGAGATACTGCTTGGTGAGTTCGATCAGTTCGGCAACCTGCTGGGGCAGTTCCCTCGGGTCTGTCATGAAGACCTAGGCTACACCACCGTTGCTCACGCCGGTCACGAAGTTTCCTTCAGACCATGCCGGGCCTGATCGACCTGAAATCGAGGTGTCGCAAAGGGGATTAGCGCGTCAGGACCGGGACTCGGCTGGAGAGGTAGGCGGACAGGTGGTCCACCAGATCGGAAGCGTCGTCTTCGGCGCCATGGATAAAGCTCGACTTCCGCCTGCGGAGAAAATTCAACCCGATCCTGTAGAGGCCGGGAGAGCCGTTTACG
The DNA here is from genome assembly GCA_964458055.1 of uncultured Acidimicrobiaceae bacterium. GTDB lineage: Bacteria > Actinomycetota > Acidimicrobiia > Spongiisociales > ZC4RG35 > Bin76. The sequence continues at coordinate 2,995 of CAYWGY010000185.1, read as the reverse complement.
ACGCCGCCGTCGTGGCGGAGGCGCCCCTTGTGGTCCAACACCGGAATGTGGAGCCATGAGTAGTCGGGGCGGTAGCCGGTGGCCCAGAGAACGGTGCTGATCTCCCCGCTGGTGAGGTCGAGCCCCAGGGGTGGTGATTTCTCGACCCTGGTCCGCTCGTAGCGGTGGGGAGGATCGTATTCGGCGTCGAGGCCGTGCTCGGTGATCCATTCATCGATACCGAGCAGCAACCGGTTCATTTTCAGATCGGAGCGGTTGCACTTGTTGTGGAGCGATCCCGACAGTTGGGCCTTCCCATTGTGGATGCCCGCCAGTCGCCCCACCATGCGCACTCCGCGGTCGGTGAGGGCGTTCAGGTCAAGCATTACCTTCTCGGGGGTGCCGACCAACTGTGGGGAGGGAACCGTGCGGGCGCGGAGGATGTCATCGACCTCGTCGTAGCGCTCGTCGGCCAGTCCGGTGACCTCGAACCAGTAGCGGATATCCTTGCCGCGGTATACCCGGGGCATGCGCACATGCTCTCCCACCGCGACCGTCACCGGTCGGCCTGAGCGGTGGATCTCGTCGGCCAGTTGCACTCCGGTGGCCGAAACGCCCACAACCAGCACGCCACCTTCCCGCAGGTCCGAGGGCCGGCGATAGTCGTGCGGCGTCACCGAATCGACCGTTGGAGGGAGTCCGGCCGCAATGGGCGGCACCTTGGGCAGGTTAAACCCGCCGGTCGCCAACACCACCGAGCGAGCGGACCATACCCCGCGGTCGGTGATGACCTCATAGCCCTTCCCGTCGCGCTGCACCGAGGTGACGGTGGTGAGGGTATGCAGAGGCGGGTCGACCCATCGAGCGTAACGGTCGATGAAATCGACGAGTTCGGGCATGGTCATGAACCCGTCGGGATCGTCGCCGTCATAGGCGAAGCCGGGCAGCCTGGTCTGCCAGTTGGGCGTAAGCAGGCGTAGGGAGTCCCAACGCTCTGTCCGCCAGGTGTTGGCCACCTCCCCGCGCTCGAGGACGACATGGTCGATCGAGCGCTGGGAAAGGAGGTGGCTAACCGCCAGGCCGGCGTGCCCGGCTCCGATGACGACGGTGGTGGTACGCAACGCTGCCTCGCCTGCTAATTGACCCGGACGTTGACGTTGGTGGGATTGGTCAGGATGTCAAACACAGCCGAGATCTTCTGCGACTGGGCGACCAGTGCCTCGACGTCGGCAGCGCTGGTGTCCTCGGCATCGATCTCGTAGGCGACGCGCACGTCGCTGAAACCGTTTCTGGTTTCGGGATCTGCTCCCAGGATGCCGCCGATGTTCATATCGGCCTCCACCGTTGCCTTGACCGAGCGCAATTTGATCTCGCGGTTTTCGGCCACCGCGGCCACGCCGGCCGTCAGACAACTTGCCAGACCGGCCAGCACGATCTCCACCGGGGTTGCGGCGTTGTCCGCTGCATTGAATTCCAGCGGATGGTCAGCCTCCACCTGGTAGGTCGACTTGTGGGCGCGTTCTTCGCCCAGCCCGAAGTACTCGCCGATGATCGTCCTGCTGTGCGTTCCGTGCACCCACTCGTTCGAGGCTTTCCATGTGTAGTCGCCCGCGGCCGGGGTGTCTCCTACCACTCCCCTGGCAAACAGCAGGTGCGACGTGTCTACTCCGTTTATCTCACCCTTGCTCATGAAATCTCCTTTGTTCTGAATTGAATTCTTGCGATGTCTGGTCACTGAAGTTGGTAAATCCATCCGAAGGCCGGTCGCCTGTGATTCGAGTTCTGCGATTCGAACGAAGAACCGGACCCGTTAGATGTTATCAACGCCGCGGCTGTGGGCCTACATTCGCTCCCGGGTGGTGGCGTTGTCTATTGGCGGGCAGTGGTCCCGCCCCGGTAAGCCACCCGGGAGCCGAGACAACCCATGTACTCGCGCATGTTCGCGACGACTGTGTACATGGGCTCCATGTGAGTGCTTTCCTCCTGCTGCCTTTCGCCTAATAGAGGATAGCCGTATAGTACATGATCGGGAAGCCTAGGCAAAACGAAATCCCGCCGGGAATATTCCATCTACCGGATCAAAGACAGCGTCTCCCGGTCTTGGCGAAGGCATTCTTGTCAAACCGGTTTCCTCTCTGAGGATGGCGTCGGCTGCGAGACGATCGCCGGCACGCCACAGGGCGGCATCCTGTCACCGCCGCCGGCTGTCCGTGCTGGACAAGCACTTGACGCTCCAGTGGAAAGCGCTCGGACCGGAATGGACCCGTTCCATGCGTCGTCGCTCCGGCGAACCGGCCCTGAGGACTATTCGCCAAGCGGACGACTTCGCGGTGATGATCACAACGACGCCGAATCGCTCCGGGAATTGATGTCTATCCGGTTTAGGGAGAATCCGGGTCTGGTCTGCTCCCAAATGTCAACTCCCCAAATCTGACCACCGGTTCCTCGCACACGACCCAGTGAGCGTAACGGTCGAGGTCGCATGCGGGATCCACGAATCGCCGGTGGCCCAGTGGGCTGTCCAACTCCACCCGGACGGAGAAGCCGGCTCCCGTGCCTTTGCATCCGGGCCAGAAGCCATCTCCCTCGGGGGGACCTAGCCAGGTTTCAATGGTCACGGTATCTGCCGTCTCGTAGATCTCAACACGGTCGAAAGTCTCCTGCACTTGGCCGAATGGTCGCTCCTTGCTGAGGTTGCAAGCGTATGACTGGGCACCCACCATTAACACGGTGGTGTCCACCGCCGCTTGAGAATTAAGTTCCCACGGAACCAGCCGAGTGATGGTCTCCAGTTTCGTTAGAGGAGGGACTCTCCCCATATGGTTGTCAGGTCTTAGCGGGATGCCGTGCCACCTTGTCAAGGGCAGAATCGACAAAACACGGTCGTACACTAAAACTGATACGTGCCCAACCAGTATGGCTTCGGACCTGGGGCGCCATAGCGAACTAAGGTGTCGGAGGAGGGACTTGAACCCTCACCCTCCTTGGAGGACTAGGCCCTCAACCTAGCGCGTCT
>CAYWGY010000184.1:0-5635 GCA_964458055.1 uncultured Acidimicrobiaceae bacterium | reverse complement strand
CATTCCCGCGGTGGCCGACCCTCTGGGAGGGTCGTACTATGTGGAGGCGCTCACCGCCGAACTGGAGACCCGCGCCTGGGAGATGTTCGAACAGATCGAAGACCGGGGTGGTTTCGCGGCGGTGCTGGACGAGGGGTGGCTCCACGATCTGGCGGCGGTAAACCAACTGGATTTGGCGGACGCGGTTAACTGGGGCACGAAGACGATGGTGGGGGTCAATGCCTTCACCGAGGATGTGACTCCTTGGGAGATGACCGGTTTCGAGCCGGTGGAGGGGGTGTGGGAGAAGTCGATCGAAAGACTGCGCCGGGTTCGTCGCGAACGGGACGGAAGGGCGGTGGTTGCCGCCTTGCGCGATCTGGAGACGGCCTGCCGGGGAGACGACAACATCATGCCGGTGGTGATGGAAGCGGTGGCCGCCCAGGCCACCCTGGGAGAATTCGGGGATGTGTTCAGTGAGGTGTTTGGCGACTGGAAAGTGCCGATCTCATTTTGAGCGTTGATCAGCCTGCAAAGATCTTGTTCGCCAAGACTGCCCTTGACGGTCATTGGCGAGGGCCGGCGGTGGTGGTTCATGTCCTGCGTGACGCCGGTTTCGAGGTGATCTATCTGGGGATGGCCACCGCCGAGGAGATTGCCGCAGCCGCGGTCCAGGAAGACGTGGACGTCGTGGGTCTGAATGTGGGGGGTAGCCTGGCGGTGGTGATGCGGATTCTGGATGAGCTGGACGATTCTGCTCCCGATGTGGGAGTGATGCTGGGTGGCACGATCCAGCCCCAGCACCGGGCCGCATTGGGGGCTCGGGGTGTCTCGACATTTCCCCCAGGATCGGGGTACTCCGACATTGTTGAAGAGGCGGGACGGCTGGCCGAGGCCAGGCGTGGTAGCAGAGCAGACAAGACATCGGCATGAGATAGAAGAAAAGGAGGACATTTGGATGATGGTTGAGACGGGAATGCACCAACGGGACACGGTGATAGGCCGGGCGACCATAGGAGACCAGTTGCGGAGAAACGCCAAGTTGCAGCCCCAAAAACCCGCTCTGATCTTCTACACGACCGAGGGAGAGCGGGAGGTCCACACCTATGGATCGTTGAACCGGATGGTCAACCGGCTGGCTCACGCCCTTTCGGAAAGAGGGGTGGGCCGTGGCGACGTTGTTGCGATCATGTCTCGCAACAGCCCCGACTACGTGGCGGCCTACTACGCCACAATCAAATTGGGCGCAGCCTTGACCGGGATCAACTTCACCTTCACCGCCCGGGAAATCACCTACCAGGTGGGCCACTGCAACCCCAAGGTGATAGTGGTGGAGTCGGTGTTCGTTGACCGATTCGTCCCCATCGCCGAGCAGTTGGCGGGGGTTGAGCACTTCATGGTTTCCGACGTTGTCTCCGACGCAGGCCCCGAGGGATGGGCGCGTATCTCCACCCTGGTGGGTGAGGACCGGGATGCCTCCGAACCCGAGGTCGAAGTCGGGGAGAACGACCTGGCGATCATCCAGTACACAAGCGGTACCGAGGCCTACCCCAAGGGGGTGATGATCCCTCACCGCAACTACTTGATCTCCACAACTCCAGCCTGGCAATCGGCTCTGGGAATCGCCCCCGACGAGATCTGGCTGTTCCTCATGCCGTTCTTCACCATCGCCGGCTTGGGCAGCATGACCAGTTTGACGCTGCTGGGCGCAACCCTGGTGTTGGTGCATGCGGTAGAGCCACCCCAAGCGGCTCGGATGATGGCCGACGAGAAGGTCACCATCATGGCGCAGACCCCCACTTTCTATCTGGCCATGACCCAGGTGGAGGGATTCGCCGACTACGACTTCTCCAGTCTCCGCCGCTGCATAACCTATGGCGGCACCGTTCCCCAGGCGATGCTGGACGGCTGGGCCGAGGCCAGCCCCCAGGTGCAGTGGGCCACCTATTGGGGGCAGTCGGAACTCACCCAACTCGGCTCGGTGGGATGGTTCCGCAGCCTCGACGAGGTCCCCGGCGGCGACCCCACCTGGATCGGAAAACCGGTGCCCCAGTTGGAGGTGGCCGTGTTCGACGATGACGATCAACCGGCCGAGATCGGAGAGCTGGCCTGCCGCTCTCCCTCCGCCATGGTCGGCTACTACCGGGATCCCCAAAAGACCGCTGAGACCTTCCGCGACGGGTGGCTGCGGACCGGTGACCTGGTGAGAATCGACGACGACGGGAACCTTTTCTTCTTCGATCGCAAAAAGGACATGATCAAAAGCGGCGGCATGAACGTCTCCAGCCAGGAAGTGGAGCGGGTGCTGTACGGCTTCCCGGGAGTGATGCAGGTAGCCGTGGTGGGAGTGCCGGATGACTACTGGTCGGAAGCGGTTACCGCTTTTGCCGTCACCGCTTCGGACGCCGAGGTGGATCCTGAAGCTGTGATTGCCCACTGCAAGGAGCATCTGGCCGGATACAAGGTTCCAAAGGCTGTACACCTGGTGGACGAACTGCCCACCGACACCCAGGGGAAGATCCTCAAACGGGAGCTTCGGGCGATGAGCGGGGCCTAGTCAGCGGAGAAGGAAACTTGGATGAAGACATCGGGCGAAGAGAGGTAGAGGAGCCCGCGGTCCTTTACGACCCCACCGACCCGGATCTACTTGCCGATCCTTACCCCATCTACGAGCAGCTTCGCCAACAATGTCCGGTTGGGCGGGCAGTCCTGGGAGAGGACGGCGCCCGTGTGGTGAGCCGGTTCCCGGACGCGGCGTGGGTGTTGGGAAGCCCGGCGTCTCGGATGAGGCCGCCGGGAGGCGAGGTCCCCAAGGCGCTTCGAGGGGGACCGGCGGCCCGGATGTGGGCACACAGCATCTCCATGTCCGATCCCCCCGATCACACCCGACTCCGCCGCCTTCTCTCTCCGGCTTTCACCCCTCGAGCCACGGCTCGCTACCGCCCACTGGTGGAACGAACCGTCACCGAGGCATTGGATGCGGTGGAAACCCGGGGAGAGATGGAGGTGATGTCGGAATTCGCCATGGTGGTCCCCATGCGGGTCATCTGTGGGCTCTTGGGCATCCCCGACACCGACTGGGAGATGTTGATGGAGTGGACTCCTGATTTTCTCCGCATGTTCGTGCCCGACGCCAACGACCCCGAAGGTATTGAGCTATGCCACCGGGCCTGCGCCAACTTCATCGACTACCTGGGAACCCTGGTGGATCGCCACCGTGAGTCACCCACCGACAACCTCACCTCTCACCTGGTGGCGCTGGAAGAAGCAGGCGACCGCCTGTCCCGCGATGAGCTGATCGCAACGCTACGGGGCCTTTTGACGGCGGGTTTTGAGACCACGATGGGCCTGATCGGCTCCATGGTGCTGGGTCTTTTGCAGAACCCCGACCAGATGGCGCTGCTGCGTGCCTCTCCGGAACTGATCCCCAACGCAGTGGAGGAGTTCCTCCGCTGGGAGGCGCCGCTGCATGCTCACTACCGGTACCTGACCACCGAGTGGGAGGTGGACGGGGAACAGATCGAACCTGGAGAGAGAGTCCTGGCCTTGATAGCTGCTGCAAACCGGGATCCTGATCTGTACGAGCAACCCGACCGGATCGATGTCCGGCGTCCCGACATCAGGCATCTCTCTTTCGGCGGAGGCCGCCACTTGTGCCTGGGAGCGCCACTGGCCCGATTGGAGGCGCAGGTGGCGATCAGCGAACTTCTGCGCCGATTTGAACCGATCAGCTTGGCGGCCACCGAGTTCAGGAGACGTCCCCACTTCCAATTCCGTTTGCTGGAGAGAATTCCGGTCACTTTCGGGGTGGTGTCCGGTGGTGGTGAGGGGTGAGAAAAGAACCGGGCCGAGCGGTAGGCTGGAAAACGACCTGCGATCAACCCCCGTACCTGAAAGGAACGTAGATGCTACCCAAGATGTACAACTCCCGGATGGATGTGGATCCGGACTATGTGCCTGAATTCACCGATTGGTACAAGCGCCGGCATGGCCCCGACGTGGTGGGGGTGGGCATGTACAGCGCCCACGGGTACCAGGCGGTGGTCGGGTCACCGTGGATCTGCAATTTCTACGAGATTCCGAGCGTGGAGATATTCAACGCGACGTATGACCGGACCAGGATGGCCGATCAACAGCTGGACGTGATCGTCGCGGAGAAGATTTCCAACCACTCCCTGATGATCTACGACCAGGTGCTGACCGAGGGCATCGCAGATTCGGTTCATGACGATCCGGACCGGCCCAGCCTGGCCGGCACCGTAATCGGGCCGGCGGTTTCAACCATCCGTTTTGATGTGCCTGATGCGGACCGGCCCAGCCTTTTGGAGTGGTACCGCACCGTGGAGTTCCCGCGTCTGCGGGGGACGGCCGGATTCTTGCGGGGCAGGGTTGGTTTCGAAGAGGGCAAGCACACCGTCTACCCGGGAAGTGAACCCCAGATCATGGTGATGCTGGAGTGGGCGAGCGTGGCCCATGCGCTGGATGAGGGTGACGAGGACCGTGTCATCGGGCGGCACCAGGATGCCATGGGAGCAGGATTGACCAGGCCCAGCTATCACGTGGTCAGGCACGAGTATTCCCTTCGGCATCCCGATCTGTGGGTGGCCTGAGAGGAGCAGCAGTGCGATTCAGTCTCGCGGTTCCCTTGCAGCGGATAATCAATGGGCGTTACGAGTTCGATTTCGACGCTTTCATTGCAGAGTGTCAGGCGGCTGAACGGGCCGGTTTCTATTCGGTGGTGGTAGGGGAGCGCCGTATCGGCGTAACCGCCTACACCACCAGTCCTCATGTTCTGGCCGCTTCGGCTCTGCAAGCCACCACAAGATTGAATTTTGCGGTCACTGTGGTCCAATTGCCGTTGCGGGACCCCTACCAGGTGATCCAGGACGCCACCGTCCTCAATTCGCTGTATCCGGGGAGGTTTCGTCTGGGAGTGGGAGCGGGATACAACGAACATGCCTTCGAGATGCTCGGCAAGAAGCTGTCCCGACGGGGCCGCGACATGGAAGAGGGTCTGCGGCTGATCAACGCTTACCGTAACGGGGAGATCAGCATCGACGTGGGCAGGGGACCGGTGCCGGCCCTCGATCCGGCCATGGGTCCGCACATGCCGGAAGTGTGGGTTGGCGCCTGGGCGGAGGCCGGGGTGCGGAGGACCGCCAGGCTCGCGGACGGCTGGCTGCCCGATCCGATGCGCACCGGGGAGGTGGTTGCCGAACTGGCCGAGGTCTACCGGCAGGAGTGCCGCGCTCACGGAAAGGAACCTCGCATCGCTCTGCTCCGGGAGGCCTGGTTGGCCGACACCGATGAGCAGGCTGTGGCGGAGTACGGTCCCCATGTCGTCCACGCCCATGCCGAGTACTTTCCGAGGATGGAGGGTGGCTGGAAGAGCGAGGAGACCGGAGAGGGAAAGCCTTATGACGTGCGGGTGGACCCCTGGTTGCGGGAGATAAACCGGAAAGAAGACCTGGCACTGCAGCACCTGTTGGAGGATCGGCTGATGGTGGGATCGGTTGACACCTGGATGGAACTTCTCGGCCGATGGATCGAGATGATCCGTCCCGAGGAAATCGTCCTGCGCCTGCGCTTCCAGAGCGGCCCCCCTCCCCATGACACCCTGCGGGTGATCGAACGCATCGGCCGCGAGATCATCCCC
>CAYWGY010000183.1:0-5679 GCA_964458055.1 uncultured Acidimicrobiaceae bacterium | reverse complement strand
CCAGGGGACCTACACGGCCATCGAGGGATACACCCAGACGGTGACGGTCACCCTGAGTGGGGAGTCCCCGGCGGCGGTGACCATTCCCATCAACAAGACCAACCACGGCGCCGAGGCATCCGACTACTCGGGGGTTCCCCAGAGTGTGACATTCGAACCTGGCGAGACATCTGAGTCCTTCACCTTCTCGGCGACGGAGGACAGCGCTGACGATGATGGCGAGAGGGTGACGCTGACCTTCGGGACCTTGCCGGAGGGGGTCTTCCCGGGTACCCCGGGGGAGGCGACGATAACCATCCGCCAGCCCCTTCGTCAAGCTCGCCCGACCTGCGACGGGGCTTTGTGGTGCGCCGACCTCCGGTTCGCCGACGTCACCGCCGAGGATTGGGGGTGGGCCTTCCTGCGTTACGGACCGCCCTGGACTCCTCCGGCCAGCCTCAGTGAGGACACATTCGCTTTCAGGGGCGTTAATTACACCATCCGTCATGTTGTGCTGCAATCGGTCCAACACCCGACCCTGCCGAACGCCTGGAGTCGATGGCAGAAAGGGTATGCGAACCTGACGATGGTCATCACCCATGGGGAGACCAGGCAAGCCCCTCCCGGGGATCACTTCCGGGACTGGGTGTTGCACATCGATGATGTGCGGCTGCCGATGAAGGATGCATCCGTCTCCGGATCCCACTTCCGGTGGCAGGGTGTCCAACTCGACGAGATGTTCGCCGTGTGGACTCCCGCCACGATCAACGAGGTCACCATCGAGGAGGTTTCCTTCGCTTCGCAACCGGAGACGCCGGCGGTTCCCGGGGCGCCCATGCAGGTTGACGCCTGGGCCGCCGGTTCCGAGTCGCTGCGGGTTATGTGGGTGGAGCCCCTGTGGAGCGTGGGACTGCCGGAGCCCACGGGGTACACCGTGCAGTGGAAGGCGGCCGGCGACAATTGGAGCGACCCCGCCGGGGTCTGCGAGAGACGGGTCTCCGGTCCCGGGTCCTCTGTTGTTGACCTGGACGGCCTGACCGAGGGCGCGCTCTACTCGATCCGGGTGATCGCCACCAACGCCGTCGGCGCCGGTACGCCGTCGCTGGAAACACTCGGACGGCCGCAATCTCGTGGACCGGATCTGGTCTCGGCGGTGATCGACGGTGACGTGCTCACGATGGGCTACGACCGGACCCTGGATGCCCGGACCGTGCCGGATACCGGCAGTTTTGTGGTCCTGGTTGAACAGGGGTTGCGCACAGTCGAGGAGATTGCCATCGTCGGAAATGAGGTCCGGCTGACTCTCGACCGGCCTGTGTCGGCCGCTAATACCGTGGCCGCCCGCTACGAGACGCCCACCGATCCGGACGCCGCCTTCCTGCGGGACACCGAGGGCAACCACGTCGTCTCATTGAAGGCGGCCCAACTGGCCGAGGTGGACAACCAAACGGCTCCGGAGTTATTGCAGCCACTCATCGCGGAGTTCACCAACGTGCCGACCTTCCACGACGGCGCCACCGCCTTCAGCTTCAACATCGTCTTCAGCGAGTCGGTGTGGGTTGGCATGGGTTTCCCCCGCTCCAGTTTGCTGGTGGTGACTGGCGGGACCGTCACCCAGGCGCACTGGCTCGACCGGCGCACCGATCGATGGGAGGTCACCATCCTGCCTGACACTGTCGGAGACATCACCGTGACCCTCCCCGGTCGTCGCAACTGCGTGGTGTACGGGGTCGCCGAGACCCCTGGGGATGACCTGGTGGCCGGTGCTCCCTGCGCTGCCGGCGACCGGATGCTCACCAACGAGCCAACCGTCATCATCCGGGGACGTTAGGCCACTCCCCTGCAGACCCGACCGGTGAAGGAGATTAGGTAGACAGATGTTGAGATGGTCCGGCGCCGGCGGGCCAGGACCGGCCCTCGTGAGGCCCCTGGACGGTACGGCTAGTAGCTGATGAGGCTCCGGACTTCGTAGCTGTCGATACGCGACCGTCCCTCCAGGTCTGCCAATTCGATCACGAAGCCCAGTCCGGCCACCTCGCCTCCGCCCATCTCGACCAGTCGGGCGGCAGCGTGCGCCGTGCCGCCGGTCGCCAGCAGGTCATCGACTATGTAGGTTCTGGTCCCGGGGGCCAGCGCGTCCCTGTGCATTTCTAGTTGGCTGCGTCCATACTCGAGCGAGTACTCGACCGACATGCGCTCAGCGGGCAGTTTCCCGGGCTTTCGCAATGGTACGAACGGGAGTTCCATCCGGTCTGCCATGGGAGTGCCGAACAGGAACCCCCGGGACTCGATCCCCGCTACCGCAGAGACGTCAAGACTCTCGGCGTGGTTGCACAACCGCTCGACGGTGTATCGGAACACCGTCGGCTCTCCCAACAACGGTGTGATGTCGCGGAAGAGGATGCCCTCTGCCGGGAAGTCGGGAACGGCGCGGATGTACCTACCCAGGTCCACGGCAACCGATGCTACCGCCGCCCTTTGGCATTCATGGTGAACTCCTGTAATGCGGGTCTGGCGTCTATCGCAAACGGTTGATCGCCAACCGTGCTCCATCGGACTGGAATGCCGGGGCCCCTCGTCGGGACTGGGGCCTTGTCCGGTCGATGGGGTACCATAAGGCCGCCGATTCCCTTGTCGTTGGAGGCACTGATGGCACCGGACAAACACTTCTATGTCGATTCATTCGACACTGTCAAGCTGAGTGCGTTTCGACTCGGCCAGTCGCCCTTTGCGCACAACTACGTCACGGATCAGACCGTTTTCGGTGTCTACTGCGATCGTCTGTTTCCTCTCAAGATAGCCCTTGACGAGGACCCCATTCCCAACTACTGGAAGTTGCGCCGAGGTGTCATGCTGTACGACGTTCCCGAGAAGCCGCTGGAGATTGTGGGTCCGGACTCCACCGCGGTACTGGAGAGGGTTCTCACCTGCCGGGTGGCGACACTCCCGGTTGGTCGCGCTCGCTACGGGATCGCCTGCGAAGAGGACGGCACGGTTCTGATGGACGGGGTGGTCATGAGACTCGCGGAGGATCGCTACTGGTACGTCAAGGCCAACGGGGAATTCGAGAGTTGGTTGAAGGCAGGCGCCACCGGATGCGATGTCGAAGTCTCCGATCCCCACTCCCGGGTGCTCCAGATTCAGGGACCGAAGTCCCTGGATGTCCTGAACGCCGCCATCGGCGGTGGGCTGACGCCTGACTTCAGGTACTTTCATGCCGGATTCTTCGAAGTGTGCGGCCAGAGGCTGTGGGTGTCGCGAACCGGGTGGACGGGAGAGGTGGGCATCGAGATCTACTGCAACAGCGGTCCCGAGCCGACAGACCACGATGCTCTCTGGGACGGGCTGTTTGCCTGCGGGGAGCCCTTCGGCATGGAGTTCAGTTCCTCTTCGTCAATGGGGATCCGGCGCGTCGAGTCCGGCATCCTTGACAACGGCAGCGACATCGAGCCGGACCTGACTCCTTTCGGTGCCGGTGTCGGAAAGTTCGTCAGACTGGAGAAGGACAACTTCATAGGAAAGGCCGCGCTGGTAACAGCAGATCGAAGCCAACTCCTGTTCGGTCTGGTCTGTCCCACCGCTACGCCGCAGGCCGGGATGGAAGTCCACTTCCGCAACAGGCCCGTCGGTCACATCACGATGGGAACCTGGTCGCCCACCCTCGACACGGGAGTCGGCTACGTTCGTTTCGATGCACCCCTGGTGAATGATGACTGGTTTGCCAAGACGGTCGCCCTAATTGAACCCCAGGGAACGCCTCACGAAGCCACCGTCGACAGTTTGCCCTTCTTCGACAAGGAGAAGCGACTACCGCGGGCCATTTGGACGGGTGAGCGCCCACGGGAGGACTAGGTCACACCTGCGCCACCTCGCCGACGGGAACGGGGGGCACCAACTCGGCACCGCAGTCCGGCGGAACGCTGGTCATGGCGACAACCCATCCCGGGCACAAAGTACGTTTCTACGAGCGGATAAAAGCGTGGCCATGAGGACCGGGCGGGGCGCCGCAGCGCTCACACCGCGGTCCCGCACTTCGAGTGGCGTCACTGGTCGAGGTGGTGCTTGCCATGGATCATGCAGTCCGTGCGTATCGGTGGCTCAAAGGACACCGAAGCGTTTGAAAGCGTCACTCGGTTTCATGCCGTCCCGAACAGCCCGTCGGAAACGGCCCTCGCCGCGGTTCTTTTCCACGGCGTTACCGACGACATTGTTGATGAGATGCTCAGGCACGATCACCACCCCGTCGTCATCACCCACCAGCAGGTCTCCCGGACTGATGGTGACCCCGTCGATCTCGACGGTGACGCGGTGCGCCACCACCTCTCCCCTGCCGTTGATGTCGCGGGGATCGGCGCCTCGACAGAACACTGGGAACCTGAGGCGGCGGATGGCGTTGCGATCCCTGGCGTAACCCTCCACGATCGCTCCGCGGGCGCCCGACGCCATGCAGGCGGTCGACAACAACTCGCCCCACAGTGACGCGTTCTGGAATCCATCCGATGCGCCCACCCACACCTCGCCAGGCCCGATGGCGTCCAGGGCCGCCAAGAGCCCCACATAGGGCACGTCCGGCACCTTGCCGGTTGCTTCCACCCGCACGGGAAAGGCGTAGCCCACCAGCACCTGGTCTGGTATCAGCGGGGCATATCCGGGAGCGAGGGTCTGGTAACGGTAACCGGCGGCATCGAGAGCGTCGGACACGAGAGACGAGCCGATCTCTCTGCTCAGATCGGCCAGCTTCGAAGCTGCGAATCTCTCGTGCAGTGGTGGCATTCTTCTCCCGGGTCCGTACCGGTCAGGCTACAGCACACCTCGGCCGGAAACAGGGGGCTTGCTAATCGGTTCTGTTGATCAGGTGGGTGGCGGCATTGTCGAAATGGTCGAACAGGAGCACTCGGAGTTCTCGGGGCAGGGTGCGTCCGGAGCCGTCGGCGACCCTGGCCTGGTCGAGTGAGGCCGTCATGTGCGCCATCCACGCGTCCCGCTCGGCCAGGCCGATGCTGAAGGGCAGATGGCGCATACGGAGACGGGGATGGCCACGCTTCTCGCTGTACGTCGGGGGGCCGCCCCAGTACTGGGCAAGGAAGCCGGCCAGTCGCTCTCGCGAGGGACGCAGGTCCCTGGGGTACATGGGCCGCAGCAGCGGGTCTTCCTCCACGCGGTCGTAGAAGCGCTCGACGAGATCATCGAAGAAGTCCTGTCCTCCCACCAACTCGTAAACGGTGAGTGGGGCTCCCGCCGCTTCCCGCAGCAAGCCCCGCAGGGTTACCGGGGCGAGGCGCTCTCCATCGCTGTCGGCATGTTCGGGTCCAGTCACGAGCACCAGCCTAAGGGACGGTGGAGCCACGGGATGGGAGAATCTGGTTCGTCCTTGCACAGCAGGGTGCGAGTGCCTGTCACCTGGTGGTTGGGGCGAAGCCCGGGCGACCCCTGCATCGGGAAGGATCCTCGTTGTCGCTCGAACAGGCGCTACCGATGGAAAGAGGTGCGAGGAAGTATCCTTGCACAAAGAAAACGACTCTTCCCGCCCGCAGATGCTGCTGATCGTTATCTGGAAGGATGTTGCCGGGACGCTTTTGATCGGCTCTCCGGCGCCGGTATTCGGGGCGGCCATAGAGGGTTGGTACATCACTGCAGAAAGGGGAATCAGATCATGATCGAGTGGCTCGGCATCGAGCATCTCTTCGAACTTTCCGGAGC
>CAYWGY010000182.1:2806-5720 GCA_964458055.1 uncultured Acidimicrobiaceae bacterium | reverse complement strand
GCTCGGCGTTCATGCTCCTGGGCTTTCTGGCTCTCTACTTCCGCTCCGACAGCGGCGGGCAGGGCGCCACCTTCGACATCCCCGAACTCATAGCACGGGGGCACCTCTTCGACGGCACTTTCGCCTGGCTGGTGTTCGGAGCGATGTTCCTGGGATTCGCGGTGAAGGTGCCCATGTGGCCCTTCCACACCTGGCTGCCCGACGCTCACACCGCCGCGCCCACGGTGGGCTCGGTGCTGCTGGCCGCCATCCTCCTCAAGCTCGGCTCATATGCCTTCATCAGGATCGCCATCCCGATCCTGCCCGAGACCGCCAAGGAGTGGGCGCCCGCCATCGCGGTGCTGGCTGTGATCGGGATCATCTACGGATCGCTGGCCTGCCTGGCCCAGACCGACGTCAAGCGCCTGATCGCGTTCTCGTCGGTGGGGCACATGGGCTTCGTGATGCTGGGCATCGCCACTCTCACTGAGGTAGGGATCAACGCGGCCATCATCGGCATGGTGGCCCACGGGCTCATCACCGGCCTGCTCTTCTTCCTGGCAGGGTCGATACATCACCGCTACCACACCCGGGAGATGTCACGCCTGGGCGGCAACCTCAAGCTCATGCCCGTCATGGGAGGCATCCTCGGCTTCACCGCCATGGCCAGCCTGGGCCTTCCCGGCCTGGCCGGGTTCTGGGGCGAGTTCATGGCGCTCCTGGGGTCCTACCAGCCGCTGGCGGGCCTCTCGACCTCCTTTTTCCGCACCGCCATGGTGATCGGCGCCATCGGAACGGTGCTGACCGCCGGCTACATGCTGTGGATGCTGCAGAAGGTGAACCTGGGAGAGCCCTCCGCCGAGTGGTCGGGCAAGACCTTTCACGACGTCGACCGCTACGAGATGACCGCCTGGGCGCCGCTGATCGTCCTGATCGTGGCGGTGGGGGTCTATCCCAACCTGGTGCTGGGGATGACCACCGACGCGGTGGTGGGCCTGGTGGAGACCGCCTTCCGGGCCGTCGGAGGCTGAGCGGTGCCGCGGATCGACTGGCTGGCCATTGCGCCCGAGTTGGTGGTGGCCGCAGCACTCCTGGTGGTGCTGGCAGTCGATCTCTTCCTGCCCAGGGAGCGCAAGTACTACGTTGCGGCTCTGGCGGTTTTGGGGACCACCCTCGCCATGGTGCCGGTGATCCTGATGGCGGTCTCCGGCGACACCTATTCGATGTTCGACAGCTCCTACGTGGTCGACGAGTTCGCGCTGGTGCTGAAGGGAGTCTTCCTGGTCGCGGCCTACCTGGTGCTCCTGATGTCGGTCTCCTACGTGGAGTCGGACCGCTACTACCAGGGCGAGTACTACCTGCTGCTGCTCTCTTCGCTCCTGGGTTCCATGGTGCTCACCTCCGCACGCGACCTGGTGTTGCTCTTCGTCGCGCTGGAGTTGACCACCGGACCGCTGTTCCTCCTGGCCGGGTGGCGGAAGGGCGACCTGCGGTCCAACGAGGCCTCTCTCAAGTTCTTCATCATCGGCGTGCTCTCCTCCGGACTCATGCTCTATGGGATGTCGCTTCTCTTCGGACTCACCGGGGAACTCTCCTTCGAGGGGATCCGCCAGGCAATCGCCTCCGGCGACATGGCGTCCGAACCGGTGCTGGGCCTGGCGGTGCTGCTGATCCTCGTGGGATTCGGCTTCAAGGTGTCGGCCGTTCCCTTCCACTTCTGGGCGCCGGACACCTACCAGGGATCGCCTCCGCCCGTGACCGCCTATCTCTCGGTCTCCTCCAAGCTGGCCGGGTTCGTGGCCATGCTGGCGGTGATCTACCTGGCGCTGCCGGCGGCCTCCGACTTCTGGGGGCCGGCGCTGTGGTTGATGGCGGCGGTCTCCATGACCGTGGCCAACCTCTCGGCGCTGCGCCAGACCCATCTGATCCGGCTGCTGGCCTACTCGTCTGTGGCCCAGGCCGGGTTCATGCTGGTTCCCTTCGCCGGAGCGGCCATCGCCCGGGACGGCCTGGCCGAGGGTCTGGGCGCCACGGTCATCTACCTGGTGATCTATGCGGTGATGAACCTGGGCGCCTTCGCGGTCGCCATCGCCGGGGGCAGGCGCATCGGTAGCTATGAGATCTCAGACTGGAGAGGCCTCGGTTCCTACGCGCCCCGCCTGGGGGTGATGCTGGCGGTGTTCTTCCTCTCGCTGGCGGGGTTGCCTCCGCTGGCCGGGTGGTTCGCCAAGTTCGTGATGTTCCGGGCCGTTCTCATCTCCACCGGAGCGGCGGGAGTCTGGCTGGCGGTGATCGCGGCGGTGAACGCGGTGGTCGCCTTCTACTACTACGCGCGGGTGGTGAAGAGCGCCTGGTTCGACGAAGCGCCCGATGTCATTCCCGAGGACACCGAGACCGGACCCACCGGACCTCTCAACCTGGCGATGGGTGTGTCACTGGTGGTGGTAGTGGTGGTGGGCGCCTTCCCGGGAATAGCGGCATTCTTCGGCGACGCCGCCGCGGCACTGGTTCCCTGAACCGGGGATACTCGCTCGGGAGGGTGAGGGAAGCTGCCTGCGACGGGCCTTCGGCGATTCCTCGCTTGTAACATGGGTTGTTGAAGCAAATCACTCCGGCGGGGACATGGATAACACTCCCAAAGATGGGGATCGGTGGCGCCGGAGTCGCACGTATTACCGTTTTGCCTTGATCGGGCTCGGCCTGCTGCTGGTTTGGAGCCTGCGGGATCTCACCTGGGCGGCATGGACAGATCCTCCCGAAAGTGATCCAGGCAACCAGGCTGTGGTTACCCAGCGCTCTTCCCAGGATGATGACGACGAAGACGACGACGAGGGTCCGGACACGCCGACTCCGACTGACAATGACGGGACGGATAGTGACGGGATTGATACGCCGACTCCGACGGATAATGATGGGACGGATTCGGATGGGATTG
>CAYWGY010000182.1:0-2706 GCA_964458055.1 uncultured Acidimicrobiaceae bacterium | reverse complement strand
GGATGGGATTGATACGCCGACTCCGACGGATAATGATGGGACGGATTCGGATGGGATTGATACGCCGACTCCGACGGATAATGATGGGACGGATTCGGATGGGGTCGATACGTCGGTATCGGTGGACAGTGACGTCGACAGCGATGACAGCGATTGACAGAGCCGGTCGCTGACTCGCCTCCTCGCCCAAGGGTTGACTTTCCCCAAGACCAGGGCTTGACCGAGTTGCCCAAGTTGTTCGACATCGAGTGGGTCTGGGGCAGGTACCTCCGAGAGTTCGGAGACCAGACTCCGAGTCCCCGCCGGCTCCGTCTGGGCATGGTGAGCCAGAGTGTCGGAAAGAGGGCACTGGTGAGTTACACCATCGAATGGCGCCCCGGCGACTATCTCCCACCCGAGCACATCACCTTGAGGCTGGACCGTGGAAAGCCTCCGGAACTGTACCGGTATCCGGACGATCCGTTTTTACCGGGGCTGTCTTCGGCTGCAGATCCGGAATCGGCGCACAGTCTGGTGAGCAGGCATGTCCTGGCGTTTCCGGGACGCCGCCTGCGGGTGGAACGGATCAGGTACCGCCCGGGAAACCGCGCGGTGTTGCGCCACAGGATCGGAAGGGTCAGGCTCTATGCACGGGTGATGAGACCCCGAGCCGTCCCCATCTACCTCACAGCCGGGGAACTGGCGGACCGGTCCGGATTCTCCGTGCCCCGGCTTGCCGGACACTGGGAGGACGGCGCCACCATATGGCTGTCGGAGATCCCGGGCAAGAACCTGCGCCGGCAGATACGGAGGGGCTACCAGCCTGACCCCGGCCAACTCCTGGACGGGCTGGAACCCCTGTGGAACACCCCGACAGCCACCGGGGTTCGTCCCTTCAACCTTCCGGGTCTGTACTACCGCGCCAGGCGGTCATTCCGCCACGCCCTGAAGGACCATCCCCGGGATCTCAGCCATCTCAGCCTGTCCACCCGGGTGTTGGATCCGTTCATCAAGCAGTGGCGCCCGTCCACCGTGGCGCACAACGACTTCTATGACGACCAGATGCTGGTGCTCCCGGACGGGCGCATCGCGCTGGTGGACTTCGAAGAGACAGGAGCGGGCGATCCACTGCTCGATATAGGCAACTTCCTGGCTCACCTGAAGTGGATGTATCACTTCAAGCGAAAGGGCGACAGGGATGCCGGCGGCGACTTCCATACCGCCCTCCGGGAGGCGGCATTGGAGCGATTCTCCTGGACGCCGAGAGAACTGGACCTGCGAGAGGCGGTCTGTCTGTTCAGAGTGTGCACCAATGCGCTCCGTCGCCCCGGACCCGACTGGCGGGAGAAACTGGAATCGGGCCTGAGGCTGGTTAACAACACCCTCGAGTGACAGGGAGGCGCGGTCCGACAGACCTCGACTCCCGAAAGCAGAGCTCTCAGACCATCGGCTTTCCACCGAGACAGCGAGGGAGCCTCAGCCCGACATCCACAGCGAATCGATGGGACAGGCGAACAGGCGGTCGCCCAGTTTGAGGTTCTGGCGGCCGGTGTGGAGCAGGATGCCTGCGCGGAACGATCCGGGCGCGGCGCTGTCCAGGTGGTCACGGAGCCAGGTGAGGTGCCGTGTCTGGGCGACATGCGGCGACTGGGTGGCCTTGATCTCGATGGCCACCATCGTTCCGTCGCGACGCTCCAGGATCACATCCACCTCCTGTCCCTTGTGGCGGCGCAGATGGAAGGGGGTGATCCGCTCCGATCGGGCTGAGAGTTGGTTGGAAATCTCGTTTACAACGAAGTTCTCAAGTACCGGTCCGGCCCCGGGGGCGGTCGGGGCCGACAGCGCCTCGGGAGAAGCGCCCAACAGCGCCGCCGCCAGTCCCGAATCGGTCAGGTGCAACTTGTGCCGACGGGAAACCCGGCCGGCCGGATTGCGCGACCACGACGGCAACCGGCGCACCAGGAACACCGCCTCCAGCCACTCCAGGTACCTGACGACCGTCGGTCGGGAAATACCAAGCTGCCGAGAGACCTCGGCAACGTTGAGTTCGGTTGCCACGGAGGCGGCGCTCCATCGCAGCAGATGCTCGATGGAGGCCTCTTGGCGAATGTCGGCAAGAGCCAGCAGGTCCCGTTGGATCACGGTCTGGATGTAGGCCTCGAACCAGTTATTCCGCGGTCCCTCAAGCCGGACAGCTTCAGGGTATCCGCCGGCGCAGGCCATTTCGAAGTAGCGATGACGGGTGGTTCGGGGGCGATGAGAGAGGTCGGGCCGGCCTTGGAACCAAGCTTCTATGGTGGTTGACCGGCCACCGACCATCTCCGCCTGTGAGAAGGGCCGGAGATTGAGGATGGCGACTCTGCCGGCCAGGGACTCGCTGATGACCGGAACGGTCAGAAAGTTGGTCGATCCCGTCAGAAGGAACCGCCCCGGCACAGGGTCTTGGTCGACCAGGCGCTTCACGGCTCTCACCAAGCGGTCGCCCGCCAACTGCACCTCGTCGATCACCAGAGGATATTGTTGGTTCTGCAGAAAGGTGATGGGATCCGACAAGGCTGCGATGCGGGTAAGCTCATCGTCGAGAGAAACGTAGGCGCCGCCTCTCTCTCGCGCCACCAAGCGGGCAAGGGTGGTCTTGCCGCACTGGCGAGCGCCGTGGAGCACCACCACCCGAAAGTGGTCAAGCGCCTCTTCGAGTTCGGGCCTGAGATGCCTCTCCACTTGGTC
>CAYWGY010000181.1:0-5781 GCA_964458055.1 uncultured Acidimicrobiaceae bacterium | reverse complement strand
ACCGGGGCGGAAGCCGTCCACCCCCACTTCGTCGATGGCGTAATTCACCGAATAGGGCAATGATCCCAGATGGATCGGCAGGAACTCCCCGTGGCTGACCAGTTCGGTCTGGGCGTTGAAGATACCGCAGGAGTAGTCGTTGCCCTCGTTGAAGATGGTGGAACTGGAAGTCTGGCGCATGGTGATGCCCATCTCGCGGGCCCCGGCAGCCAGACCGCTCGTCACCACCTCGACGGTGACCGGATCGACCTGGTGACCGGTCACGGGAGGTCCACCACTATTGCGCCGGTGGCATCCACCCGGGCTTCTCCAAAGGGGAGATAGGTCGTGGAATCCAACTGCTGGATGACCGAAGGTGTGGCCAGGGTCTGCCCGGGGAGGAGATCCGACCGGCGGTAGACGGGCACCCTCGACTCGTCTCCCCTGACGGAGACCACCCTTCGGCGATGACGCGGCTCGGCCTCTCCCGTGGCCGAGGCCTGTCCTCCCAGTAGGGGTTTGGGAGTTGCTCCCAAGCCGGTGAGTCGCACATTGACGAGGTCGACCAGGTCGTCTCCCAGGGAGTGCCCGTAACGCGTCTTGTGGGCCAGGTGGAAATCTCCGATGGCCCGGGACAGAGTCGCGCCGTCAGGGCGAAGCGAACCCAGCGGAACGTTGATCTCGTAGGCCTGCCCGGCATAGCGCAGATCGAGACTGGCCCGCAGGCTCCTTCTTTCCGGGGGAATGCCGTCCTGTGTCAACTCTCGCCGGGCTTCGGCAGCCATCACCGACAGAGTCTCCTCCAGGTCCCCGGGGTCCAGCCGGATCATGCGGGCCCGGAGAGTGGCCACCAGATCGTGGCGAACATCGGAGGCGAGGATGCCCAGCGCCGAGTTGCAACCCGGAATGGGAGGGATCACCACCCGTCGCAGCGCCAGTTCCTCGGCGATGTGCACGCCGTGGGTGGGGCCGGCGCCTCCGAACGGCACCAGGGCGAAGTCCCGGGGATCCCGGCCGCGTTCGATGGAGACGGTGCGCAGGGCGTGCATCATGTTGGCGTTCACCAGCCGGACTATCCCGACCGCCGCCTCGGTGACCGACAGGCCGAGCGGCTTGCCCACATGTCTCTCGATTGCCCGGGCGGCCAGATCGATGTCCGGATAGATCTCCCCACCCAGTTGGAACCCGGGATCGTAGACACCCAGTACCAGGTTGGCGTCGGTGACCGTGGGCAGTTCTCCTCCCCGACCGTAGCAGGCCGGGCCGGGATCGGAACCGGCCGAGTCGGGGCCCACCGAGATCCGTCCGAAGTCGTCGACCTTGGCGATGCTCCCGCCGCCGGCCCCCACCGTATGGATGTCGAGAGTCGGGTAGGAGACCGCATATCCCCCGATCTCGAAGTCAAGCCGGGTATCCGGTTCCCCATCGGTGATCCCCGCCACATCGCAACTGGTCCCACCCATGTCAAGGGTGAGCAAATGAGATTCACCCAGCAACTCTCCGAGGTAGGCCGAGGCCATCACTCCCCCGGCCGGTCCCGAGAGCAGCGTCAGGATCGGGAAGGAGGCCGCCCGCTCCGGGCGGACCAGTCCTCCGTTCGACTGCATCATCTGCAGCCACGCATAGAGCTTGCTATCCTGCAACTCGGCCCTGAGCCGGTGGAAATACTGTCGTACCAAGGGGGTGAGGTAGGCGTTCATCACCGTGGTGCTGGTGCGCTCGTACTCCCGGTGAAGCGGGAGCGCTTCGGAGGAGATCGTTATGTCGTCGGACAGGCCTGGGAGTTCTTCCCGGAGGATCTGGCGGGTCCGTATCTCGTGGTCGGCATTCATGAAGGAGAAGAGATAGCAGACCGCTATCGACTGCACGCCGGCCTCACGGATTCTCCTTGCCGCCGCTCTCACCGCCTGCTCGTCAAGCGCCCTCACCTCGCTTCCGTCGGCAGCCGTCCGTTGGGGTATCTCGAAACGGAGCGGCCGGGGAACGACAGGCTCGGGGATCTTCTCGTAGATGTCGAACAGCGTGGAGCGGTGGGTTCGACGGATCTCCAGGACATCGCGGAACCCCTGGGTGGTGAGCAGAGCAGTCTTGGCTCCCGACCTGGTCAGGACCGCGTTGGTTGCCAGAGTCGTGCCGTAGCCGACAGTCTCCAGGGCTGACCGGTCGGTGGCCTTCCCGAGGGCATTGAGGAATCCCGGCGTGGGATCGGGGTAGGTGGTGAGCGCCTTGGCCTGGACCAGCCTGCCGGTTGACTCGTCCACGGTAACCACGTCGGTGAAGGTGCCACCGATGTCGACGGCAGCCCTGGTCATTCCGCGTACTCCAACAGACCCAGGCTCTCCCGCACCCTCCTGGCTATCAGGCGTTCGTCGGAGATCATCACCGTCTCCAACTCCCGGGCGAATGGAATGGGAGTCGCCTTGCTTCCTGCCCGCAGCGGTGGTGCGTCCAATTCATCGAAACCCTCCGCCACCACCCTGCTGATCAACTCCCCGGCCCAGCCTCCCCTCTCCACTGCCTCATGGGCGACCACCAACTGGTGGGTCCGTGACAACGACTCCAACACCAGGTCCACATCCATGGGAACCAGCGTCCGCAGGTCGATGACCTCAACCGATATCCCCTCCTCTTCCAACTGGGAAGCGGCACTCAGAGCCTGGTGCACGGACTTGCCTATCGCAGCCACCGTCACATCCTCTCCCCAACGCCTGATGACACCCTTTCCCAGCGGAATCGGCGGCGCCGGATCGGTGACAGTCCCCCTGGTCCGGTACAGGGCCCTGTGCTCTATGAACAGCACGGGATGGTCCAGGGCCACCGAAGTCTGGAACAGACCCTTGACATCGGACGGGGTGGACGGCATCACCACCGCCAACCCGGGGACGTGGAGGAACCAACTCTCCAGCGTCTGGGAATGCTGGGAGCCGTGATGGGTCCCCGAGCCACCCTGGGTGCGGATCACCATGGGTGCCCGCAGCTGTTCCCCGGACATGTAGCGCATCTTGGCGGCATGGTTGACAATGGCGTCCATCCCGCAGGCGATGAAGTCCATGAACATCACCTCCACAATGGGTCGCATCCCCATCACCGCCGCTCCCACCCCGGCGCCGAGCATCGACTGCTCGGCGATGGGCATGTCGCGGACCCGATGAGCGCCGAATCTCTCCGCCAGGCCCTGGGTGGCCCGGAACACCCCGCCGTACTCGCCGATCTCCTGGCCCATAATGAAGACCCGGTCGTCGCCGGCCAGTGCCTCCGCCTGCGCCTCCCGCACTGCCTCGATAAAGGTGATCTCTCTCACGGCTTAGAAACTCCCCTCCAGGGCAGTGCCCGGATCGGGCGGGGGCGACTCGTCGGCGAATCGTATAGCCGCACTTATCTCGCTCCTCACCTCCGCTTCGATATCACTCAGCGCATCTGGCGATATACGATAGGATATCGCGTCCTTGAAGCGTTCGATCGGATCATCGCGGCGGGCCTTCTCCACCTCTTCCCGCGGCCGGTAGAGGTGCTCGGCGTCTCCCAGGTTGTGCCCCCTCCACCGATAACACTTGGCTTCGATCAGAGTGGGCCCTTCTCCACGGCGCGCCCGTTCCACCGCCGTTTTGGCAGCCCCGTAGACACCCAGGACCTCGATCCCGTCGACCACAACTCCGGGAATCCCGTATCCCTCTGCCCGGGAAGCGACGTCAGGGTTCAGTTGCATCTGCTCGGACCGGAAGGAGTGGGCAAAACCGTTGTTCTCCACCACGAAAACCACGGGGAGCCGCCAGATCGCCGCCAAGTTGAGGCTCTCGTGGAAGACCCCCTGTCCCACTGCCCCGTCACCCATGAAGGCCACTGCCACCCGCGAGTTCCCCTTCAGGTCGAAGGCCAGTGCGGCCCCGGTGGCCAGCAGACCGCTCCCCCCGATGATGGGGCTTTGCCCCACGAACCCGTGCTCCATGCTGACGATGTGCATGGACCCGCCCTTGCCCTGGCAGTATCCGGTGGACCTCCCCCACAACTCGGCGCAGATCCTTCCAAGTTCGGCTCCCTTGGCAATGGCATGCCCGTGACCCCGATGGGTGGACGTCACCACGTCATCGGGATGGAGCGAAAGACTGACGCCCACCGCCACGGCCTCCTGTCCCATTGAGGAATGGAACGGCCCGTACAACTCGCCTCCGAGATGCGCCTGCTCGGTTGCCACCTCGAACCTCCGGATGGTGTACATGAGTCGGAACATCTCACACAACCGGCTGTCGTCCAAACCATGCAGATCCGTGGAGGTCTGCTCCATTACCTGGTCGGGAAGAGAACGTGTTCGGGACAGTCGGTCCATCCTAGGAACCCCCTCCGCCGTCGGAGCCGGTCCCCACAACTCCCCGGGTCACCAGTCCCCCGATGGTCTCGGCGGAGTACGAAAGCTTGTCACTGAGGACCTCGATTGTGTGCTCCCCCAGCCTGGGCGCCGGAAGGTTGGGGAACTCCCAGCCCGTGAGTCGCATGGGGCTGGGCGGATAGGAGACCTCACCCAGATCGGGATGTCGGTACTGGCGCACCATCTCCCTGGTCCGTATCTGGGGATCGCTGAAGACATCGGAGATGTTGTTAACCGGCGCGACGGGAAGATCATACTTCCTGGTCATCTCCATCCACTCGGCCTTGGTGCGCAGAGCGAACGCCTCGGCGAGGACCTTCACCACATAGTCGCGGTGCTCCAGACGGGCGGCGTTGTCCCTGGTGCGGGGATCGTCCTTCAGGTCGGGACGATCGATGGCGTCACAGAGGTTCCTCCAGAACTTCTCGCCGCGGGCGGCCACCACCATGTAACCGTCCCTGGCCTCGAACGCCTGCCATGGCACGATGTGGGCGTGGGCGGTGCCGCTTCGCCTGATCACGGCGCCGGTGTTGAGGTGGTCGAAGGCATCATAGGAGAGCATCGAGACCAGGGAGTCCAGCATGGAGACGTCCGCGTGGCGACCCTCCCCGTGGAGTTCGCGGCCGACCAGGGCGCCCAGGACCGCCAGGGCGGTGAATATCCCGCCGCAGATGTCGGCCAGGGGAATTCCCACCCTGGCCGGGGGCCCGTCGGCCGGGCCGGTCATGTCCAGGAGTCCGCTGTAGGCCTGCACCACCAGGTCGAAGGCCGGCCGGTTACGGGCGGGTCCGGTGGCGCCGAATCCGGTGACCGAAGCGGTGACAATCCGTGGATTGTGACGCCGAAGGCTCTCGTGGTCTATCTCCAGGCGTGCCATCACCCCCGGTCTGAAGTTGTCAATGACCGCGTCCGCCCCGGCAACCAGGTCATAGAGAATCTCGCGTCCTCTCTGGCTCTTGAGGTCGAGCACCATGCTCTTCTTCCCTCGATTCATCTGAAGGTGAATGGCGCTCTCCTCGCCCACCGGGGTGATCTTCGGGTTCCGGGCGGCATCGCCCCAGTGAGGCTCGATCTTGATCACCTCCGCGCCCAGGTCGGCCAGGATCATGCCGCCGTAGGTGCCGGCGATGACCTGGCCCAACTCAAGGATGGTGATGCCCGAGAGCATGCCCTTCATGCAGCCCCACACCTCCTGATTCCTCTCCGGTACAACAAAGACTCAACTCTCCCTGATGGTCTCGAGCACCGCCTGGCAGACTTCGAGCACTCCGTCGATCTCGGCCTCACCCTGGGAGGCGTTCGTGAAACCCAGGTGATAGGGGGTGATGTACACGCCATGGGCGACAAGGCCCATGTAGAAGGTGCCCGCCATCTCACGGTCGCTCTCCAGCACGTCCCGGATGGTGCGCACCGGTTCGTCGGCGAAGTAGATGCCGAAG
>CAYWGY010000180.1:0-5782 GCA_964458055.1 uncultured Acidimicrobiaceae bacterium | reverse complement strand
TGTCGATCTCGAACGCACCGTACTTGCGCATGTACTCGAGCGGGGTGAGACCCTGGCGGTCGGCGTGCTCGGGAAGTCCGGGAACGGAGTTTTCGAACATCCACCCGTAGTACTCGTCGACACTCACCGGCCGGGTCGGGTCGTCGGGTGACTGGTACCACTGCCGGATTCCCAGAGATCCGTCGGGGTCTATCCGCCACGACAGGTCGATCCAGAACTCGTTCTCCTCCCATACCTCTCCCGGGTTGGCCTCGAAAGTGCGTTCGTACTGCTGACCGGCCCTCTCACCGGCCACCCGGAGCACCGGTTGGCGGAAACCGAGCCAGCGAGCCGCGTGGGTCTCGTAGGAGTGGGTGTCGTGTCGCTCGGCGCCGACCCCCATGGGCAGCACGTAGTCGGCGAACCAGGCGGTCTCCGACCAGGTGGGAGTGAGCGCCACATGCAGGCCGACGCGGTCGGGGTCGGTGAGCGCCTCCATCCAGGTGAACCCGTCGGGGTTCGTCCAGACCGGGTTGTAGACCCGGGTGAAATAGACATCGATGCGTCCCCTTCCTTCTTTCAGGAAGTGGGGGAGCAGGTAGCTCAACTCGTAGTGGCTGAGGGGAAACTCGTTCGGCCAGATCAGTTCGTTCCATCTGTCGGCCGGGGGAGGCATATTCCAGTGGTCGGGTTTGAACTTGTCCCAGGCGCTTGGCGAGGTCCCGCCCTCGGTTCCCACCGATCCGGTCAGCACATGCAGGAAGAACAGGCAGCGGGCCACCTGCCAGCCTCCCAGGTTGCCCGACCC
The DNA here is from genome assembly GCA_964458055.1 of uncultured Acidimicrobiaceae bacterium. Classification (GTDB taxonomy): domain Bacteria; phylum Actinomycetota; class Acidimicrobiia; order Spongiisociales; family ZC4RG35; genus Bin76. Next base: position 4,995 of record CAYWGY010000180.1, on the reverse strand, counting down.
GGCGGCCCTCCATGTGTGGGATGCGAAACGATGCCCGGCCTCGGCGATGCCCTTGGCCACGGCTTCGATGCGCCAGGCGTCCACTCCGGTCTCCTCGGCTGCGAACTCGATGGTGTAGGAGGCGTAGGTCTCCCGCAGCAAACCGATGAAACTCTCGTAGGTTCGGGGTCGCTCGGGCGCCCGCGCCGCCAGAGAGTCCTCCCAGTTGACCCACTTTCGTATGTGGTCGTGGTCGACAGCGTCCCATTCGAGGAGCCGTGAGGCGATCGCCAGCAGCATCGCGGCCTCGGTGCCGGGCCAGGGCGAGAGCCAGTAGTCGGACATGGAAGCGGTGTTGGAGAGGCGCGGATCGATGGTGGCCACCTTTCCTCCGGCTTGGCGGGCCTCGATGATCCGCTGGGCGTGAGGGTTGAAGTAGTGACCGGACTCGAGTTGTGCGGAAAGCAGCAGGATGAAACGGGCGTTGGCGAAGTCCGCCGACGGGCGGTCGTAGCCCATCCACATGGCGTAGCCGGTCCGGGCGCCCGAGGAGCAGATGTTGGTGTGGCTGTTGTGGCCGTCCACCCCCCAGGACCGGAGGATTCGGTCCATGAAACCGTCCTCTCCGGGCCGTCCCACGTGGTAGATGATCCCGTCGCGGCGGTCCTCCGTAAGCGCTCGCCGGATCCTTGACGCTATGTCTCCGAGAGCCTCCTCCCAGGAAACCCGCTCCCATTGGCCCTCGCCGCGCTTGCCGGTCCTGCGCAGCGGATAGAGGATCCGCTCGGGATCGTACATCTGGTTGAGAGTGGCGGGGCCCTTGGCGCAGTTGCGACCTCTCGACCCGGGATGCTCGGGATTGCCCTCGAAGCGGCGGACATCGCCGCTGTCCTTGTCGACGTAGGCCAACAGCCCGCAGCCGGCCTCGCAGTTGAAACAGGTAGTCGGCACCAGGCGGTAGCGGCGCTTCACCCGTTCGGGCCATGCCTTGGCGTCGTACTCCTCCCAGTCGTCCCAACGCTCAGCCGGCGGGAAGGAGACCAGCCCAGACCCGGGGACAAGCCTGGGAAGATTCTCCGGATTGGGGGAATCGGGTGCTGCGGTCATCTTGAGCGACCTCTTTCTGCTTTCACGACAGGGGCACGCTCTGGCCGGCCCGCACGAAGGCGTCGTCAGCGAACCAGATGCCGACCAGGGCAGCCAGTCCCCCCACCTGAGACACCCAGAGGGGCACGCCCGTGCCCGCCAGGAATACCACACCCAGCACCAGCGGCGCCACCACTCCGATGACGTGTCCTCCCAGCCACCACTCCCGGGCATGGGCTCCCTTGGTGAGGTGGTGCATGGCGGCGGCGTGATTGCGGGTGGGATGCCGGGAGATCGTCTCCAGGGCAGTGATCAGGGCGAGCGCTGCCGCACCGGCCACCAGCGCCCAGGCGAACGCCTGCCGGGAGGTCTCTCCCAGGTCGAAGACTCCGGCGCACAGCAACCCTGCGCCGCCGCCGACGGCCAGCGCGCCGGCCAGCATGTGCCACAGGAGCGTCGGGCTCTGCCAGAGATCCCGTCCCTCGGCCTGGCCGAAGAGGAAGGCTGTGTAGCCTGCCACACCCAGGCCTACCAGGGCGGCCGCCCAGATGAACACCGGCACGAAGTCGGCCCCGGCCACGCCGAAGACGAACCACAGGCCGAGAATCAACGCATGGACGGTGAGAATCCAGGCGCCCTTGACCAGCCACGATCCCGGGTTGCCTTTGGTCAGCAGGTAAAGGAAGCGATCGGGTCGTTTGAGGTCGGCCACCAACAGCACACCGGTGAGGGCCAGGAAGAGTCCTGCAATGAGGGGAGCGCCCCATCGCGCGAAGGCGCTGGTGGAGTCGGCGCCGAACAGAAGTGACAATGCCAGCGCCAGCACGATCCCGGCCGATATTCCCTTGGTGAGGAAGTAACTGGAAACCCTCCATCCCCAGGGCATGGGGTGGTCGGTGTTGTACACCACCCGGGGCGGGCTGTCGCCTCCTTCGGCACGAAGCGCTTGACCCTGTTTCTTCTTTCCCGTGTCGCTCCGGGCGCCGGACGGTGTCAGGTCGATGGCCAGGAAGGACGGCGCCGGGTCGCTCCAGATCCCGCCGTCGCCAGGGTCCACGGCGCCCAGCGGGTCTATGCTCGCCTTCTCTACTCCCCGATACCAGAGGTTGGGCAAGGTCTTCTGCTCCGGTGAGCGCTGGAGCAACCGCTCACCGTGCACGAAACGGGAGATGGGCGTGGTCGGATCGTCAAGGTCGCCGGCGATTATGGCGCCCTCGGGGCAAACCACCACGCAAGCGGGTTCCAAACCTACCTCCACACGGTGGACGCAGTAGTTGCACTTCTGGGCGGTGTTGTCCAGGGGATCTATGTACAGGGCGTCGTAGGGGCAGGCCTGCATGCAACTCTTGCAGCCGATGCACACGCTGGTGTCGAAGTCGACGATGCCGTCGGGCCGCCGAAACAGGGCGCCGGTAGGGCAGATCGCCACGCAGGGAGCGTCGGAGCAGTGATTGCATCGCATGACCGAGAAGGCACGCTTGGTGTCGGGCCAGGTCCCGGTCTCGATGTACTTGACCCAGGTCCTGTTGACTCCGAGGGGTACATCGTGTTCGGTCTTGCACGCCACCGTGCAGGCATGACACCCGATGCACGCCGTCTGGTCTATAACGAAACCGTATTGCAAGGCGCTCCTTCTGCCCAGGGCCACGAAGCCCTCGCCATAACCCCATTTTACTATATGCGATGCCCCTCTTCTGCCCAGGGGAGATATCTCTTATGTCCGTGTGTCTGAACGCTGGGACCGACCCAGACTCCGCACATGTGTGCCTGGAGCGAGAATTACGATCCGAGAAGGCTCCGGCCAATGCGGGGAAGCCGTCGGCGCAGTGTCGATTCCGATTACGTAGCTAATCGCTGTTTGCTTCCAGGCGGGTTGTCCCTGTCGCCTCTGGAAACCACGGGGTAGGCAAGGTTGGTTGGTTGCCAGGACTCCCCCGTCCAAGAGGTGCTAACGAACCGGAGGGATTACTCCAGGACCGGGGCTGTTTGCAGGAGATCGGACGTACGACCCGATGGGCGTTACCTGATGTCCGTGAGGGACTTAGATGACTGCGGCGTCGTCCAAGGTGGCCACCTGCCTGGCCATGGTGGAGAGGGGTACGGTGTTGTTGACTGTGGCTTGTTCCGGCACCTCGGCATCCGGGACGGGGTGGTTCGCCACCCATATGACCCTGCGCACTCCGGCTTCCGATACCGCCTGGGCCCATTGAGTGAGAACCTCGTCGGCGTCTGTGGCGAAAGAGATCTCCCGTCCGTCGCGGGCGGCCTCACAGACCAGCACCGCGGTGTGGCACCGAAGGCAGGCGCCGGACACATGGGAAGCGTCGGAAACGTCGCCAAGAGCCACTTTGACTCCGGCTTGCCTGAACCGCACTCCCGTGGCGGGGTCCGAGACGAACGCCCGCACCTCCCGATCGGGAGCGATCACCTCGTCGATGATCTTTTCTCCGGCGGGAGTGTCGGCGCCGACGACGATCACCGGCACGGGAGCGCCCCAGACCGTCGGACGCCTCCAACCCGGTTCGATCCGGCAATCAGGTTTTCGCGTTTGATGATTTCCGGTAGGTTAATGAACTCAATCAATGTGGGGGGTTCTTGCACATTTCAACCCTGATCACTAGACAGAACAACCGGTTCCATCACGATGCCTGCGGAGTGGGGTTGATAGCGGCCCGCAACCTGAGCCCTTCACACCGGTTGACCAGGTTGGCGGTGGAGTGCCTGGTGAGGCTGGACCATCGCGGGGCCAGGACTGCTGACGGCACCGGCGATGGCGCAGGCCTGCTGACCCGGATACCCGAACGTCTGCTGCGAAGGCACCTCGATAGCGTCGGGATCTCCGCACCCGGCCGCCTGGGGATGGTGATGGCGTTCCTTCCCCGGAAAGATCCCGCAGCCGGGGAGCAGTTGGTGATGGATGCCCTGGCAGCAGAAGGCATCCCTTTCCTGGCATGGCGTCCGGTACCCACAGATCCCGATGTTCTGAGTCCCCGCGCCCGAGAGTTGATGCCCGTCATTCGACAGGCCATTGTGGCAGTACCCGACCAACTCGACTCCGAAGATTTCGAGCGTCTCCTGCTGTTGGCGAGGAAGCGAATGGAGCGGGAGGGAGAGGCGCTGGAGTCCTTTTCCATCCCGAGCGCCTCGGGACGGACCGTTGTCTACAAGGGACTCTTCACGGCCGCCCGCATCAGCGATTTCTACTGGGATCTGAGAGATCCGGACTTCGAGACCTCCTTTGCCATTTTCCACCAGCGCTACTCCACCAACACCTTTCCCGCCTGGGAGATAGCCCAACCGTTCCGTTCGCTCGCCCACAACGGGGAGATCAACACCGTTTCCGCCAACCGGAGTTGGGTACGAGCCCATGAACGCAGCGTCAGATCCGAGGTATGGGGAGGGCGACTGGCAGAACTGCGACCCTTCGTCCAGCCCGGTCTCTCGGATTCGGCCAGTCTGGACAATGTCTACGAGATCCTGTTGCGCTCGGGACGTTCCATTGCCCATGTGAAGGAGATGCTCATCCCTCCCGCGTGGGGGACGGGACCGACCCTGGAGCCCGAAGTCCATGACTTCTACGAGTACCACTCCTCGTTGACCGAGCCATGGGATGGCCCGGTGGCCCTGGCCGTCACAGATGGAGTGTCTCTGTTGGCGGGAACGGACAGGAACGGACTGCGCCCGGCCCGCTGGACGATAACCCCCGAGTTCCTGATCGTGGCTTCCGAGGCCGGTGTTTGCCCGTCGGCGGAGGCGAAGGCGGAACGGACCGGCCAACTGGGCCCCGGGGAGTCCCTGCTCTTCGACGGGGAGACTGCCAAGATTCGGTTCAGTGAGGAGATCCGCTCCCAACTGAGTCGTCTCCAACCCTACGGAGAGTGGATAGAACACCAGACCCTCTATGTTCAGAAGCCGTTTTCCGCCCAGGAG
>CAYWGY010000179.1:0-5820 GCA_964458055.1 uncultured Acidimicrobiaceae bacterium | reverse complement strand
GCTCCCGCTTGCAGGTGGTCTTCCAGGATCCCTTCGATGCCCTGAATCCCCGGTGGGCGGTGCGCCGCCTCCTCCGCGAACCGCTGGACCTTCACACCAAGCTCACTGCGGCGGAGAAGCGGAAAAAAATCGAAGAAATCATGGATATGGTCGGTCTGCCCCTGACACTCGGTCCGGTTACGACCAGGCAACTGTCGGCGGGACAGCAACAGCGGGTCTCCATCGGCCGGGCCCTCATCACCGACCCGGACTTCGTGGTCCTGGATGAGCCGACCTCGGCGCTTCCACCGGCGGCCCGAGCGGAGATAATAACCCTGCTGGCCGAACTCCAGGAGAAGTTGGGTATCGCTTACCTGTACATCTCCCACGACCTCACCACCGTGGAGTTCCTGTGCCATGACGTGGCGGTGATGTATCTATCCCAGATCGTTGAGCACGGCACCCGTTCCCAGGTCTTCGAGGACCCTCAGCACCCCTATTCGCGCGCCCTCCTCTCATCCCACCTCTTTCAGGATCCCGACCAGCGTCGCATCGACCGGGAGATCAGGGAAACTCTCACCGGCGAGATACCCAGTCCGGTCGACCTTCCCACCGGGTGCTACCTGGCGTCCCGCTGTCCGGTGGCGGTGCCGGAGTGCCAAGAGCGTCCCCAGACTCTCGAGACTCTTCCGGACGGACGCAAGATCAGGTGCTGGCGGATAAGTGAAGGCGATCTGGTCTGGTAGAGAGGAAACGCGACAGGTGATGTCCGAGGCTGATGTCGTAGTTGTAGGCGCCGGGGCAGCCGGAAGCGCCTTCGCCTGGAAGATGGCCCGGGAGGGGTTCTCGGTGGTGGTCCTGGAGCAGGGCCATTGGGTGGATACCTACGAGAATGTGCCTCACTCCGCCACGCTTTGGGAACTCTCTCGTCAGACCACCCATCATCCCAGCCCCAACGTCCGGAAAGGACTCAACGATTATCCGGTCGAGGAAGACGACACTCCCATCAAACTGCTGATGTACAACGCCGTGGGGGGCTCCACAATTCACTGGGGCGCTCACTTTCCTCGTTTCCACCCCTCCGACTTTCGGGTCCGGTCCCTGGACGGAGTGGCGGATGACTGGCCGCTTAGCTACCGGGAACTGGAGCCCTTCTACGACCTCAACGACGAGATGATGGGTGTCTGCGGGTTGAATGCCGATCCTGCCAACCCTCCCCGCTCGGCCCGTCCCATCCCCCCGCTACCGCTTGGCCGGGGTGGCGAGGTGGTGGCTCAGGCCTTCGACCGGCTGGGTTGGCACTGGTGGCCGGTGGATGCCGCCATCGCCACCATCCCCTGGCGGGGCAGGGACCCCTGCAACAACTGCGGTCCCTGCGATCTGGGGTGCCCCACCAAGGCGCGGGCCTCAACCGATGTGACCTACTGGCCCGAAGCTCTTTCCCTGGGAGCGAGACTGGTCACCGGCGCCCGGGTCTCGGGAATCACCCTGGACCCGCGGGGGCGTGCCCGGGGAGTAACCTGGTTGGACCCCGAGGGAAGAGAACACCATCAGACCGCCAAGGCGGTGGTGCTGGCGGCCAACGGGGTGGGCACGGCCCGGCTGTTGTTGCTCTCTGCTCAGAAAGGGCATTCCGACGGCCTGGCCAACAGTTCCGGGATGGTGGGACGCCACCTAATGCACCATCCGACCGGGTTGGCCACCGGGATCTTCCCCGAACCGCTGGATGGCTACAAAGGTCCCTTTGCGGTCTCCATCCTGAGCCAGGAATTCTACGAAACCCACCCCGAGCGTCCCTTTGTGCGCGGCTTTCAGATGCAACTCATCCGGTCCGATGGACCCCTCGGCACCGCCCTGGGCGGCTACCTGCCCAGGGTTGGGTGGGGGAGGGATCATCATTCAACCTTCGAGTCATGGTTCCGTCACAGCGCCAGCCTGACCATCACCACAGAGGACCTGCCCGACCCCGACAACCGGGTGACCCTCTCGGACAAACTCACCGATTCCAATGGGTTGGCGGCCCCAAGGATCACCTACCGCTTGGCGGACAACAGCGCCAGGATCCTGGAATGGGGAGGGGAGCGGGCCCAGGAGGCTCTGCGCGAGGCCGGGGCTGTCGAGGTGATCCACACTCCGTTGATCGCCGGAGCGGGGTTCCACCTGCTCGGCACCGCCCGGATGGGCGTCGACCCCCGAGAATCGGTGGTTGATCGTTGGTGCCAGGCCCATGACACGCCCGGGCTGTACATTGTCGACGGGTCGGTGTTCGTGACCGCGGCCGCCCTGAATCCCACATCCACCATCCAGGCCGTTGCCTTATGGGCCGCCGATCGTCTGGCTGCGGTGGGGCCAGGGGTGCGATGACCGAGGTTGCCGATGTGCTGGTGGTGGGGGCAGGGCCTTCGGGCGGCGCCTTCTCATGGAGGCTGGCCCGCGCCGGAGTGAAGGTGGTCTGTCTCGATCGGGGCTACCGGGTTGCCCCCGAGGACTACCCCACCGATCAGCCGGACTGGGAATCGCGGCGGTTGCGGGACTTCAACCCCAATCCCAACGTGCGCGGTCTCCCCCAGGACTATCCGGTGGATGATGAGGACAGTCCCATCAAGCCCTTGATGTTCTGCGGAGTGGGGGGATCCACCATCATGTGGTCGGCTGCCAGCCCCCGCTTCCACCCCTCCGATTTCCGGGTGAGGACCCTCGACGGGGTGGCTGACGACTGGCCGCTCTCCTACGAGGAGTTGGCGGGCTACTACGACCTGTGCGATCGCATGGTGGGCGTGGGTGGAATCTCCGGGGACCCGGCGAACCCGCCCCGTCCCGAGCGCTCGACCCCGCCGCTGCCGCTCGGCGAGGGGGGAGAGCGAATGGCCAGGGCGTATGATCGCCTTGGTTGGCACTGGTGGCCGGTGGACGGAGCGATCATCTCCCGGAGCTACCGGGGCAGGCCGGCCTGCAACAACTGCGGTCCCTGCGAGATGGGTTGCCCCCGGGGTGCCAAGGCATCCTCGGACGTGACTTGGTGGCCGGAAGCGGAGGCAGCCGGAGCGAAGATAGTAACCGGAGCGGCGGTCTCCCGGATAACCGTGGACGCCAGGGGCAGGGCAACCGGCGCCCTTTGGTTCGACGATGAAGGCACAGCGCATCACACCCCCGCGCGGGTGGTGGTGCTGGCCGCCAACGGATTGGGTACTCCCCGAATTCTCCTCTCCTCGGAAAGCCCACAGTTTCCCGACGGACTGGCCAACTCCTCGGGTCTGGTGGGTCGGCGCCTGATGCTGCATCCGGTGGCTGCGGCTACCGCGGTGTTCCCCGAGAATGTCCGGTCCTATGTCGGCGCCGACGCCTACTCCATCTTCAGCCAGGAGTTCTACGAGACCGATGCCGATCGTGGGTTCGTCCGTGGCTACCTGATGCAGGTGACCCGGGGCCAGGGACCGCTGATCACCGCGTTGGGCGGTTTCAACCTGGATGTTCCCTGGGGCAGGGGACACCATCGCCGCTTCGAGGAGTTGTTCGGGCATGTGGTCACGGTGGCCGTGTTGTGCGAGGACCTACCCCATCCCGAGAATCGGGTGGTGCTTTCGGACCAAATGGCCGACCGGTTCGGCATCCCTGCTCCCAAGATGATCTACCGTTTCGGGGAGAACTCCGAGCGAATGATCGACCATGGCTTGGCCAGAGCCGAGCAGGTGTGCCGCGAAGCGGGCGCCTCGGAGGTTCTCCTGACACGGTTCCTGCCCCAGGCGGGATTCCACCTGATGGGGACCGCCCGGATGGGCGCCGACCCCGAAGACTCGGTGACCGACCCCTACGGGTTCTGCCACGACGTTCCCAACCTCGGGATAGTGGACGGGTCCGTGTTCGTGACCTCCGCGGGAGTGAACCCCACTCCCACACTCACTGCCCTGGCTCTTCGCTCAGCCGATCATCTACTCAACCGCCGCGACCTGGAGACCCCATGGAACTGACAAACCTTCAACGTTCGAATCTCACTGCAGCTCTCGACACCCTGCTACCAGGAGACGAATGGTGGCCGGCGGCGGGGGTCCTCGGCCTGGCGGACCGGGTGATGGAGCTGGCCGACTTGGACCCATCCCACCCCGGTTTGGTCTTCGAAGCTCTCTCGCTGCTGCCCGCCGACTTCCGTGAACTGGAGGGAGAGGCCCGCACTGCCGCCATGGAGCGGTTGGAGACCGGACGCTCCGCCATCTTCGGGGTCCTGCAACTGCTGGCGTACAACGCCTATTACACCGACGCCAGGGTGTTGGATGTCGTGGAGAGCCGCACGGGTTACGAGGCCCGACCTCCCCAGCCCCTGGGGTACGTTCTGGAGCCATTCGATGAGTCCCTGTTGGAAAAGGTAAGAGCCCGCGCCCCCTTCTGGCGACGGGTCTGAAAGAAAGGAAGGCTAGAAATGGCGACTCTATTGGTCTTGTTCAACCTGGCGAAAGGCGCCGATCCCAACGAGTATGAACAGTGGGCCCGAGAGGTGGATGTACCCACCGTGGAGGGCCTGGAGTCGGTGGACCGCATGAGGGTCTTCAAGGTGGGGTCGGTGCTGGGTTCGGATGAGGCGCCTCCCTACCGCTATTTCGAGGTGATAGAGGTGAACGACCTCGAGAAACTGGGCGAGGAGGTGACAAGCGAGGTGATGCAGCCCATCGCCGCCAAGTTCCAGGGGGAGTTTGCTGATTCTCCCACCTTTCTCATAGCAGACGAGTTGGCATGAACCCTGATCGTCATGCCGGGAAGGTGGCGGCCGTCACCGGAGGCGCCTCCGGGATCGGGCGGGGCTGCGTGGAGCGGTTGGCGGCCGAGGGGGCCGACGTGGTAGTGCTGGACTTGGCGGATGCCACGGAAGTGGTGGAGGCATGCCGGAAGCTGCCGGGGAGGGTGCACGCCCTTCACTGCGATGTCACTGACGAGGGACAGGTCGAGCGGGGAGTGGCGACAACTGTGGAGTTGTTCGGAGGACTGGACATAATGGTCAACAATGCCGGGGTCATCTTCGTTGCTCCCATTGTCGAGTCGGAGGTCTCTGATTGGAGACGGCTGATGGAGGTGAACGTGATCGGGGTGTACCTGGGCACCCGCGCCGCTGCTCGTCACATGATCGCCTCCGGTGGGGGCGGAGTGATCGTCAACGCATCCTCGGGAGCGGGACGTCACGGAGTGGCCAATTTCGCTCACTACTGCGCTTCCAAGGCGGCGGTCATCATGATGACCCAGTCGGCCGCGGTGGAACTGGCGCCCCACCGGATCCGGGTCAACTCCTATACCCCGGGCCACATCATGACCCCCTTCTGGGAGGAGATCGCCGGAGGCTATGCCCAGGTGGCCGGGATGACTCCACAAGAAGCGATCGAGGCCTTTGGCAGCACCATCCCCTGGGGTCGATTCGGGAGTCCCGCAGATGTGGCGGCCACGGTGAGCTTCCTGGCCACCGACGACGCCGAGTACATCAGCGGGCAGGCTATCGGCATCAACGGCGCCGAACTGCCCTGGTAAGGAGAGAGAAGCATGTATGGATTGGACGGAAAAGTCGCCATAGTCACGGGGGCAGGCCGCCACGGAGGGCTGGGGGAGGGCATGGCCGGGCGGCTGGCCCGCGAGGGCTGCAGGGTGGTCCTTGCCGATCTCGGCCGGACCGAGGGGGACTTGTTCCCCGAACACGGGGTGGGCACCACCGACGAGATGGAGGAGGTGGCCTCGAGCATGCGTCAGGACACTGGAGCGCAGGTAGCCACCGTTGCCTGCGATGTCCGGAGCGAGGAGGCGGTGGAGGCCATGGTGGGGAAGGCGGATGAGTTGTTCGGGCGGGTGGACATCCTGGTCAACAAC
>CAYWGY010000178.1:0-5823 GCA_964458055.1 uncultured Acidimicrobiaceae bacterium | reverse complement strand
CCCAGGTGGCAATGAGGGTCGATGACGCCGGGCATGAGCGCCAAACCACCGGCGTCTATGGTCCGCCGTCCCGAGCCGATCTCGTCGTTCTCCCCCACCGCCACTATCTGTTCGCCCCGAACCGCCACCCCGCCACGGAACTCCCCCGTGTGGGTTACCACTCTTGCGTTCTTAATTACCAGGTCGGTTGTCATGCTCGACTCTCTTCGATCTCCTCGATAATCTCTTTGATCCCCAACCACTGGGTCGCTCCCACTGTAACCGGCGCCCGGTTGCCGAGGCCGCGGGCCCAGCAGGTGACCATGCCCATTGCGGCGGCCCGCTCCAGGTCTATCCCTCCCGGAGGGGCTGCCAGATCCATCACCAGGCTGCCGGGGCGGAGCCGCCGGAGGACCTCTTCTCCCACCACCTGCACGGGGACCGTCGACAACAGCATGTCCAAGCGGTGGGCGTGCACGGGCAGTCCGCTGAGAGGGATGGCCGAGGCGCCCACGGCCTCGGCGGCCGCCCGTTGAACGGGACTCCTGGCTGCCACCATCGTTCTGGCGCCCAGTAGCACCAGGGTGCGAGTCAAGAGCGAACCGATGGTGCCCTGGCCGACCACCCCGATGGTGGAGCGGTGGATGGTGATCTCGGTGAGTTCGATGATCTTCCCGATGGCGCCCTCAACGATGGCCGGTCCTCGACGCAGCATCAATTCCCGGTTGCCCTCGTATTCTCGCAGTCCGACACCTGTGGCCTCTGCCGCCGCGCGCAGCCGGTGATCGGCGTCCCCCAGGATCAGGTGGGCGCCGGGGACCATCCTTGCCAGGGCGGCGGCGCCGATCACGATCGGACGGGGAGCCGCAGGTGCGAAAAGCGATCCGTCTGCAGCGATGCCCGGGATGGGCAACAGTCCGTAGTGGGCGCCTTCCAGGGCGGACTCCGGGGTGGCGCACTGCTGCACTCCGTCGATGCCTTCCTCGGGCCAGGGGAACCCGTGCATCCGGACTTGCGCGCCTGTGGCCGCCGCCCGGCGGGCAATTTCCTGCTCGCGCCGGTCGCCGCCTACCACCGCGATCACCCTTTTTTCCCACTGAACAGTCATTCCAAGCCCTACCAGTATTCCTCGTAGTGGATGTTGGACTTGACGCCACGGCGAGGCAGGGTGAATCCCCTCTCGGCCAGGAGTTGGGCCGCTCCGATCCTGTCGCTGAAAGTCGGGCTGTCGTCCAGCCACTCCGGCACCCCGATCATTGCCGGATTGCCGCACATGAAGACCTTGACACGGGACGGGTCCAACGCCAGGCCGGTCTCTCTGGTCAGCAGGTCGTCAGCAATCAACTGCTGGACACGCATCCTCAATGTTCCAGGGGTGTCTTCCCGGGTGACCAGAGGCAAGTACCGGTAATTCGGGAAGCGGTCCTCCAGGGCGCGGTGGCGGGCGACGTAGCCGAGGTCGGCGGCAAAACGGACCGAGACAACCGAGACAACCCGACCCTGATGGCCTTTCCGCAAGAGTTCCACGACCATGGCGTTGTGAGGAGCCTCCCCGGTGCCGGTGGACAGGAACAGGACATCGGAGAAGGGATCGGTCACCCCTGAGAGTGTGTAGCGACCTGCCATCCTCGGGCCTAGGTAGATCCGGTCTCCTTCATGCTTGAGAGCCAGCCTGGGGGTCAGTCCGGGCAGACGGTCCGTGCTGGGGGGCACCAGCACTATGTAGAACTCGAGGTGTTCCTCGTGGGCGGGATCCGTGAGATATCCCTGGGGATCGAAGATGCGAGATGATATGGAGTAGGACCTTCTGACGAGTCGCTCCTGGCCGGCCAGTCCGTCCTCGGCGCCGTCAACTCTCGGTTCCCAATACCCCAGCCCCAGGGTGGCGTACTGGCCCGGTACCAGGGGCGAATCTCGCTGATCGGGTTGTACCCTGATGATCCACAGATCGGGATTGACTCTCCGGAACCAGGTTATGGTGGCGTTGTAGAAGCGGTCCTCCAGGTTCAGAAGACGCCGGCCGTCGTGAACGGCGGCTGCCTTGGGAGGGGACGCCGGGAGGGATGGAAAGTGGCGGGAACGGAGAGTCTCCCAGGCCCGTTCCGCCGGGGTGGTCACGACTCCCTGCCGGGCGCTCTCGCTCCCGGGATCGGAGAGAAGCAGGTGAATGGGCAGGGAACCCACTTCGAATTCCACCCCGGAGTCCTCCAGAAGGCGGTCGGCAGAGGCTCCGGGTCCCGAGAACAGGACCTGGTCGAACTGCAGATCGGGTGTCTGGCGATTGTTGAATGCCGCCGTGGGGTAGCCCTCCAGATTGTAGATCCGGGTCGGGCGGACTCTCCAGAAGACCGTGATCTGGCGGCGGGTTTCCAAACGCCGCACCGTCTGGCGGGCGAGCGGGGACATGCGCCCGAACTCGGTGTGAGGGAGGCAGAGCACCACCTTGGCGCCCGCGGCAAGGAGGTCGATGGTCCACTCCACGGGCCGGTCGCCCTCGCCCACCACCAGTACGTCCCCGGGGGCCTCCATCAACTGGCCGGGGTGGGTGTAGACCTGAGAGGAAACCGAGGGGTCCACGGAAATGAGTGGCGAGCGCCGCCCGGGTGGGGCAGGGGCCGGTCCCAGCACCACCACCTTGGCTGCGATCGGACCGGTGGAGGTTTCGACGACCAACAGGGGGCCGGGCACTTGGCGGATCCGATGAGCGACGCTGTCGTAGCGAACGGTTACCCCGGGCGCTTGGAAATGGCTGGGATAGATCTGGGGATCGGATGGAGACACCACGAGAACCCGGCGCACACCGGCGGACGCGGCGTCGGCGGCCAGCGAAAGCGCCGCCAAGCGGTCGCCCAGAATGACGATCTCCCATACAAAGGAGGGCGTGGACCGTCGGGTGGTGGTTGGCTGGTCGATACTGGGAAGGCTATCGGGTTTCTGGTCCCGCACCCGCCCTAAATTTAGACCCCGAAGGCCAAAGAAGGAGCAGTGCCGTGCCGGTCGTGACCGTCGAGATGTGGGAAGGAAGAACCACAGAGCAGAAGCGTCGGCTTGTCAGAGCCATCACCGAGGCGATGGTCGAACATGTCGATGCCCGTCCCGATGCCCTGCATGTCATCATTCACGATGTCCCCAAGGAGAGTTGGGGCCTGGCGGGGGTGCTGGGACCGGATCGCACCGACGTATGAGCGGCGACGCCAACCTCTCCGCTCTCGATCCCGGATCAGCGGCTCTCCTGGTGATCGACATGCAGAATGCCTTCTGCCATCCTGAGGGGACCCTGGGCGACTCGGGTGTGAACGTCGCGCCCGTGCAGGAGATCTATGAGCCCATGGCCCAGCTGATAGAGGCATGTAAAGCCGCCGACCTCCCGGTCATCTGGACGGTCCAGGAACACCTACAGCCCGACCGGAGCCGCCGGCAAAAGCGGCTTCCCTCCCACACGGAGCGGCGGTCGCGGGTGGCGGCTCTGGCCGGGACCTGGGATGCGGACATAGTCGACCAGTTGGCCCATCTGGCCGACGATCCCACCATGGTGGTGCACAAACACCGCTTCGGCGCCTTCTACGAGACTCGCCTGGAGGTACTCCTCCGCATGCTGGGAAGGCGAACGCTGCTCATCACGGGCGTCACCCTCAACGCCTGCGTGGAGACCACCATCCGGGAGGCCTACCTGCGGGACTACGACGTGGTGGCAGTCACGGACTGCATCGCCGGGGTCCGTCCCCGGTGGGAACCTGCCGCCCTGGAGGTCTGGTCCCACTATCTGGCCTTCCTGGCGACTTCCTCGGAGGTGACCGGCTGGCTTGAGGAGAGCCGCCGTCCCCGGGTCAAAGGCATACGGCACGTGCTGTTGGAGACCACCGACCTGGATGCCGCCGAACGCTTTTACGTGGACCTTCTCGGCTTCAAGGTCAAGAACCGGACGCCCTTCCGGGACGGTCGCCGGTTTATCGGAATCGAACAAGGGCTGGGTCTCACCGAAGGGGGTACGGGAAAGGGTGGACAGGTGGATCATTTCGCCTTCGAAGTACAGGGGGTGGCCGAGTTCGAGCAACTGGTGGCCGAGGCCGGATACCGGATCGTGCGCCCGCTCGGGCCGGGACCATACGGCCTCACCGTGTACGTTGCCGACCCCGACGGCAACGAGATCGAACTGTACGAGACGGAGGAATCGTGAGGATTACCGATGCCACCATCTACATAGTGGCTCTGCCCACCCGCCGTCATCACACCTGGGCATCCAAGATGACCGCCCCCATCGGCCACCACGCCATCCTGCGTCTGACCACCGACGACGGGTTGGAGGGTTGGGGAGAGGCGCCGGCCGGAATTACCTGGGGCGGACCCGCCATGCGCTATTACGGAGAGTCCCCCGAGACGGTGCAGATCGTGGCGGTCCACCACTTGCTTCCGGCGGTGGCCGGTCTCGACCCCCGGGAGATCGCGGTCGTTCACGCCCGCATGGACAAATCGGTCAAGGGCCATCCCTACGCCAAGGCGATGATCGACATGGCCTGCTACGACTTGGCCGGACAGGCGATGGGAGTGGGAGTCGCCACCCTGCTGGGCGGTTCTCACCGGCGGAGCATCGAGTTGGCGCACTCCCTGGGGATCATGCCGATCGAGCGTTGCCTGGAGGAAGCCCGCCAAGCCGTGGATGAAGGGGCGCTGACCATAAAGTGCAAGACGGGCCTCGACCCGGTCCGGGATGTGGAGTTGGTCAGGCGTCTTCGGGACTTGGTCGGCCCCGACATCAAGATCAGAGTGGACGGCAACGAGGGCTATTCCCACGTGGCGGAAGCCGTCCGGGTCACCCGGGCCCAGGAGGAGTACGACATCATGCTGTGCGAGCAGCCGGTGGCCGGCTTCCAGGGTCTGGCTGCGGTTGCCCGGCGGGTGGACACTCCGGTGATGGCTGACGAATCGGCATGGACCGTTGAGGACATCTGGGAACTGTCCCGCCTGGAGGCGGCCGAGTACTTCTCTTGCTACGTGACCAAGCCCGGTGGGCTCTTCCGGGCCCGCCAGCAGGCCGAGGTCGCCCGCCGGCTGGGAATCATGTGCGACATCGGCGGCTCCATCGAGACGGGAATCGGCAATGCCGCCAACCTGGCCCTGGGGGCGGCGGTGGAGAACGCCGTCCTCCCCAGCGTGTGCCCGGTGTCGGGTTCGGTGGACAGCGACCGTCCGGAGATTGCCGGGATCTATTACACCGACGATCTGATAACCGGTTCGTTCGGATTCCGAGACGGAAGGGTCGTCGCTCCCGAGGGACCCGGCCTGGGAGTGCAGGTGGATCTGGCCAAGGTCGAGAAGTACTCGGTGGCCGAGACAGTGAGTCTGGATCTGGGTGGGGGCGAGTGAGTCTTCGCCGATGACCCGGATAGTGGTGATGGGGGGAGGCGCCGGAGGCATGGCGGCCACCGTCGACCTGACGCTGCGCGGTTTTGAGGTGACCTGGTGGCGTCGCACGGTCCCTGCCGCACCGGCCTCGGGACACCGGCTCCGTTATCAGGGAGTTCTGGGCGCAGGGGTCATGGGGGTGGCATGCACCGATGACGTGTCTGAGGCCGTCGAGGGCGCCTCCGGGGTGCTGGTGTGCCTGCCGTCCACCGCCCACCGGGACATCGCTCGCCACCTGGCGGTTGCGGGGTGCTCCCTCCCCGTGGTGCTGGCGCCGGGCCACTTGGGAGGCGCCTTGGAAGTCGCAAAAGTCCTGAGAGATGCCGGAACGGTCCCCATACCTCCCATAGCGGAGTGTTCCACCCTCCCCTACACGGTGCGGGCCGCCGAGACGGGTCCGGAAGAGAGAGACGTCGCCGCACCGGCGCAGAGGGTGGTCAA
>CAYWGY010000177.1:4960-5856 GCA_964458055.1 uncultured Acidimicrobiaceae bacterium | reverse complement strand
CCCTCAACTGGGCCGGTATCCGCCATCGGGTGGGGTCCTCGGCGGGGACTTTCAGGTGACGGCGCTGGCTGAGTTCCACTCCCTCGGCGGTCTCTCGCACCTCCACCAGGGGAAAGCCGCCCTGGAGTATCCATGAATCCATTATCTCTCCCACCGGTTCGCCGGAAGCCTCGTCGAGACTCGCCCAGAGGTCAGCGGTTTCGGTGTTTCCGTAGGCATGAGTCCTGAGATAGTTGCCCACGCCCTCTCGGAAGGTCTTCTCGCCGAGATACTGCTCGATCATTCGCAGGACCGCCGATCCCTTTCCGTAGGTGAGAGCGTCGAACATCTCGTTGGCCTCGGCGGGTGAGTTGACTTCGAACTCCACCGGCCGGGTGCTGGCCAGTGAATCCACCCCGTAGGCCCAGGGGCGGTCCCACCCGGCGAAGGAAAGCCACCGTTTCCACTCCGGCCGCATGGCCTCGGCAGCCTTCATCTCCATGAAGGAGGCGAAAGCCTCGTTCAGCCAGATACCGTTCCACCACTTCATGGTGACCAGGTCGCCAAACCACATATGCGCCAACTCGTGAGCCACCACATCGAGGATCCGCGTCAATTCCGCGGTGGTGGCTGTCTCCGGATCGGTCAGGAGGGCAGTCTCCCTATAGATGATGCAGCCCAGATTCTCCATGGCTCCGAAGGCGAAGTCGGGTACGGCCACATGATCAATCTTTTCGCCGGGGTAGGGGATCCCGTAATACGACCGGAAATACCTGAGGCAGTAGACAGCGCACTCCAGGGCGTAGCCGGTCAGGTTGAGTTTGCCCCGGGGCGCCACGATGCGCACCGCCACCCCGTCGGCATCCACGGGAGGAGTTGCTTCGAAGTCACCGATGACGAAGGCCACCAGGTATGTA
>CAYWGY010000177.1:0-4938 GCA_964458055.1 uncultured Acidimicrobiaceae bacterium | reverse complement strand
CTTCTTGCCGTCCACCTCGGCACGTCGGAGTTCGGGGCCGTTGGAGATCGCCATCAGGTGATCGGGGACCACCAGGGTGATTCCGAACACCGCTTTGAAGTCCGGCTCATCCCAGCAGGGAAATGCACGGCGGGCATCGGTGGCTTCGAACTGGGTGGTGGCGATCACCTGCGAGCGGCCGTCGATGTCGGTGAAGGTGGACCGGTAGAAACCGTGCAATTGGTCGTTGAGGACCCCGGTGAACTCCAGGGTCAGGCAGGCGGCGCCGGGTCGAACTTCCCTGGCAAGCCTGATGGAGGCCTGCTGAGCATCGGTGTCGTAATCAATGCCCAGCACCCCCAGGCTGTCGTCTCCACGGCTGAGGGTGATGTCCGCGATGTCGAGGTCAACCACATTGAGGACCATCGCAGACACCGGCTCGGTTATCTCCACCTCTATTCTCGCCCGACCCCTGAAAGTCAGAGTCTCCAGGTCGGGTTCCATCCTCAGGTCGTAGCGTCTGGGGAATACAGTCCTGGGAAGGCGGTGGGAACCGGCTTCGCTCAAGTTGGCACGTCTGTTTTGGTAGCGGACCAGTCGCTGTGGAAGATCTCGTCTCGAGGTCGGTCGACTCTGCGATAGGTGTGGGCGCCAAAGTAGTCCCGTTGGGCGGCCACCAGGTTGGCGGGAAGCCTCTCGGAACGAAAGCCGTCGTAGAAGGCCAGAGCGCTCGAATAGCCCGGAACGGGCAGGCCGGCCAGGGCCGCCTTGGCCACCACCAGCCGCCATCCCTCCGAGGATGCGGCCAGCGCCCGGGTGAAGTGGTCGTGCAGCAGGAGGTTCGAGGGGGGAGAGTTCGAGCGGTGAGCGGCGATCACCTCCTCGAGGAGGCGGGCCCGGATGATGCAGCCGTTCCTCCAGACCTCGGCGATTCTGGCAAGGTCGAGATTCCACCCGTATTCGCCGGAGGCGGCCTCGAGCATCATGAAACCCTGGGCGTAGGAGACGATCTTGGAGGCGTAGAGGGCATCGTGTATCCACCCCGCCAAACGGGCGCGATCGCCGCTCAGGACGGGATTCCCGGAGCCTCCCCCCGGCCCCGCCAGCACCCGGGAGGAGAAAACACGTTCTTCCTTGAGGGTGGAGACGGCTCGTGCCATCACCGCCTCCGCCACCAGCGTCATGGGCTGGCCGAGGTCGAGTGCCATTTTCACGGTGTCCCGGCCGGTGCCCTTCTGGGACGCCGTATCCAGGACCTTGGTCAGCAAAGGCTCTCCATCGTCATCCAGGCGGGCCAGGATCTCGGCTGTGATGTCCACCAAGTAGGAATCGAGGGGGCCCCTGCGCCACCCATCGAACAACTCACTCATCTCCTGGTAGTCCATGCCGGTTGCTTCAAGCAGGTGATAGGCCTCTGCCAACAGTTGCATGTCGCCGTATTCGATGCCGTTGTGGACCATCTTCACGAAGTGGCCTGCGCCGCCGGGGCCGAGGAGATCGCAGCAGGGGGTGCCGTCCTCAAGCTTGGCGGAAATGGCCACCAGGGGATCGCGCAGCAGTTCCCAGGCGGGATTGTCCCCTCCCACCATTATGGAGGGACCGTTTCGGGCGCCCTCCTCCCCGCCTGACACCCCGACGCCCAGAAAGTGCACGCCATGTTGTTCCGTTACGTTGCGGCGACGTGCGGTGTCGAGAAAGAAGGAGTTGCCCAGGTCGGCGATGACGTCGCCTGGAGAGAGGAGCGGCAGCAGACGGTCGATGAAGTAGTCCACTGGAGCGCCTGCCTTCACCAGCAGCAGGACCTTTCTGGGGCGCTCCAGCAGTTCGACGAAATCTCCGAGGGAATCACCGCCGCGGACCGGCAGACCGGCAGCAGAGCCTGCAAGGAAACGATGGGTGGTGGCGGCGGTCCGGTTGTGTACGGCCACCCGATAGCCATTGTCGACCAGGTTTAGAACCAGGTTCTGTCCCATGACCGCCAGGCCGACCAGCCCAATCTGGAAGCTCTCTTTGGTACTCACCCAACAGGCAAGGCTAGTACATCGAGAGCCTTCACCGCCGCCAACGGGCTGCAAACCGATTGGCAGCGGTGGTGGGGACGGTATCTTTTCGGAGATGCGTTGGTCGAAGCTCTTCATCCCCACGCTCAGGGACGATCCCGCTCACGCAGAGGCGGCCAGCCACCGGTTGCTGCTGCGAGGTGGATTCGTCCGCCAGTTGGCCGCCGGCCATTACTCCATCCTGCCTCTGGGTCAGCGGGTGCGCGCCAAGGTGGATCGCATCATCCGCGAGGAGATGGACGCCATCGGAGGCCAGCACCTCCATCTACCCGCCCTTCACCCCGCCGAGGTCTGGAGGAAATCGGGACGCTGGGAGGCAATGGGAGAGGAGATGTTCCGCCTCCAGGATCGTAAGGGAATCGATCACTGCCTGGGAATGACCCACGAGGAGGTGATCGCCATTCTGGCCGGGGAGGTGTCCTCATACCGCGACCTGCCCCAGATTTGGTACCAGATCCAGACCAAGTTCCGTGACGAGCCGCGTCCCAAGGCAGGCGTTCTGAGGGTGAGGGAGTTCACGATGAAAGACTCCTACTCCCTGGACGTCGACCGGGCGGGCTTGGACATCGCCTTCGATCTCCACCGCCAGGCATACAACGCGATCTTCCGGCGCTGCGGCCTGGATGCCCTTGACGTGGTGGCTTCATCGGGCGCCATGGGCGGGTCGGAGTCGGTGGAGTTCATGGTCGCCAGCCCGGCCGGGGAGGACTGGATCGTCACCTGCGACGGCTGTGCCTACCGGGCCAATCTGGAAAGGGCCACATCGCGAATTCCTGAGATCGACGACGGGCCATCCCAGGGTGAGACCGAACTTCTCGCCACCCCCGGGATCCGGACCATCCGAGCCCTGGCTGAGGCCCACCCGAGACGGGCTGCCCCCGAGCGTCAGATCAAGACGTTGGTCTATGAGGTTGACAACAGCCTGATGCTGGTGTTGTTGAGGGGAGACCATGAACTCTTGGAACAGAAACTGGTGGACACCCTGGGAGTTGCGAACCTCCGCCCCGCTGCGCAGCCCGAGATCCGGGCCGCCATCGGCGCCGACCCCGGCAGCCTGGGTTCGGTGGGGGTGACCGGCCTGCCCGTCATCGCCGACCATGCCCTGGCCGGCAGGCGAAACATGGTGACAGGCGCCAATCGCGACGACTGGCACCTGACATCTGTTGATGTGGAACGGGACATCGCGGTGGGGCGCTGGGCTGATCTGCGCGGTATCGCCGCGGGTGAGGCCTGCACCGAATGTGACGGCGCCCTGGATGTCTGGCGGGGCATCGAGGTGGGACACATCTTCAAGCTCGGAGACGGTTACTCCCGGGCGATGGGAGCAATCGTCCAGAACGAGCGCGGGGATACCACGCCCATCGTGATGGGGTCATACGGGATCGGGGTCGAGAGGACCATGGCGGCGGTGGTCGAGCACTCCCATGACGAACGAGGGATAGTGTGGCCCGCATCGGTGGCGCCCTATGAGGTGGTGATAACCGTCTTACGCACCGATCATGCCGAGACCATGGCTGCCGGCGAGAGGCTCTATGCGGACCTGCTGGAGGAGGGTGTCGAGGTGCTGGTCGATGATCGCAGCCTGCGGCCGGGCGTCAAGTTCACCGACGCTGAGTTGATCGGGATCCCCTACCGGATCACGGTTGGCCCCAGAGGCCTGGCCTCGGGTGTGGTGGAGATCACCACCCGCCGCGGCCTGTCAACCCGGGAGGTGCCGATGGGAACGGCAACGGGTCGAGTGACCGACCTTATCAGCGCCGAACTAGCCGCCCTGGGTTCGTAAGCCGTCACAAGAGCAGGGTCATCGGGACTGGTGCATACGCAGAGGTCGTGAACAGTATTGATCCCTGGGCCCGACCCGGATGACCGGACTGGGGATCGTGCGGGCGATCGAGTCCATCCAGTTTGTCCGGTTTCGGGGACAGAGCAACCCGGGTGGCCTCTGTTTGCCCAGGCGCCGGCCGGTAACGAAGGCTGGGAATTGGGGCGCCCCGGCTCCCGACCTTCAAACCAACCGGCGCTCGCCCGAGTACACCACCATCTCCTCACCCCGGACAAAACCGGCCAGAGTCAGCCCGACTTCTTCTGCCAGGTCCGCAGCGAGCGAGGAGGCCGCCGAGACTCCGGCCACCACCGGGATGCCCGCCACTGCCGCCTTCTGGGTTATCTCGAAGGAGACTCTTCCCGAGACCATGAGGATCATCTCTCCAAGAGGCCACCTCTTGCGGGCCATCTCACCGATCGCCTTGTCCACGGCATTGTGCCGACCGACATCCTCGGCAACCGCGATCATCTCTCCCGACGCGCTGAACAGTCCGGCCGCATGGGAACCCCCAGTGGCGGAGAAGGATGCCTGAGCCCCACGGAGCCGGTCGGGAAGGGCTATGAGAATCTCCCGCGTGAGTTCCGGGCCCCGGGGCAGGGGCCGGGAGGCAATGAGCACCGCGTCGATTGAAGCCTTGCCGCACACCCCGCATGAGGACGAGGTGTAGGTGTTCCGGCGGAACTGCTCGGGGTCGATGGTGACTCCCTCGGAGAGCACCAGTTCGTAGCGATCACTCGATCCGATGGAGCGAACTGTGGCAACCTCGTCGGGACCGTCGACGATGCCTTCGGTGATGGCGAATCCCAGGGACAGATCCTCCTCCCGTCCGGGCGTGCGCATCATGACCGCGATGGGGACGCCCATCAACCTTATTTCCAGAGGCGCCTCTTCCACCAACCGGTCAGTGACCCTGTGGGTGAGAAGGGGCCCGACTCTCAACACCTTCCTTCCGATATGCCGAGCCATTTCCCCAGCAACACTAGGGGAAACCCCAATCCGGTTTGATGAATCACGGATGCCATGCGAGAATTGCGGCCATGCGAGTAGATAATTTCGGTGCCGGTCCCTGCACCC
>CAYWGY010000176.1:3552-5856 GCA_964458055.1 uncultured Acidimicrobiaceae bacterium | reverse complement strand
GAATGTTCGTTTCGTGGTGGATGATCTGTTGGATGCGAAGCGACATCTGATGAGCGTGCTCGGAAGGAATCGACATGGCCTCGTCGTAGGTTGCCACCCCCAGCGACTGGGTGCCCCCCAGCACCGAGGCCATCGCCATGATGGTCCCCCGGGCGATGTTGTTGAGCGGCTGCTGGTAGGAAAGAGCCGAACCGGCGGTGACTATGTGAATGCGAAGCCGGGTGGCTCGGGGATCGGTGATCCCGTAGCGGCGCCCCAGCAACTCAACCCACATCTTGCGGGCGGCCCGCATCTTGCAGATGTCCTCGAAGAAGTCCATCGACACCCGCAGGTTGATCCCTCCCACCATGTAAGCCAGCCGGGCCAGGTTCTCCGGCGCCCGGCGTTTGATCTCGTCCAGGTACACCACGGCGTTGGCGAACAGGGCGGCCAGTTCCTGGTAGGCGTTCAGACCGGTGTCGGCCGCGTTGTAGGCGGCGATGGAGACCGGGACCCAGCGGGGCAGGTGACGCCCGCAGAACTCGATGATGTCGGTGTTCAGCCGAATGCCCGCCTCGGTGGGAATCTGGCGCTTGGGTATGCAACCCAGGTAAGTGAGGAAGAAATCGCTCTGCCCGGTTCCCGACAGCCGGGACAGGTCCAGGCCCCGCCGCTGCGCCACCGTCCAGTAGCACCCCAGCGCGAAGGGTGCATGCTGCACCACCGCTCCTCCCGGATGGGCGTAGTAGTGGCCCATATCGATCCCTTCGAGAATGGTCTCGTAGTCGCGAACGCTCTGGATCACGGCTCCGGTCTGCCCGACATCCTCTCGGCGAGCCACCACCTCGGGGTGGTCCACGTTGTAGAGGTGATCGGCGGTGTTGCGATCATGTTCCATTATGAAGCCGGTCTCGCCCTGGTTCAGCAGGAACAGGATGCGCTCCCGCTCGTCCTCGGGATTGCCGTGCCCGCTGAGCTGGAAGACCCGCCAGGGCTTGGTGCGATACATACCCGGATAGGCGCCGCGCAGATAGGGCGGGACCCCCGGCGGTCCCTCGGCAGCCTCTTTGGAACCCGGAGGCACATCGGCGGGTCCGTACCACCCTCGCAGAGGCACACCCGACGCCGAGTGGTAACGATCCGACGAAGACCCCTCGCCGGAACTCATGAGAGGATGCGAATCGGTCGAAAACCCATGACACCCATCTTAGAGACCGACCGGTATGTCCCGCTGCGTGCGGAAAACCAAACTCCCCTACCTGTATTGGCCCCGCCCGGCGCTGACCTGCTGTTTCTGGGACACGCTCTCAGCCAAGGCGGGCGGGAAGGAGAGACCTACATCCGATATCCCGCTCGCTGAGGTCGTGGATGCCCGGCGCGACAAGGCCTCCCAACACGACATCCGAAACGGAGCGGAGAGCTTTACCGCACGTCCCACAATCGCCACCGGACAGCCTTGGGATGGTAGGTGCCTCGAAGCGAGACTGCGAAGGGACTACTCAGCCAACCGCGAGAGATGCCAGGTACGCCCGCCACCTATGGCAACCTGGCTCGTCAAGACCTTTCCAGCGCACTGCGAGTGCACACACGGATGAATGGCCTGCCCTTTGGCCCTCACCGGATGATCGCTTTTCCCCGGCTTGTTTCCGTTCTCTCCAGGCCGCTACCAGAGGATGTGTGTTCCGAAGAGCGTGAAGGCGGGGTCCTTGGTTACCAACGTCAACATCTCAATCTCGCTCTGGGCGGCCAGCATGCGGTCAAAGGGATCGCGGTGGTCCACCTCGAAGGATCCCGCACGCAGACAGTGCAGGTGACTTATCGGAAGGTGCCGGAAGCCATCTGCCACCACAAGTTCATGATATTTGCGAGCCGCGTCGGGAGCGTGATCGAGTCTCCCCAGACGCCGGAGCGTGGCGATCTCCCAGGCACTGGCTGCGCTGATGTTGACTTCCACGGAGAGATCGGCGATTGCGTTTCTCGCTTCCATGGAGAGCGCCCGGTCATCGGTCCACCACCACAGCAGGGTGTGAGTGTCCAGCAACAACCTCATTCACCGACGCTCCCAGGCATCCAGCTCGGCCGGAGGGAGGGGTGCGAGTATCTCCGGACCCACGTACTGGCCTTCGAGCCGCCCCGGACGGCGGCCGGTGATTGATGGCGGTAATGGCCCCAGCACCGCATAGGGCTTTCCCGCCTTCGCCAGGATGATCTCCTCTCCGCCATGTGCCCGGTCCAACAATCTCGACAGATGAGTCTTCGCAAAGTGCACGTTCACGGTCACAGTCATTACCGAGTCCCCCTATTTGACTAAGTTCGTAAACTAAG
>CAYWGY010000176.1:0-3542 GCA_964458055.1 uncultured Acidimicrobiaceae bacterium | reverse complement strand
TATCCGTCACCTCGGGCCACTTTCAAGGGCCAACCGCACGGGAACCGACAGCTAAACGCGGATTGTCCCCACCTAAGGGCCCGGGACTCTCCTCATACTCCAGTGCACAACAGCAATGCCCATCGCGGTCAGGGCGACTCCGAGGGTCTCCATCGAGGAGAGAGCCTGGTCCAAAGCCACCCAGGCGGTCAGAGTTCCCACTATGGGCTCGGAGGTGGCGGCCACTCCCATCGGACCCGGGCTGATGTGGCGGAGAGAACTCATCAGCAGCAGAAACCCCAGACCCATCGCAGCGATCGAGACCCATCCCACCCCCACCCAGCCGGCAATGGAGAGTTGAGGGATCCGCACCGGGAGCACCGCCAGCCAGATCACCGCGGCTATGGTCAGGCTGTACGAACTGTAGGTGAGCGGATGGAGGGTCCCTCCCAACTTCGCCCCCACAATCGTCAAGCCGGCAAAGGCCACCGCTGCCGACAGTCCAGCCATCACACCGATGGAATCGGCGTAGTCGGCGGTGAAGGCGCCGGTGATCATTCCGATTCCGGCAACCGCCGCTACCGCACCCGTCCAGCCGGCGACCGGCACCGGCAGACGTTGCACGAAACGCCTCCAAAGCAACATGAGAATCGGTCCCAGGTACTGGATGGTGATCCCCGGCCCCACTCCCAGCCGTTCGACGGCCACAAAGAACACGAATGTGATCGCAGCGGTGATGAACCCATGGAGCACCAGCCACCCGAGCATCCCGCCGTGGTGCATCAGGCCTCTTCGGATGGCTAGGAGCGAGAGAAACGACCCGGCCAACACCAGGCGCAACTGGTTCAGTTCGGCCGGGCTCATCGATGAGAAGAGACCGGCGGCCACCGTGTCGGCGATCCCGAAGAGAGTCCCGCCCGACAAGGCCATGACAAAACCCAACCCCGGTCGGCGGCGAAGGGAGCCCGGCGTCGAAGATGAGGACATTTCGTTCCAGACTAAGCCGGCCACCTCACTCGGAGATCGGCTCTGGCCGGCTCATGTCACCAGATACCCCCATGGACGCCCGGGGGACTTTCCGGTAATCTGGATTCAGTGCCGATCTCACAGCCGGAATCCTCTGAGAGCCCGAAAGACCCGACCGGCTCCACACAGGCAGCCTTTCGAATCGGGGTGGACATCGGGGGCACCTTCACCGACCTGTTGCTTATCGACGACGGTTCCGGCAAAGCGGTGGTGGGAAAGGTCCTGACCACCCCCGACGATCCTTCCCGGGGTGTGGAGGAGGTACTGCTCCGAACCTTGGAACGCGCCGGTCTCGACGCTTCCCGGATCCAGCACCTGGTGCATGGGACCACCCTGGTCACCAACACCATCATCGAGCGAAAGGGCGCCCGGACCGCCCTGATGGCCACCGCGGGGTTCCGGGACTCCATCGAGATAGGTCGTGAACACCGCTACGAGCTCTACGACCTGTTCCTGGAGCTTCCCCAACCTCTGATCCCCCGCCACCTCCGCTTCGACATCCCCGAGCGGACCGCCGCGGGCGGTGAGATCCTGCAAGTTGTGGACGAGAGATTGGTTGAAGCCCTGGCCGGCGAGTTGGAGGAACGGGGGATCGAGGCGGTGGCGGTCAGCTATCTCCACTCCTTCGCCAATCCCGCCAACGAAGAGGCGACCCGTCGGGCCGTGAACCGCGCCGCTCCCGGACTCCGGGTCTCGATCTCCTCGGAAGTGGCGCCCGAGATCCGGGAGTACGAGCGGACATCCACCACCATCGCCAACGTCTACGTACAGCCACTGGCGGAGCAGTACCTCCAAGACCTTGAAGATCGACTGGCTCAACTCGGTTTCGGAGGGTCGTTCTTTGTCATGCTGTCATCGGGAGGAATCGCCACTGTTGACACCGCCACCCGCTTTCCCATCAGGCTGCTCGAGTCGGGTCCGGCAGCCGGCGCCCTGGCGGCGGCCAGCCTGGGCACCGAGGCGGGGCTGGACGACCTGCTCTCCTTCGACATGGGAGGAACCACCGCCAAGCTGTGCGTGATCGCCGACCGCCGCCCGGAGGTGACCTACGACTTCGAGGTCGACCGGCGTTACCGGTTCAGGAAGGGGTCGGGCCTTCCGGTGAAGACGCCCGTCATCGAGATGATCGAGATCGGCGCAGGAGGAGGCTCCATCGCCCGCATCAATCCCCTGGGCCTTCTCAAGATCGGCCCCGACTCGGCCGGGTCGCTCCCCGGCCCGGTGTGCTACGGGCTGGGCGGGGCCGAGCCCACGGTAACCGATGCCGATCTCACCCTCGGGTATCTCGATCCCGACTATTTCCTGGGAGGACGGATGACCCTGGACGCCGAGGCTGCCCACAGGTCCATCGAGACCCGGATCGCAGGTCCCCTGGGACTGTCGGTGCCGGAGGCGGCCTGGGGAATCCACCAACTGGTGAACGAGAACATGGCCAACGCCGCCCGGGTACACGTGGTCGAGCGGGGCAAGAACCCCCGTTCGCTGCCGGTGGTCGCCTTCGGAGGCGCCGGACCCGTCCACGGCTACCGGGTGGCGGAGTTGACCGGATGTCCCGGTCTCATCCTGCCTCCCTCTGCGGGTGTGGCATCGGCGCTGGGCTTTCTGGTCGCTCCCCTGGCCTTCGATTTCGTCCAGTCTCACTACACCCGCCTCGATGATCTCGACTGGGACCATCTGAACGGGATGTTCTCGGCCTTGGAGCATCAGGGCACCGAGTTGCTGGCAGGTTCGGGAGCCGATCCCGACGAGATCACCCACACCCGGAGCGTCGATATCCGCTACATCGGGCAGGGCCACGAGGTCCGGGTGCCGGTTCCCGCGGGAGAGTTGGACCAAACCCATGCCGAGGGCCTCATCCACCGTTTCGATGAGGTCTATCGCGGTCTCTACGGTCGCTCCGGACCCGATGTGGGCCTCGAGGCTCTCACGTGGAGGGTGGTAAGCGCCGGGCCCAGGCCACGGTTCCATCGTGGTGCGCCAGATGGGCACAGCCCCGACCGGGACGCCCTCAAGGGCCGCAGACCCGCCTACTTCCCCGAATACGGCGCATACCGTGATACCCCGGTGTACGACCGCTACCAGTTCCGCCACGGCGACCGGATCGAGGGTCCGGCCATTATCGAGGAACGGGAATCGACGGCCGTGATCGGCCCTGGCGGCGACATCATGGTGGACTCCCGACTAAACCTGGTGGTTTCCCTCAAGGGAACGAGCGAGGGATGAGCGGCATGGACCCCATCTTTTTGGAGGTGCTCTGGAACCGGTTGCTCTCGGTGGTGAACGAACAGCAGGTCGCCCTGATGCGCACCGCCTTCAGCACCATCGTCCGGGAGACCCAGGACCTTGCCTGCGGGGTGTTCAACACCGAGGGCGCCATGGTGGCACAGTCGCTCACCGGCACCCCCGGGCACATCAACGCCATGGCCACCGGGATGCGCCATCTCCTGGCCGAATACCCGCCCGAGAGGCTGTCCGAAGGCGACGTGCTGTTAACCAACGACCCCTGGATGACGGCCGGCCAGATAAACGACATCACC
>CAYWGY010000175.1:0-5995 GCA_964458055.1 uncultured Acidimicrobiaceae bacterium | reverse complement strand
CGACCAGTAGGGGATGAGCATGGGCGCCATGGGAGTGCCGTACTGGTCGATGTCCCGGTTGTTCTCCCAGAGCACCCTCCCCGGCTCCAGTCCCGCTACCAGGGTGTTCATGTCCCGGTATTCGCTCCACCCCTCCTTGGCCTCGTATCCCGAGTAGTTCCAGTTCGACCAACCGGCCAGGAAGCTGACTCCGGCCAGTGATCCGACCCCCACCACCAGGGCGGTGGCGGCGGCCAGAAGCCTCTTCGTGGGCACCGGGGGCCGGCGGACGTACAGGATGATCACCGTCGCCATGCCGATGATCGCCGTGCCGATCACGATCTGCCACCTACCCCTGGCGTCGCCGGCCGGGATGAGGACAGCGGCCACCAGGGCAACCCCGGAGATGGTGGTCGCCGCGGCAGCGGCCGACGAAGAGAGCCTCGGGAGGCGCCTGGACAGTGCCATCAACAAGGCCCCCAGACCCAGCATGGCGAAGAAGATCACCCCGAAGTACCAGTAGGGGAGGAGTCGACCGTTGTAGAGCTTCCACCGTTCGTCCAGGAACAGTTCGGGGAACTGGCGGGTAAGGCGTACGGGGAGCGGGAAATAGATGATGGGCACGGCGGTTGTCAACACGAACGGCACGACTTTCCAGGTCTCTCCCAGTCGCCATGCCCGGCGCAGAGCCCACACCAACCCGGCCAGCGCCAGTGGAAGGAGCAACCAGATCTCCACCGGAATGAACTCCCTCCACTTGTTGAGGGGACTCCAGGCCAGGTCGGAACTGTATGACAGGTTCGCCAGGAAGGGAACGGACCAGAATCCCGTGATGGCAAAGGCCCACGCCGAGGTAACCACCAGGGGACGGCTGGCCCTTCTCATCACCAGGAACGCCAGCGTACCCACCACCAGCACCAGGGTGGTCAGCAAGTGGCACAGCACAGTGACGGCGAACACCCCCGCGGTGTGAGGGATTAGACGTCGTTCGCCTTCGATGACCCGGATCAGGAGCCCCAGGTAGATGAATCCCAGGCTGAAGGACCAGCTGTAAGTGAACTCGCCGGCCAGGGTGGAGGCAACGTTTCCCCCGTAGATGGTGAAGCTCTCCATCAAGGCATAGACGGTGCCTCCCGACGCCGCCACCAAGGCGATCAGGCGCTGGTAGCCGAGCGCCCGGGTGAGGGAGTAAACGGCCGGGGGTAGCAGCACGAGCCCTCCCGCCGTGACCAGTTTGAAGGCCACTCCGTAGGGCATGACCACATCGAGAAGCACGATCACCAGCGAAGGAAGGGGAAAGTAGAAGTAATAGAGGGGGAATCCCGCAAACCAGGCATTGGACCAACCCAGCAGCCGGCCGGAGGGTATCAGGATGTCCCGCATGGCGGCGGGACCCAGGACATGAGCGCCCATGTCCCCTCCCGACGGGGTGTTCTCCACGAAGATCAGGTGCGGGTTCAGCACGGCCAGCACCATCACCGACAACAGCGCCAGCACCCACCCGGGGTACGACAATCTCGACAGCAGGCTCATGGGGAGGAGGAGCGCGCCGGGGGTCCTCCGATCCCTAAGCGACTCCCGTATCCTTGGTGGGGTGGAACATCTCGGTCACGTTGCGGCGGTCGAATAGGGTCCATTTTATGGGAGGGGCGAGAAGATCGGCATGTTCCCGACACAAGGCCGAGAGCACCTCGATGGGGCCGGTCACGCTGACATCCCACAACCAGACTCGCTTGTTCTGATAGTCGATGGCCATCCACGACGACGCCCTTTTTCCACACCGATAGCAATTGGGAGCCATGATTTTCCCACTCTAGACAAGAATCAGCAGTTGGCAAGGGATTTCCACCGGCGGAGCATTCTTGTCGAAGGCATCCCTTCCCACAAGAGACTGTCACCGTCGGGTTCCACCGCTGCGGCCGTGGGAACTCTCAGGATATTGTGGGAGGCAAAGAGAGCCGGCTCCTCCGTCCACTTGATCTCCCGGAAACCCCCGGAGCCGAATGCCTCGACCAACCGGGCGCGTACCGGGTCGCACCCCGGACACCTGTCGGAGGTGAAGAGGACCACTCCCGGACCGAGTCCCTCCAACCTTCTCCTCATGGGGCGGCGCCGGTGGACCAGTCGCCAGATCAGGCCGACGCTCAATGTGGCCGCAAAGACCACCGCCGGAACGATCTGTCTGAGCACCTCTTCAGTCATGAGCCGGGCCTGCATTGGCCGGTGATTGGGCCATCTGTTTCCACAACCTCTCCAGTGCTCGGCTCCGGACCACGGGATAGCGGGCGGGATCGAGAAGGTCCCGGTGAGCGGCTGAGAGTCGGGAGAGGTCCTGTCGACGCCGGGTGCGGGCCGACTCGATTCCGTAATCTCCCGAGGCGCCGCACTCGGTCCAGACGGTCTCCAGCATCTGCTCCCCGTCCGCCGACACGGCCCGGTCTTCCTCCCCTTCGACCAGGGTCACGAGATCTTGGCGGGCAGTTCCGTCCCCACCGTATCTGCGCCAAAGGCCCTTCCTCCCGGGGAGGGCGCTCTTGGCCGGATCGTCGGTGGTCTTGTAGGCGGGTTTCCAGGTACCCTCGCCCCTGATGGCCGCCAGTTTGTAGACGCCGTCAAGGCTGGGAGCGCCGTGGGAGGTCACGAGCCGGGTTCCAACTCCGAACACCAGTCTTGCGATCAACCGGTCGGGTTCCTCTGCACGGCGGCCCAGTTCGGCTGTTATCCGTGTGATCGAGACCTCATCGAGTTGGTCGGAGAGAACGATGGAGGCGTCTTCAAAGCCGGCCTCGTCCAGCATTCGGGCGGCTTCCAGGGCAGACGGCGCCGGGTCTCCCGAATCAAGGCGGACCCCGACCGGGCGATGGCCCCGGCGGCGCAGTTCCTCGAATACGGTGATGGCGTTGGGCATGCCCGACTCCATGGTGTCGATGGTGTCCACCAGCAGCACGCAGTCATCGGGATACACCTGGGCGAATGCCCGGAAGGAGTCGAGTTCGCTTCCCCCGAGAGCCATGAACGCCTGCACCATCGAGTGGGCATGGGTGCCCCGGGCGGGAAGTCCCAGTCGGAGAGAAGCCGCCACGTTGGATGAGAAGTCGGCGCCTCCCACCAGGGCGGCCTCGGCTGCCAGGTTGGCGCCGATCCCTGCCGAACGTCGCATGCCGAACTCGAGCACCGTTCCCGATCGGGCCGCCTGCTTGACTCTGGCCGCCTTGGTGGCCACCAGGGTGGCGAAATTGCGGTGGTTGAGGAGAACGCTCTCGACGATCTGCCCCAGCGCCAAGGGTCCCTCGACCACGGTCATGGGAGTGTGGGGATGGACCACCCGACCGTCCGGCACCGCCCGGATGGTGAGTCGCCCGAAGTCTCCCCTACGTTCCAGCCAGTTCAGGAACCCCCCTTCGAACAGGGGAGTCTGTGATGCGGACCGCATCGCCGACATGGCGCTCAGTTCGGCATCGCCGAAACGGAATTCCGCCAACCTGTCAAGCAGCGGTCCCAGACCTGCGGAAATGCAGAACCCCGCCCGGTGCTCGCCGTAGGCCGGATAGGTGCGGAAGTGGTGCTCGAAGGAGGCCCGGTGGTCGGCCATGCCGTGGCTGAAGTAGACCTGGGCCATGGTCAGTTCGTACAGGTCGGTGAAGAGCACACCGGCTTGTGAGGGATGTTCCATCAACCTGAGAGGTTACGCCACCGCCCCGGATGGAGGCGGAGTGGGTTTAGCGTCAGCGGCTCCGGCAGATGAGAAGACGGATGTTCCCCATGCCGGTAACCGTGGATGGCGCCGGCCCCCTCCACGCCCACCCGGTCATGAGCTGACAACTCGTAGTTGATCGGTGTCCACCTCGATCAGACGTCACCCTCCGCTGAAGACATCCTCGTTCCCCTCAACCGCCAGCCGTTTGCGAAACGAACGCTGCCTCCCAGGGGACCCGTCGCCGGCGGCAACGCCCCGGCAGTTCAGCCAACCGAGTCCAGCACCTGTTTGATCATGGACGGCGTGACCGCTCCGGCGGTGCGGTGGCGTTCCTCACCGTCACGCAGGAAGACGAGTGTCGGTGTGGCCATCACCGACCACGCCTCGACCAGATCAGGGCTCTTGTCGACATGGACGGCCACGAACCGCCACTCCTCGGCGTGGTCACGGGCGAGGCGTTCGAGATGGGGCTGGAGCACCCGGCACGGGCGGCACCAAGTGCCCCAAAACTCCACCAGCACTCCGCGATCCTCGGTGCGGATGACCTCCTCGAGTTCGGCAGCCTCCGAGATCTTCCCGATGGCGGTGGAGTTCACTGCCGGGGCCTCAGTCAAGCTCCTCTTGGCGATACTCCATTCCGGACGGGTATGAGGACTCGGCACTCGAATCCAGATTCATCGTGATGTTGAACTTGTTGCCCCAGTTGAATATGGAACAAGCGAACACCATCTCCACGATCTCGTCGTCGGTGAAGTGCTCCTTCACCGAATCGTAAAACTCGTCGGTTACGGTGTGCGGATCCAGAGCTATGCGCTCGGCAAGCGAGACTGCCACGGCTTCGCGCTCGGACAGCGTCTCGCCCGGTTGGGGCTGGTGGTGGAAAACGGCCTCTTCCTTCGGGCCGACGGCACCGCTCACGGCGGTGGTACGGACCGTTTGTCAGTAGGCGCAGTCGTTGATCTGCCCGGTCTTCAACCTCATCATCTCGTGGATGTGGGGTTCGACGGAGCCCTGGCCGAAGAACGACACGAACACCGGGATGATTGCTTTCAGTAACTGGGGGTTCCGTCCGATGACGCCGAACATGGCGGCGTCCTCCCACCAGCCGTCACGTCCATCGGCGAGCAACTGGTTGATCTCGGGATCCGGACTCTCCCCCGGGGATAGGGGTCTGACTCTCGTTGGCATCTGCTGATCCCTCTCGTCGCTGTTCAAACCTGGCCCAGCCTACCGCGGTCTCACCGTTCCTCTCTGGCGCTGGGCGTTCTGTTCTCGCCACCCTGGTCCATCGCGGTCTTGCGGTGCTCATCACCGGGGGGTCGCTGACCTTCCTGACCAACAACCCGACCTGATGCGCTCGGCCGCGGGAGGGTCGGACACATCGTTTAGGCGGTGTTCATTCTGCAAACGTCAACCCCAGCCGGTGTCCACTTCTGCCTTGGTGCGGGCTGGCCGCAGGGATGCCGGGGCAATGGCCGTCTCGAGGGTGGCCACGGGCTCCGCCCGGGCCGGGCTGGACCTGGAAGTCACCGCGATCGCGGCGTTGATCCTGGGAAAACCAGCATCTACGGCGGGGAGGGAACGGCGCCGGA
This sequence comes from uncultured Acidimicrobiaceae bacterium, assembly GCA_964458055.1. Taxonomy (GTDB): domain Bacteria; phylum Actinomycetota; class Acidimicrobiia; order Spongiisociales; family ZC4RG35; genus Bin76. The sequence goes on along the minus strand of CAYWGY010000175.1, from coordinate 727 downwards.
GGTCGGTGGTTGGAGTTATGCTGTTGGCGTTGACTAAAGGTGGTTTCAACATCTTCAACGCGAACCCGTTCCACCCGGCACTGACCACCGGAGTGATCAACGCGCCGGCGGCGCTCGGCACCGGTACGAAGAGACGGTAATGGCCGCCGGTCCACTCTCGGTGATTGGTGGGCTGGTCTTCGATGGCGTGTCTCCGGAGCCATCGCCTCATCCGGTCCACACCGAGGGGGGAAGGATTGTAGGTCTGGATGGACCCCCGCCCCGGGACGCCGAGGTGATCGAGGCCGACGGTTGCGTGGTGACCCCCGGTTTCCTGGACCTTCACTTCCACGCCTATGCGGTGAGCCTCGACTCCCGGGAGTTGGAGGGGCTTCCCCTTAGCTACGTGGCAGCCAAGGCAGCGCAGAGGCTGAGAAGGGCTCTTGCCCGCGGCTTTACCACCGTCCGGGATGTGGCTGGTGGAGACATCGGTCTGCAGATGGCGGTGGACCAGGGATTGTTCGCCGGTCCCCGTTACCTGTTCAGCGGGCGCGCTCTGAGCCAGACCGGCGGGCACGGAGACATGCGCCCCGGGCATCTCGACATCGGATCCCTGTGCAACCATCTGTGCGAGGTGGTGGACGGGGTCGATCCCCTGCGGGCCGCCGTCAGGGAACGCTTTCGAACCGGCTCTCATGTCATCAAGGTTTTCACGTCGGGCGGGGTCTTCTCACCCACCGATCCCCTC
>CAYWGY010000174.1:3695-6040 GCA_964458055.1 uncultured Acidimicrobiaceae bacterium | reverse complement strand
GACGTCGTGTTCCTGGCCCAGCCTGCTGTCGAGTACGGACCTGCCGATCAGGGGAGAGTTGTGGCGAACCCTCATCTCCGCCACGTAATCACCCAGGTGGTAGATGGCCGAGTAGTCCCTCGTCTCCCGGTCGGGCAGGAGCCAGCGCCCGAACACCAGGAAGAAGACCACCCCGGCGACGAAGAGGATCAGCCCCATGCGGCTGAACTCGAACATGGAGAAGGCCCCGTAGCCGGCCTGCTCGGAGATGGAGCTGACCAGGAGGTTCGTGGAGGTGCCTATCAGAGTGCACACCCCCCCGAACTGGGAGGCATACGACAGGGGAATCAACAGCTTGGAGGCCGATATCTTGCGGCGGTTGGCCATGATCGTCACCAGGGGGATGAACACGGCGACCGCCGCGGTGTTGTTGACGAAAGCCGACATCACGGTGACGGTTCCCATGATGACGATCAGGGAGGTGTAGTGGTCCTTCCCGAATCGCACCATCAGCCGCCCCACAGCGGCTGTGGCTCCCGTCTTCTGCAGACCGGCGCTCAGGACGAACATGGCCGCAACGGTGATGGTGGCGGGATTGCCAAAACCCGAGAAACCCTCTGCGGGTGTCACCAACCCCAGCACCAGCAGCATTCCCAACCCGATCATGGCGACCAGGTCGAGGGGGTACTTCTCCGAGATGAACAGGGCCACGGTCCCCACCAGGATCGCCAAGACCATGATGGCTTCGGTAGTCATGTCAACGGCCCTTCGTCCGGCATCGCTGTCCCCCCGCGTTCCAGATAGGATAACGCTTGGCCGGTGTCGGACCGCGCCATCGCGCGGGGTGTTCTGTGCGGACACGGACCTTTGCGGTGTGCCCACGCACCCGTTGTGGACCGCTTTCGAGAAGAGTCGATGTGATCCCCGGTTGTTCCGTAATCCTGATCCCTCAGTTCCGGCGTCCGGCTAGGCTTAGGCTTTGCCGCAGCGGTCCTGCGCCCGTAGCTCAATTTGGATAGAGCGTCTGACTACGGATCAGAAGGTTGGGGGTTCGAGTCCCTCCGGGCGTGCAGAGAACAACGCCGAGGTATTCGGCGAGGAGTAATAAGGGAGCACTCATGCCGCACGCACATGGCACTTTCTGCTGGATGGACATCTACCTGCCGGACACCGATAGGGGCAAGGCCTTTTACAGCGCCATGTTCGGATGGGACTGGACCGACACTCCCATGGGTGACTCGGGGATGTCGTACACGATGTTCAACCTCGACGGCAAGACCGTGGGTGCCATGGGCCCCCAGATGCCGGGCATCTACCCGGAGGGGGTGCCGCCGGTGTGGATGTCCTATCTCGCCACCGACGACCTGGACCGGACCGCCGAGCGGGCCAAGAGCCTGGGAGCGGTCTTCCACATGGGTCCCGCCGATGTCGGGAACGGCAGGGTGGCCCTGATGCAGGACCCCGGCGGCGCTTCGCTCTTTCTGTGGCAGGCCCTCGAATTCGGTGGCGCCGATCTGGTTCGTGCTCCCCACAGCATGGTGTGGAACGAGTTGTACACCCGGGACCTCGGCGCCACCCGGAGCTTTTACAGCGAGGTGTTCGGCTGGGAGTGGACCGGCATGCCGATGCCCCAGGGAGGCGAATACAACGTGGCCAGCGTGGGTGACCTCCAGTTCGCGGGAGTCATAGAAATGGATGAGAACTGGGGCGAGATAGCTCCCCATTGGATGGTCTACATCCAGGTGGAGGACGCCGACGACGCCGCCGCCAAGGTCGAGAGCCTGGGTGGGGATGTCTGCGTCCCGGTCACCGACATCTCGGTCGGGCGGTTCGCGGTGGTGAACGACGACCAGAAGGGCACCTTCACCATCTTCGAGCCCCGCATGTAGGCACCGGCCCGGAAGAACGCGAAAAAAAACGGCCCATTGGGCCTTGACTCCGGCACGCTCATAGGCCCAAGCTGGACATTGCCGCAACAAATGCCTCGGGCAGGGCACGAGCTCAACCCCGCCGAGCCATCCGGGAGGCCAAGTGTCAACTGCGCCAGCCGCAGCCACACGCGTCCTCGCGGCCCCAAACGGTCAGGTGGTGGCGGGGGATGGGCCCAAAAGGGAGAGCCGCGTATTTCGCGAGATAGTTAGGTAATTCGCGAGAACTACTGTACTCATCCGCCCGCTATCGCTCTACTCAACCCGGCTCTCTGCGTGTCCACCCTGTCCCGGTCAAGCCGACCTCAACCTTTCCAGCGCCGCTCTGGCCGCGTGAACGCCGCACATGCCGTGCACCCCCCCACCCGGAGGAGTCGAAGAGGAGCACAGGTACAGACCGCCCTCTCCGGTGGCATAGGGCGACAGCCCGCCGAAGGG
>CAYWGY010000174.1:0-3685 GCA_964458055.1 uncultured Acidimicrobiaceae bacterium | reverse complement strand
CTCTGAGATTCACCACCCCGCCGCCGATGTCACCACCCACGTAGTTCGGGTTGTAGCTCTCCCACTGGGAGGCGGCAATGGTGTGACAGGCCATGATGGTCTCTCCGAAACCGGGAGCATGCCGTTCGATTTCGGCCTCCACCAGAGCTCTCACATCGGCAGGGCTGGCCGCGGGCACATGCGCGTAGGCCCAGAGGGTGTGCATGCCTGAGGGAGCGCGGGCAGGATCGAAAAGCGAAGGCTGAGCGGCAACCACGAAGGGCCGATCCGGAACCCGACCGCTCCAGACCGTCCTCTCGGTGTCGGCGATGCGTTCGTAGCCGCCTCCCAGGTGCACCACCCCCGCCGTTCCCATGCGCCTATCCCTCCACGGCACCGGTCCCGACAGTGCCCAGTCCAGCTTGAAGACTCCCGGCCCGTGGCGAAAGCGCGGCTTCACCCTTACCCGGTCACCCCTCCATCCCCCTCCCAGCATCCCCACCAGCGCTCCCGGAGCCACATCGGCCAGCACCACCTTGGAGGAAGGCAATTCTCCCAGATCCCTCACCAGCCGTCCCGTCTCGATCTCACCGCCCTTGGACTGCAGGTATGCGGCGAGCGCGTCGGCCAGTCTCTGGGAGCCACCCTCCACGAAAGGCCAGCCATAACGGTGACCCATCACCAGGAGAAGCCATCCCACACCTGCGGTCAGGGGCTTTTCCAACGGTTTTATCAGGTGAGCGGCGGCGCCGGCGAAGAGAGCCCGTGCGGCAGGAGTCCGGAACCTCCGCACGGTTCGCGACGCCGAACGGGAGAAGGATGCCAACTGGCGTCCCGTCCCCAGGCTCATGCCCGACCTCAACGGCGACCCCAAAAGGCGACCCTCGAGTTCAGGCCACAGCCCGTTGATGGTCTCCATTCGCCGCCGGTATCGCTCACCGTCGACTCCCAGGCCCGCCGCCGTCTCTGCGATCGAACGATGGAGCAGCACCACCTCACCGCTGTCGAGGGGATGAGCCAGTACGGCGGGCGGGTGGACCCATCTGAGACCGTACCGAGCGAGGGGGAGGCGGCGAAAGAGCGGAGACCCCCGTCCCAGAGGATGAGCGGTGGAACACACGTCGTGACCAAAGCCCGGGAGGGTGAGTTCGGAGGTCCGGCACCCGCCTCCCACCTTGTCACCGGCCTCGACCACCAATGTCGAGTATCCCGACTCGGCCAGCACTATGGCGGCGGCCAGGCCGTTGGGACCGGCGCCGACCACCACCGCGTCATAGTCGTGAGCCATACACCCCCTCACACTATTCCCGCCGGCGGGCCGGTTGACGTCCCAACCTCAGACCTTGACGGACACCTCCCCCGCCAGGGGCACCGACAGCGTGAAGGTCGATCCCTCTCCCAGGAGGCTCTTCACCCTCACCCTGCCACCATGGCGCTCCAACACGTGTTTCACGATCGCCAATCCCAGGCCGGTGCCCCCCGTCCTCCGGGACCGGGCAACGTCGACGCGATAGAACCTCTCGAAAATCCTTCCCAGGTCACGACCGGCGATCCCCATTCCCGTGTCGGTCACTCTCATGACCGCCTCCTCGGATGTCACCTCCATCACAACCTGGATCCTTCCGCCCGACCCGGTGTACCGGAGAGCGTTGTCGCAGAGGTTCCTGATAGCCAGGCCCAGTTCCGCAGAGGAACCCCTAACCAGCGCCGGCACCGTCCGCACCGCGAACTCGATGCGCTTGTCTTCGGCGGAGACCCTGAAGGGCTTGACCTCTCGCAACACCACGGCCTCCAGGTCGACTTCCTCCCTGGTCGGACCCTGTGTCTCCAGGCGGGAGAGATCCAGGAGATCGGCGATCAACCGGGACAGCCGCAGAGCCGCGGACGAGATCTGTTCGGCGAACATGGCACTCGACTCCCGGTCTCGCCCCAAGGCCATTTGCAGAGCGTCGGCGGAGGCCAGTATCGAGGCCACCGGCGTCTTCAGTTCGTGCGAGGCGTCGGTGACGAAGTCTCGCCGCATCGTCTCCAGGCGCCGCGTCTCGGTGAGATCCAGGCACACCACCAGGACCCTGCTCTCGTCATCGACGGTAAAGGCCCTCACGCCCAGGGTCCTCTCGGGATATCCGCGGGTGAGCACTTCCTCGTGGGACACCCCGCTGCCGCGTACTTTTCGCACCATGGCCAGGATCTTGCGGAGAGCAAGGCGGCCGGAGGGATCCTCCACCATGCCCAGCATCTGACGGCAGGCGGAGTTGACATATGCCACCCGGTTGTCGGCCTCGACCAGGAGCACACCACCCGGCAGGGCCTCCAGCACCACCTTGAGCAAGGACTGCTCCCTTCGCAGGGCATCCTCCGTGCTCCGGAAGTGACGGCCCGCCTGTCGAAGGGCCGCCCCCAGCGTGTCGATCTCTTCGATGCCGACAACATGGCGAACCCCCGGCGGTGTGCTGCCCCCCAGCAACCCTCCAGCGGCCTCCCCCAGCCCGACGATGACCTTCCGGACCTCCGAGACCATGCCTGCGTAGATCACCAGACCCAGGACCGCACAGATCAGCCCGGCCAGCCATTCCCACATCCCCAGAGCGCGGACAAGAACCATCCACAACGCGGCCGCCACCACCAGGACCAGGACGAGCCTTCCGAGGAGGTATCGAATCAAAGAAGAAGGACGCCGCCCCCTAGGGCTCATCGATGAACTTGTATCCGAGACCCCGCACCGTCACCAGGTAGGTGGGCGAGGAGTAGTCGTATTCGATCTTGTGACGCAGCCGCTTGATGTGGACGTCGAGTGTCCTCCTGTCTCCATAGAATGAGGCGCCCCACACTTCGCTCAGCAGGGTGTCCCGGGTCACAAGACGGTCCTTTCGGCGCATCAGGGTCTCCAGGAGTTCGAACTCCTTGGGTCTGAGTGCAACCGTCTCACCCCTGACTCTCACCTCGTGGGCGTCCACATCCATCTCCACGGGGCCGCCGCGCAACACCTCGTTGGTCTCGGCCATCAGCCCGGAACGAGCCGCACGACGTATGTGCGAACGGACCCGGGCGATCAACTCCCTCATCGAAAAGGGCTTGGTGACATAATCGTCGGCGCCCAACTCCAAACCGGCGACCTTGTCGGCCTCGGAGTCGCGGGCGCTCAACACGATGATGGGAACGTCGGAGAAAGCCCTGATCTCCCGGCACACGTCCAAGCCGGAACCGCCCGGAAGCATCACGTCCAGGAGAACCAGGGAGGGGGGACGCCTTCTCACCCGGTTGAGAGCCTCGGGAGCGGTGTCAGCCACCTCCACCGCCATCCCCTCGGTCTTCAGCGCATAGGAAATGGATTCGGAAATGGCCGGCTCATCTTCCACCACCAGTATTCGGTGTAGCGGCTCAATCCGAGCCATAGTCATGGAGTCGGAGGAATTCCTGATGGTCGCCGGTCATCAAGAACGCCACCTGCTCACCGATGTCCACCGCCTGGTCGCCCACTCTCTCCAAGGCTCGCGAGACCAGGATCATCCGCGTGGCCCACTCCAGCAGTTGGGGGTCGTGTCCACAGGCGACAACATGTTTCCACATGCTGCGGTTGAGGACATCCACCGGAACATCCATGGCAGGCAACAGACGGCACTCTTCGGCGTCGCGGCGGACGAACGCATCGATAGCAGTCCGGATCATCGGCTTCAGCAGATCCATCATCTCCCGCAATTTGGCC
>CAYWGY010000173.1:0-6078 GCA_964458055.1 uncultured Acidimicrobiaceae bacterium | reverse complement strand
CGGAAATGCCGGCATGGAGACGTGGAACGCCCCCAACAGATGCACATCCATCACCGCCTTCAGTTCGGCCAGGGTGAGATTGGCGAAGCTCCGGTCACGGAGAATCCCGGCATTGTTGATCACGATATCCACCGTGCCGAAGGCGTCGAGGGCCGTCTGGACGATCCCGGCGCCGCCTTCGGGGCTGGCGACCGAGTCGTAGCTGGCCACCGCTTCTCCGCCCTTCCCAGTGATCTCTTGGACCACCAGGTCGGCGGGACGGGTATCGCCTCCCGTGCCGTCAATGGCGCCTCCGAGGTCATTGACGACTATGCGGGCGCCGCGTCGGGCCAACTCCAGGGCGTAGCTTCTTCCCAGTCCTCCCCCGGCGCCGGTAACGATGGCAACCCTTTGATCGAAAGTGATGTCTGACAAAACAACGTCTCCTGTTTCAGGCTCTTGGTTCAGGCTCAGCCGGCCCCGTCATCATAGAGCTTATTGATCAAATCGGCGTACTTGTCCAACACCACATGCCGCTTGATCTTCATCGACGGGGTGACCTCACCGGTCTCGGGGTCCCAGGCGTCCGGGACGATGGCAGTCTTCTTGACCTGTTCCGCCCGGGCAACCAACTCGTTGGCGGTCTCCATTGCAGACTGGACTTCCGACACCACCCTGGGATGGGTGGTCAGGGCGTCCCAATCGTCGGCGGGTATGCCCTGCTGTTCCGCCCAGCGGGCAGCCTCCACCGGGTCGAGGGAGACGAGCATGGTCAGGTAGGGATGGTTGTCTCCCACCATGCACACCCCGCCCACCAGCGGATGGCTGCTGAGGGCGGTCTCCAGCTTGGCGGGAGCGATGTTCTTCCCGCCCGAGGTGATGATGATCTCCTTCTTCCTGCCCACGATGCGCAGGTTGCCGTCGTCATCCCAGGCTCCCAAATCTCCCGAATAGAGCCATCCATCTTCGGAGAAGGTGCTGGCGGTGGACTGGGGTAGGCGGTAGTAGCCATCGGTGACCACCCCTCCCCTGATCCTGATCTCCCCGTCGTCCGAGGTCTCTACCTCAACGCCCAGGAAGGGCTTCCCCACGGTCCCCAGCGCGGCGTTGTCCGGTGTGGTACACGTGGCCGGTCCGGTGTTCTCGCTCATCCCGTAAATCTCGTACAGGGGAATCCCCAGAGCGTGGAAGAAGACCAGCAGGTCGCGGCTGATGGGTGCAGCTGCCGTGACGGCTACCGAGAGTTCCTCCATTCCCAGGCGTTTTCTGATCTTGGAGAAGATGAGACGATCGAAGAGCGCATGCTTCAGACGATGGCCCACGGACGCCTTCTTCCCCGATACTCGGGCTTCCACCACCTCCAGACCGTTGGCGATCGCCTTCATGATCAGGTCACGCTTGGAATCACCTTCCAGGGCCTCCATCAACCGGGCATGGAACTTCTCCCAGACTCTCGGCACCCCGAGAAAGGCCTGGGGACGGCAGGCTCGGGCGTAGTCGGCCACCTGGGTTAGATCCGGACAGTAGTACACCTCCCCCGCAAGGTGGATGGGGGCGTAGTGGGTTCCGGCGCGGGCGGCTATGTGGGCGAAGGGAAGGTAGGCCAGTGTCCTTACGTGGGAGGGAAGGTGAATCGTCCGGGAGACCGTCTCGGCCGTCCACACCACGTTGCGGTGGGTAACCATCACCCCCTTCGGGTCACCGGTGGTGCCCGAAGTGTAGATCAGGGTAGCCAGATGGGAGGGAGTGACTTCGCCGGCCGACCGGTTTACGCTTTCGGGGTCGACCGCCAGATATTCCTCTCCCCGCTTCAGCAGAGCCTTCCAAGATATCGTGTCGGCAGGCAGGCCCTCCTCGGGCATCTCCATCAACACGACGGTCTCCAACCGCGGGAGTTGGGAGCGGACCGCCTGCCACCGTTCCAAGGCCTCCGCATTCTCCAGTATCGCCACCTTTACGCCGGTCTGGCGGGCTATGTAGGCGATCTGGGGAGGCGCCAGGGTCTCGTAAAAGGTGATGGGAACGGCGCCGGTGTGAACGATGCCAAGGTCGGCCAGGGCGTGTTCGGGACGAACGCCTGCCATGATGCCCACAAAGTCACCCGAACTCACTCCCAGCGTCTGGAGGCCCGCCGCGGCCAGGTGGGAAGTCCGGCGCACTTGCTCCCACGTCTGGCCCTTCCATTCCCCGTTGGAGGTCTGCCACCTGGCTGCGGTTCTCTGCCCGTGATTGTCCGCCGCCCGGTTGAGGAGGTCGATCAAGGTCAGACCTTCGGCGGCCCGGTCGATCTGCTCTCGTTCGGACTTGAGATCCCGGTTATCCATGTTCCACATCCTCTTCTGGTTGCTCTTCCACAACAATTCCTTCACTCACAAGTATATTTATCTCCCCCGTTGAGAGACCCAAAGAGGTGAGCACCTCGGTGGTGTGAGCGCCCCGGTGGGGTGATGGCGAGGGCATGTCGGGCGGGGTGTCCGAGAAGCGGGGCGCGGGCGCCGGTTGGAGCCAACCGCCCACCTCGATGAAGGTTGAGCGGGACTGCATGTGTGGGTGTTTGGGAGCTTCCTCCAGGCTGAGCACCGGCGAGACGCAGGCGTCGCTGTCCGCGAATGCGGCTTCCCACTCGTCCCGGGTCCTGGTCAGGAAGGTCTCGGCCAGGCGTCGGCGCAACTCCGGCCATCCCCTTGCGTCGAGGCGGTGGGGAAGGTCGGCGCGCTCCACCCCGAGTAACGAGCACATCTCGTCCAAGAAGTGTTCTTCCAGACACCCCACCGCCATGTGTTCCCCGTCGGCGGTCTCGTACACGTCGTAGAAGGGGGCCGTACCGTCGAGGAGATTGGATGCCCTTCGGGGTTGCCACCAGCCGCCTGCCAGTCCGGCGTGCATGATCGATGTCAGGAGCGCCGTCCCATCCACCATTGCGGCATCAACCACCTGGCCTCGGCCATTTGCCCGGGCCGACACCAGCGCCGCCAGCACCCCGGCCACGAGCAGCATCCCTCCCCCGCCATAGTCCGCGATCAGGTTGAGCGGGACGGTGGGGCGCTCGGCTGATCCGATGGGGTGCAGTGCCCCGGCTACCGCTATGTAATTGATGTCGTGGCCGGCGGTTTGTGCCAGGGGACCCTCCTGACCCCAACCGGTGATGCGGCCGTAAACGAGTTGCGGATTCCGTTCCAGACAGGCTTCTGGTCCCACTCCGAGACGTTCCGCCACTCCCGGACGGAACCCCTCGATCAGGATGTCGGCCCTCTCCACCAGTGCGAGCGTCAACTCCTTTCCCTCGGGGTGCTTGAGGTTCACCGCAACCGATCGCTTCCCCCGGTGGAGGATGGCCTGGCCGGCAGCGTAGTCCACTCCCCCACCCGGACGATCCACAACGGTGACGTCTGCGCCCAGGTCAGCCAGCACCATGCCCGCGAATGGTCCTGGCCCCAGCCCGGCCAGTTCAACCACGGAGACCCCGGATAGTGGTCCCTTCCTGGGACGGCAGGCGGCGGCGCTGGTGGGGCTAATCCGTCGGCTCCTCTCCGGCCGGGTTCTTTTCGGCATCCGTCACCAGTTCATGGTGACGCCGGGACGTTGAAATCAGAGATTGCACGATGGCGGCCACCGGCAGGGACAACACTGCCCCCATGGCTCCCATCAAGGAGGCGCCCGCGATAACCGCCGCCACCGAGACCGCCGGATGGATGGCCATGGTGCGAGCTGTGACCCGGGGAGCGATCAGCAGGTTCTCGATCTGCTGGTACACCAGCAGCAGGACCACCACCCAGAGGGCTGTGATCGGTTTTTCCACGAGGGCTATGAAGACAGGCAGAGCCCCGGCGATGTAGGTTCCGATCACGGGGATGAACTGGGATATAACCCCTACCCAGACGCCCAGGGCGACGGGGTAGGGCACCGACATCAAGGCCAGGGCCACCGCGGTGACGATCGCCGACAGCACCGAGAGGATGAACCGCGAGTAGACGTATCCACCCGTCTTCTCTATGGAGACTTCCCAGATGCGCAAGAGCAGGCGCTGGCGGGCAGCCGGGAAAAAGGAGAGCACCAGCCGCAACATCTTCGGGGTCTCCGACACCATGTAGAACGCAAAGAGCAGTATGGTGACTCCCTGGAAGACGGCATTGGCAAGTGTGGAACCGACCGCCAGCACTCCTCCGGCCACCTGCCCTCCATACTGTTGGATGAGAGACCCCAGGTCTTCCATTGCGGCGCGGGTGTCCACGTCCGTGAGGTCAATGTCCAGGAATCCTCCCAGCCATTCCTCGGCAGTGGACAGGTAATCGGGCATTTTGACCGCGATGGCCGCCGTCTGGTTGATGAAAAGAGGCAGCAGCGAGGCGAGGAACAGGCTTATGAGAGTGAAGGCCAACACCAGCACGCACAAGGTGGCCCATCGGCGGTTCCATCGCTTCTTCTCCAGCCAGTCCACCGCGGGGATGAGCGCCACTGCCAGGAAAAGGGCGACGAACAACATCACCAGGAGGGAGGTCAGTTGTTGGGCCACCCACAGGAGGGCGGCGGCCACCAGCGCCACCATGGCGACGCCGAAGAGCCACCGGTTGAGCCAGGGCGGAGGCTTGTCAGGGATCGACGGTCGGGTTCCCGGCGCCATTCTCCGAGATGCTACCGCGGAGGCCCTGCCGGAAGGCTGGGGACCGGGGGAGGCGGCGTCTCACCCGGTGCCCAGGTTTTTCAAAAGACTCGAGACTACCTCAGGGTTTCTCGATGGGGACGCCCACCGTGTTGCCGTACTCGGTCCACGAGCCGTCGTAGTTGCGCACGTTCCCGAACCCCAAGAGGTGGGTGAGCACGAACCACGTGTGGCTCGACCGCTCCCCGATGCGACAGTAGGTGATCACCTCGTCGGCGGGACTGAGGCTCACCTCGTCCAGGTAGATGGCTCGCAGTTCATCCGCGGCCTTGAAAGTGCCGTCGTCGTTGGCGGCCCGCTTCCAGGGCACGTTGGCGGCGCCGGGAATGTGACCGCCGCGGGTTGACCCCTCGTTGGGGTACCCGGGCATGTGCAGGCGCTCTCCCCGGAACTCCTCCGGAGATCTTACGTCCACCATCGATCCCCCCTGCTTGGAGTGGTCGAGGACCGTGGGGAGGAAGGCTCTGATCGCGGAGTCGTCCCGATCGGTTGTCGGATACTCCACCGCGGGACGCTGGGTCGCCTTGGTGGTCATGGGGCGCCCTTCGGCCTCCCACTTCATGCGCCCGCCGTCGAGGATCCGAACATCGCGATGGCCGAAGAGCGAGACCACCCAGAGAGCGTAGGTCGCCCACCAGTTGAAGTTGTCACCATAGAAGACCAGGGTGGAGTCCGGGCTGATTCCCTTGCTTCCCATCACCTGGGCGAAGGGCTCGCTCTGCAGGTAGTCCCTGATCAGGGGATCGTTGAGGTCGAGGTGCCAGTCTAGGTTGACTGCTCCCGGGATGTGACCGGTGTCATACAGCAGCGGGTCCTCGTTGGACTCGACGGGTATCACGGCGGGATCGTTCAGCCGCTCCGCCAGCCAGTCGGTGGAGACCAGCATCCCGGGTTGTGCGTAAGCGGCGAATTTGGGGGTGTCGGTGTCGGTTGCAGACATGATTCCTTCTTTGGTTTGAGGTCAGGCGAGGCAGGGAACGATTTTTCCCAATGCTATTAGTGCTTAACCCCGAAGAAGGGGCCAGGTATTCCCTGGGAGGCCAATGTTATCCTCTGGCAGATGCTGGTTCCCCCGCGGCTTGAGCGCATTCTGACCCTGTTGCAGAGCACACCCCGGTCCATGCGCGGGCACGCGTTGCTGGACCTGTCCCGTACGCTTCCTCCTCTGCCTCCCGAGTATCGGGGAGACATGCAGGATCAACTGGAGCGGGTGGTCGAGTGCCAGACGCCTTTCTATTTGGCGACCCGACTGGAAGAAGACGGGACCGTGAGGATGTTCTTCGACGCCCCTCCCCACTCGCCCACCATCCGTGGCTATGCCGGTCTGCTCGCTGTCGGCTTGGACGGAGAATCCGCGCAGACGGTGCTGGATCTACCCGAGGACTTCTACTACGGGGTGGGCCTGGAGGAGGTGGTCTCGCCACTCCGACTGCGAGGCA
>CAYWGY010000172.1:0-6107 GCA_964458055.1 uncultured Acidimicrobiaceae bacterium | reverse complement strand
GGTCCGCCGATGCCGGTCAGTACCGCCGCCCGCATCGTGGTCGGCAGGGGTCTTGTCATTCGGAAATCCTCACCGGAATCGGGATGTCAGGTTCAAATCACCCTACCTGCCGGACGACGATTTCTCCATCCGGAAGGGATTAGAGGCCATCTCCATGAGAGCCGGTCTGCAAAGGGCTGGAGCCAGACCGGCGCATCACCCTGACTACATTTAGGGGCACCATCCGAGCACCAAGAAGGAGAAGGGAAGAATGGCCCAGGCATTAGTTGGAGGGACCCTGATAGACGGAACCGGGCGGGATCCGATCGACGACGCAGTGGTGTTGATCGACGGGGACCGCATCGATGCGGTCTTCCGCCGGGGTGACATGGAGTTGCCCGAAGGCACGGAGGTGACCGACATCCGTGGGTCGACGGTGATTCCGGGTCTGATCGACTGCCATGTCCACGTGGGGGTGCTGGCCGACAACTCCTTCCTTCAGGTGGAAGATCCCACCGGACTCGCTGACCTGTTCATGACCACATTGCTGTCTCATGGCGTAACCACCGTTCGGGACACCGGCAATTTCGATCCTGACGAGGTGTTCCGCGTTTTCAAGGAGGGCAAGGCCGGGTGGCCGCGCTTTTTCGGGGCGGGAACGATCCTGGATGGACCGGCCGATCCGCCCGCACCCTGGCGGTGGCTGGCGATTATCGACGATGAGGAGTCGGCCCGCCGGGAGGCGTCGAGACTGATCGATGCGGGTATGGACTTTCTCAAGGTGTACGTGTGGGCCACCCTCCCCGTGCTCCGTGCAGTGGTCTCGGAAGCCCACCGTAGGGGAGTGCGGGTGGCCGCCCACGTCGGGCACATGGTGACGGTGGAGGAGGCGGTCAAGGTAGGCGTCGACGCGCTGGAGCATGTGAGGATCGGACGGGAGTTGGTGCCCGAGGACCGGATGGATGACCTGGCGGGCCTGGCGGGACGGATTCTTGACCCGCTGGTGGGTTGGCAGCCGTGGCGGTTCGTGGATCCCGAATCGGACCTGGCCGGCAATCTGATCTCGCTCATGGCCGAACAAGGCACCTACATCACGCCCACACTTACCCTCTCCCAGGCGATCCTATTGGGCAACACCCCCGAGGCGGTGAACCCGGCGGGTCTCGACGAGATGCCGGCTGCTGTCCAGGAACAGTGGAACCAGTACGCCTATCCCTTCGACTACAGCGAGACCGACTGGGAGCAGGCGCCTATCGAGTTGCGGAATCAGATGGCGTTCATCGGACGGGCCCAGCGGGGTGGCGTCAAGGTGACCGCAGGAACCGACCTGACCAACCCCTTTGTGGTACCCGGACACAGCATGCACGAGGAGTTGCGTCTCCTGGTCGAGGGCTGCGGATTCTCTCCCATGGAGGCCATCGTGGCGGCCACCAGCAGGGCTGCCGACCTGCTGGGCCAGGGAGACGAGTTGGGTTCGGTGGAGAAGCGCAAGTTGGCTGACCTGGTTGTGTTGGAAGCCGATCCTCTCGAGGACATTCGCAACACCCGTCGGATCACCACTGTCTACAAGGGCGGGCGGGCGGTCTGATCTAGCCCGGGACGATCCTCAGCCGGACTCCCCCCACGATGTCCGGATCGAGGTCGATCCTGTCTGGTATCTCCGCGAACGGGACGGCTCGGCTACGAAGCGAGGCGGCCGTGGCTTGCATGTCGGGGGAGGACAGAGTCAGCCGGTAGGGGCCCGGTCCTGTCCGCTCAAGCTCCGCGGCCATGGCTTCTCCCGGGTCGGGCCGGCGGATCCCCAGCCGGAACTCGCCCAACCGGTAATGAAGGCTGGAGGTCCGGGCCTGGCCGCCGGCGTCGTCCCGCCGGTCAGCCAACCCCAGGCCGTGATCGTAGAGGCGGGCGGTGTTCTCCAGATTGTCGACCAACAAATCGATACCGGCCACTGCGGTAACGCCGCAGGGATGCTCTCGGGGAGGATCCCAGGCCAGGAGGTCACGCTGGTCCGTGACCCAGTCGATCAGGTAGGGCAGAGGGTTTCGCCAGGGTGAGGGTCCCGGAAGAACAAGGCGCCACTGCAGGCGCCTGCCGTCCGGGCGGACCCGGTCCATATCGAATGGTCCTTCGCTGGGGATCCCCAGTTCTCCCAGCCGGGTGGCCTCCCGGCGCAGGCCGGTCCCGGCCAGGACATATCCGACCAGCCCCGAGGACCTCTCCAGGAAGGCAACCAGATCGGCGCCGAAGGGACCTCGGGCCACAGCGAGGTCGGGGTACTCGACAGTCAACAACTCAAGGTAGTCCAAGCCGAAGCGGACAATGGCGTTGCGGGTGCCGAGCGACGGGTGCCTTCCCCCTTCGGAGACCACGAATCCCAGGCTCTCGAAGGTGGCCATGGCCGAGGGGAGGTCGGGGACCCCAATCACCGCGTGGTCGAAGCGCTCGATCATGCTTCGTACAGGTCAGTCCACCAGCGCCGGGAGCACCTCTTCGGTGACCCGCCGGAACTGATGGGATTCGTCATAGCCAACCAGGCGCAGCGTGATGGTGGTGGCGCCGGCCCGGGCGAACTCGGCAATGCGTTCGATGCATTGCTCAGGGTCGCCTATCGCCACCCACCTGTCCAGAAAGCCGCGGTCGTAGTCGGTGAAGTAGTAGTCGCGCATGTATGACATCGTCTCTTCCATGCCCCGCTCGGGATTCTCGGTTACATGGATGTTGTAATACAGGCAGGCCTCGAAGTCTTCTCCCAACGGGCGCCCCTCCTCCTCTCCGTACCGGCGGATGGTGGCCAGGTTCGTCGCCAGGCTCTCGGGTGTGTTGGCGGTGGTCATCCAACCGTTGCCGAGCCGGGCGACCCGCCTCAGGATTCGTTCGGACAACTTGGGGAAGGCCGGGTTGGCGTGTCCTGTTACCCAGATGGGTAGGGGTCGCTGTAATGGCCGGGGAAGCACGGTCACATTGTCGAACCGGTTATAGGTCCCCGCATAAGAGGCGTTCTCAGTCTCTGAAACCAGACGCAGCACCTCGATGGCTTCCTCCATGCGTTGGCTTCTGGTGGAGGGATCGATGCCGAAGGCAGCAAACTCTTCTGCGAACTTTCCTCCTCCCGCTTCTCTCTGACCCTGACAGGCCACGAAAATCGAGCGGCCCCCGGATACGAAATCGAAGCTGAGCCACTGGTAGGCCATTAGCAGGGCATCGCGAAGCGGCGTGCTGGCCATGCAGCCCACCCCGAGTCTGACCCTGTCGGTGATGGCAGCCAAAGCCCCCAGCGCCACGAGTGCGTCGAGACGGGGTTTGGCGAATATCGAATCGCCAATCCAAACCGAGTCCCACACCTCGGCCTGGTCGGCTTGACGAGCCAGGGTGTGAATCTCCTCCACGGTGGACATTCCCAGCAGCACGCTCCGGTTCGAAAGCGTGATACCGAATCTCGTCCGGTTCATAACTCTCCTATCTGCGGTGTCGCCGAATCTACCAAGCCCTGCGTCGGCTGTGGCCTGTCGACTTCCCCGGTGGGTTGCGGTGTCGGAGTCTCCACCCGGCCGAGAAGCACCCGAGAGGTCAAGCCGATGAAGAGCCGGATGAGAGGAACCAGGTTGCCGCCGTTGGCCGTATCCAAGGCATGCAGGTAGGGGGAGCGGTCCAACCGCTCCACAACCAGCGGGGTGTAGTTCCACCGCGCGGCGGCAAGGTGAGTAAGTGCTCGGGCCACCCTTCCGTTGCCATCCTGGAAGGGATGGACCTGGATGAAACGGTGGTGCAGCCATGCACCCGCAACGACCGGATGAGTGTCGCCAATCTCATTGAACCATTCAACCAGGCGCTCTATCTCCACATCCACCTGGGAAGGCGGCGCAAACTCAAGCCGGGACCCGTCGGCCCGCACGACATGGTTGGGAAGAGTCTTGAACTTTCCGTGAGTCAATGCCGCCGGCAAAGGTCGCCCCAAGGCGTCCCTGGCTTCATACGTTTCCTGGGCGCGGGTGATGAGGGCGTGTACCTCCTTGATGAAGGATGTAGTCAGGGGAAGTCCATCCGACACGTAGTCGTCGACCATCTCCAGGGCCTGGAGGTGGGCTTCCAGCATCGGCCGGACTCCTCGAGGTAGCCGCATCCCCGTTCGGGCAAGGGCATCGTCGGCGAATCCTTCAACGACGAGGGACTCACTGTCCTGAGGGTCTATCCAATACAGATGCTCGATAACCCCGGTCTCGATTGCGTGTTTGCGGAGAATCCACTTCCTTGGCTGTGGAAGGACGGGCTGCGGGTAAGCGCCCGTGGTGTCGGGGGAATTGTGCAAGGCGTCCAAGCTGTCAAGTTCAGGTTGCAGATGCTCCAGCGTCGATCTGTCCAGGGGGGTTATCGGTTGCCATCTACCTATGTTCTCTTCCCTGCCGGGAACATCGGTTCGCACTGGTTGACCCCCCAAGTGTTCGCTGCGCTGCCGGAATGACCGAAGCGGTTTAATCTTCGAGCCGGAGGCGCAACCGGACAAGGTCATTCCATGCTCGCTCGAGGCTGGGGGAGTTTACACGGGCCCTCTCTACACTCCACCTCCGGTTGGCGAAGTCTCTAATGGTGGCGACGTACTCCGGGCCTACTTTCCGGCCGCTCCGAGGACGCGGGGGAATGCCCTCTTTGATCGCTCTCTTTCTCGATCTGAGACATAGATTGGTAAGGAAGAGTTTCGGGTCAGGGAGGTCATCGAAACTCCTCGGCGGTTTGCAGGTGACCGCAAAGAAGGCGGCAAAAGCCTGATAGTCGGCCATTAGCCAGGCCTCAATAGAGCGAACGGCGAAACGGAAGCACATACGACCACTGGGTTCTCCTCCCAGAAGCTTGGTGCGAAAATCGGCAACGCAGAGATCTCGATGGCCTTGATCAAGGTCACGTATCACCAACCAAGGCAACCAGGAAGCTGACGCGTTCAACCCTGGCAGCTTGGGGTCAAGTTTGGGCGTTCCCCCGGCAATAACTGGCTGTGAGGGAATGAGGCCGGCAGCGAGAAGGAGTTTTCTGGCCACGGGCTCGTCGGTGAGTCCCTCAACAGCAAATCGGACCGGAATCACGGTCAGATAGCCAAGAGCCGGTCCACCTCCGTCGGAGCTGTCAGAGGGTACAGTATCTGGGCAAGACTGAGTCCTGCCTCGATCAAGGGTTCGATGTCGGGAACTTCAGCGGCCGGCAGAGCAGTGGTTCCCTCGGTGCCGGGTCGGAGAATCACAACTTCGTCCAGTCCAAGGCCCGGGTCCTCGAGCAACTCCGTCGAGTGGGTGGACAGCACAATCTGGGAACTGTTGCGCCTCGCGGCGCGGTTGAGCAGCGTAGGGAGCCTTTGGACTATTGCGGTATGCAGGGAGAGTTCGGGTTCCTCCAAGAGGACCACCCGCCCGGCCTTTCGGGCGCCCTCCTGGACCATCCACAGTAACCCTATCAGCCGTAATGTGCCATCTGAGAAGTCCTGTTCGTTCTGCCTGGCGCCCCTGGTGCGCCAGTGCATGTACCGAGCCTCGAGGTGTGGCTTTCCGGCTTCATCACGTTCAAACGCCAGGTCCTCCAACTGGGGTACCGCGTGACGTAGAGCTTCGCTGATCCTGTTCAGTCGGGCATTCCGGGTTCGCTTGGGAGTCCGGGCCACCCGCACTAGAAAATCGCCACCAAATGGATCATCTCGCCTTCCTTCACCCCTCTCGGAGTCACGGATGATCTGGGGAACAAGGTGCAGGTAACGCACACCGTTCAGGAACTCCGCAACGGGGCGGAAGTCACGATTGGAGTTGACCTGTTCCAGTGCGGTTTGGGTGAGGCGTTCCTTGTTCTGTTCATCTTCTGAGTCGGGCCTCTCGATGATCGTGACGCCGTCTCTCTTCACGACCTCGCGCCGGATTGTCGGGCGATGACGTTCCCTCTGTTCGGCCGCAAAGTGCAGTTTGTAGCTCCACGTCCGATGGTTTCCCGGAGACGAAAGGACCATCTCCAAGCCCACCCAGCCATGATTGAAATTCCTGGCAGCCAGGCACCGTACCCTCTTTATACCCCCACGGGCAGTGACAGCTTGCTGCAACCCACCGCCCACGGTTGAGATGTCTCTGAGAAACCGCAGTGCATCCAACAGGTTGGAC
>CAYWGY010000171.1:0-6139 GCA_964458055.1 uncultured Acidimicrobiaceae bacterium | reverse complement strand
TTCCCTTGCTCTCGGTCTTGACCACCTTCACTTCTCCTACCTCCAGGGTGGAGAGCACATGAGTGCCGCCATCGGCCTGGCGGTCAAGTCCGACTATGTCGATCACACGGATCTCTCGAACCCACTCGGGGATGAGGTTGACCTTGGTGCGGATCAGATCAGGGTCCTCAAGGGCCTCCGAGCGGGCCATCCACAGCACTTCGGCAGGGTAACCCTTGACCAACTCGGCGTTGAGGCGTCTCTCCACTTCAAGACCGAACTCACGTGAGATGCCATCCAGTTCGAAATCCATGCGGGCAGTCCCGGCTTTCATATCGCCACCGGTCACCTTGGCAGCGAAGTCTCGCCACACAATCCCCGACAGCGCATGAAGAGCGGTGTGGGTGCGCATTATGGTGTACCGGCGCTCCCAGTCGATCACCGAGCGGATGGGCGTCCCGGGTTCCAGCATCCGGGAATCGGACACGACGTGTATGACCTTCCCGCCCCTGCGGATGGTGTTGGTGACCCGGGTCTCTCCTTCGTGAGATTCGATGACGCCGGTGTCACCTGGCTGTCCTCCCCCTCGAACATAGAAGGGCGTGCGATCCAGCACGACCCCGTCTTTCAAGACCTCCAGCACACTCCCCTCTGCGGTGGCAAGATACGAGTCGTGCGGAGCTAGTTCCTCGGTAGGCGGTGATCCCTGGCTCATACTGAAACAAGGCTAACTACTTTGTGGGATTGCTCAGGCGGGCTATTTTTCCGGTGATGGCGTTGTTGCCGGAAGGAACTCTCCCCGCGGGTGTCGAACTGGCGGTCATAGGAGCCGGGGTGGTCGGCGCTTCCACGGCTTTCTGGGCTGCTCGGGCCGGACTGTCCCCGGTGGTTCTCGAGTCCCGCCCCGCCCCGGCAACACTCACGACTCCTGCCTCCACCGGCGCCTTTCGCCTGCAATTCGACAATCGCGAGGAGACAGAGTTGGTGCGCGAGTCGGTGAGACTTCTCCTCAACTTCACGGATGTCACCGGCCAGGACTCGGAATCACTCGCAATTACCCAACCTGGTTACCTCTGGGCGACCACCTCGCCGGAGCGTGCCCGATACCAGCGCCAATTGGTGGCCGCCCAGCATGCTTGGGGACAGACCGACATCGAGGTCCTGACGGGTGCGGAGGCCCGGGGAAGGTTTCCGTATCTGAGCCCCGATGTGATCCAGGCCCGCTACCGGGCCGGTGACGGTTTTGTGGACCCCCGGGCCCTCACTCTGGGCCTCCTGCGGGCCTCCGGTGCGCCCCTGTACACATCGTGCCGGGTGCTCTCGCTCCAGGCCCGTTCGGCTGGTGGCTTCGTCCTCGAAACTACCCTGGGACCCCTGGAGGCCGACCGGGTGGTGATCGCCGGCGGTCCCTTCTCGGGCGAGTTGGCAGCCATGGCGGGAGTGGATCTCCCGGTGGTGGTGAAACCTCGCCACAAGGTGGTCGTTCCCGACCTGGACCGGGTTCCGCCGGATGCGCCCATGACGATCGACGACGACACCGGGGTGCACTGGCGTCCTGCCCTGGCCGGCGCCTACGTCCTGGACGCCTCCCCCCGCGGACCGGGCGGCAACCCGGTTGAAGATGTCCCGCCCGATTCGGAGATGGTGTTCGGGGTCCTGGATCCCTCCAGTCCCGATGCTGCTGCCAGGATCAGCCCTTTCTGGGGTGAGGCGTGGCGGCGGGGTGAACTGCACTGGATGGTTCACTCCGGCCAATACATGATGACTCCCGACCGCAGGCCCCTGATTGGAGAGAGCGGAGTCGAGGGTCTTTGGATCAACACGGGGTACTCCGGACATGGCATCATGTGCTCCCCCGCCGGAACCGCGGTCCACACACCCAGACACCCCGCCACCGAACCGCCGACCACCAGCGCAAGAATGATGGTGAACGCCGACAGCTTCACCCTGGTGCGCTGGACCAGTGGCGTCACCACATGATTATCGAACTGCTGGATGGCGGTGAACAGGAGGATGGCAAGTAACCCGGTGAGTGGCTTGCCTACCAGAAGGGACATCAGGAACGCCAATGCCGCGCCGGCCACCGGTCCGGCGAAGGGAATCAGGTTCAGAACCCCCGAAAGCACTCCTATCACCAGCCAGAACGGCAGGTTCAAGACCCACATGACCAGGCTTCCCAGAAGGGCTACCACCGTTGCCACCAGGAGTTGTCCCCTGGCGAACCGGCTGATGGTGGAGGTGATGGCGCCGATCAGGTGTACCACTTCTTCCTTGTGCCTGTCAGGGGTGAGGCTGAGCAGCAGTGACCTGAGCCGGGGCAGGTCGACCAGCAGATAGAAGGCCAGGACCGGGGCGAGAAGGATCACGGCGATGGCTTCGGCCACCCCGCCGACCAGTCTCCACAGCAAACCGTTACCACCCTCGCCCGTTCCGTTCAGCGAATCCGCCAATCCCCCCAGGTTGGTCCGCAGCCAATCACTGACCTGATCGATGTGCTCGGGGAGGCTGACGGCCAGGCCCAGGCGGTCGGCGATGGCGGTTACCTGCTCGTAGATGGCGTCGTATATCTCGGGCACGCGTTCTGCCAACTCCTCCACCTGCTGGACGACCGGCAGGCTTAAAGCCGAGCCGAGGGCCACCAGAACCACCAGGGACAGCAGGTAGGCGACGGTGGTTCCCAACACGCGGGGTAACCCGAGGCGCTGCAACCAACCCACCAGGGGGTTCAGGATCACTACTATCCCCACGCCGAATACCAGGGGGAGCCATATGATCCGCACCTCCCTCCCTATCCATACAACAAAGACCGTCAGCAGGAGGGCGCCGATCACGCCCCAGATCGTGATCACAGCCCGGGTCAGGTTCGATCTATCTGGGCCAGTGGTCATGGGCACCTACAAAGGGTACATCCGATGATTGGAGCGGATGGGAAATATGCTGAGAACGGCGTACTCAGCGGTCGGCGATAGCCTTGACTGCTTCCACGTAACGATCCATCTCGGCCACGAACGCCTTGGAATCGGCCTTGAACTCCTCCCCGAGGTGCTTGTGCCTCAGCCCCAGGGCAAGCGCTCCGAACCGGCCGCCCCGGAAATAGGGAACCATGGCCGCCACAGGCATCGCCCTGGGGCCAGGTCGGGGATCGCCCGGCTCCGGGAACTCCTGGGTCGTCGGAGGCAAACCCTGTTCCGCAAGGATCGCGATCAGATCGTCCTCCGGCAGGCGATCGGCATAGTCCCTGGCCACGAACCGGTACACCTCGGTGCCCCCGGGAACGACTGCCACCAAGGCGGGACGGGCCAACCGGCGGGGGTCGACCTCGTCAGCCAACCCAAGGGGACCGATGGCCCCGGAACGTTCCGGGTCCGAGAGCATTGGAAAGGGAAGTTTGAGTTTTGCCACCATGGCGGCATGCTGGGAGGGAGTGTCGATGTCAATGGCTGCCACCCTGAAACCGGTGTCCAGGATCCGTTCGTGACGTTGAGCGAGGCTGGCCAACTGGCCGTTGCAGTATGGTCACCAGTCGCCACGGAGGAACACGAGCAACACCCCGGCATCGAGATGATCGAACAGGCGCCAGGGTTGGCCCGTCTGGTCCGTGAGGGTGATGTCGGGAACTGGCATCCAGGAAGACACTATACCGATATGCTCCCCACAATGAGGCTTGGGGGCAAGGTAGCGCTGGTTACCGGCGCAGGATCGGGAATCGGCCGTGAGGCAGCGCTGCTCTTTTCATCGGAGGGCGCCTCGGTCGCTGCCGTGGACATCGATTGCCGAACGGCAGAGGAGACGGCCGCTCTGATCGGGGCAAAAGGGGGACAGGCGATAGCGGTGCAGGCCGACGTTTCATGCTCTGCCGACTCCCGGACGATGGTGGATGTCACAGAGGACGCCTTCGGGGCTCTGCACGTCCTGTTCAACAACGCCGGGATCAGTCATCCTCGCGACAGCGACGCCATCGAAACCACAGAAGACATATGGGACCGTACTTTCTCCGTGAATGTCAAAGGCGTGTTCCTGGGATGCAAATTCGGAATACCGGCGATTCGCCGCTCTGGCGGCGGTTCGATCATCAACACAGCATCGTTCGTGGCCAAGGTGGGTGCAGCAACTCCCCAGTTGGCATACACAGCCTCCAAGGGGGCGGTGCTCTCGATGACCCGGGAGTTGGCGGTCGTGCATGCCCGGGAGAACATCCGGGTCAATGCCCTGTGCCCGGGACCCCTCCACACCGAACTATTGATGCAGTACCTGGACACCGAGGCGAAGAGACAACGCAGGCTGGTCCACATTCCCATGGGAAGATTCGGAGAGGCCGCAGAGGTGGCCCGTGCCGCCCTGTGGCTGGCATCGGACGAGTCTTCCTTCGTCACCGGCTCGGAGTTCATGGTGGACGGCGGGCTCACGGCTGCCTACGTAACCCCCCTGGACGGAGAATAGACGCGCCCGCCTGGGCCGGTCTGCCGTTCGGGGATCATCGACGGCCGTACCCAGGTGGTGCGGCTTTTATCCGGTGGCGATGACTATCTGGGTGGAGCCACCCTCGTTGACATACAGCATCCAGCCGGTTCCCCTCTCCCCGGTCCAGGCCCTGTCCTCTTCTACCGTCCATTCTTCCGGCACTACCGCGGTGCCTCTCACCTCGGCAGGAGTGCCGGCTGGTGTCTCCACGTCGAATGTGCCGTTCAACTCCACCTCGACGGCGGTGGTGGTCTCTCCCAGCCTTATTGTTCCAGAACCGTTGACTACCAGGCGTTCCAGCTTGATCTCACTGACGTCGGCAGAGATCTCCGGTGCCGACAGTGTCACACTCCACACACTCTCCGGATTAAGCAGCACCCGCCATCCGGCAAAGCGCAGAAGGGGATTGTCCGAGATGGGGAGGTCCGCCTCGAATGGCAGCGTCTGCCTGGCGTCGACCACGGCCACCTGTCCGGCGGTCTCCTCCGCGGTCTCGATCGCTACCGGAATTCCGGCGCCTCCCCCTCTCCTGATCACGTTGACTCGGTACGCGGGGGTCCCAATGCCGGGCGCCAGTTCCAGAACCCCTTCTCCCAACTCGGCGGTGAACACCCCGAAATCGCTCTCGGAGATCGGTGGGCCCGTCAGATCGGCACTGTGGGAAGGGAGTCCCTGCTCTGCTGCGAAATAGAACGACGAAGCGATAACGAGCCAGGTAAAGACCAGCAGAGGCATGACGGGGAACGCCGGGTCCCGTTTGGAGGCCCACACCCTGTCCAACACCCAACCGGCCGCCAGAAGCAAAACTCCCACCGGCCACAGCGCCGCCATGTCCAAAGCGATTGCCGGGGAGACCAATCGGGTGGCCACCGACAGCAACAAGATGGTGGCAACCGCCCCGTTCAGGGCCCAGGCGCCCCTCTTTGGTTCCCAGCGGTGACCGGTTGAGGTCACTCCTCGAAGGAACGGCCCAAGACCACCACGATGTCAACGCCCTCCTGTTCCAGGGGTATGGGTTCCACGAGGGCATCGGGAATCAGGGTCTCCTGGATGACCTTCGCCTCCCGCGAGAGACCGGCGCGAAACCACACCCGGGACACATCGAGGAACTGGGGATGGTTGTCGGGAGTCTCCACGCCGTATCCGGCCTCCGCCAGGAGCGAGGTCGTCCTTCCCGCCACTCCGCCGACTCCGTTGGCGTTGAAGACCTGCACAACCAGTTCGGAAGGCTCGAGTGGAGGTGGAAGGGTGGTGGTCGGAGTTGTGGTGGTGGTAGCCGTCGTTGTGGTTGTGCTTTCCGCAGCCGTAACGCGAGTTGTCGACGACGTCTCGGGCGGAGAGGTTGTGCCTGGTTGGGCGGTGGTCACTACTTCGGGTTCGGAAGAACTGACCGTCCCCGCGGTTGCCTGGGTGGAGGTGGTGTCGGTGGCATCTTCGAAGAGATCGTCCTCGGAGAAGAGCCACCAGATGAAGGCGGCCATTGCGATCAACAACAGAACCAGGGTCGCCCTGAGCAAGACATCCCGCCAGAAGGGTGACCAACCCCCGGCAGCGTGACGGCCCCTCATGGACCCTCCACGCACAGGCGACTGATGGACGTGGGGGTGGCGGCGAGGGCATGAAAGTGACTAGTCATCCCAACCGGTTAAGAATATCGCCTGCGGCTCGCAAAGACGTACATTTAGAAGGCGAGGCGGCG
>CAYWGY010000170.1:4234-6177 GCA_964458055.1 uncultured Acidimicrobiaceae bacterium | reverse complement strand
GTCACCTCTGCCGAGCGTCTCGCCCACCTGTGGGGGATGTCCACGGTTCTCATCGGCGCCGTGGTGGTGGGGCTCGGCACCTCCCTGCCGGAGATGCTCATCTCCGGGCTTGCCGCTGCCCGACCCAACGGTCTCGACCTGGCCACCGGCAACATCGTCGGGTCGAACATAGCCAATCTGTCGCTGGTGTTGGGGGTCTCCATAGTTCTCTCCCCTCTCAAGAACGTCCAAAAGGACCTGCGCCGGGAGTGGCTGGCCATGCTGGCGGGATCCGTGCTCCTGATCATCCTGGCCTGGAACAACGGCCTGTCCAGGTGGAACGGACTGGTGCTGGCCACAGCCATGGTGGTGGCCCTGGTCCTCCTGGTCCGCTGGTCGCGCGACGTTCACTCCCTGGAAGTGGAGACGGATGCTGAAACCTCCGAGGGGCCGGACTCCGATGAGGAGGCCGGCATCGGTGTTTGGATGGAGAGAGTGGAGACGAGGAGTTCCTTCAGTTTGTTCGGACGGCGTGTCGAGGTGCGCGTCCTCTTCTGGCGAGAGATCGCGATGGCTGTCGTTGCTTTGGCTCTCACCCTGTGGGGTGCGGACAGGTTGGTTGTCGGCGCCACCGGTATCGCCGACCGGCTTGGCATCTCGGGAGGTTTGGTGGGCCTCACCCTGGTGGCCCTGGGCACCTCTCTTCCTGAACTGGCCACCGCCATCGCCGCCGCCCGCCACGGCGCCACCGAGTTGGTGATCGGCAATGTTCTGGGGTCGAATCTGTTCAATGCCCTGGCGGTAGGGGGAATAGCGGGTCTTGTGGGAGACGGCGCCTTCACCGGGAACTTCCGGGGCAGCCTTCTCTGGATGTTGGGCTGCGGTGGTGGCCGGCGGCATAGCCAACGGTCTCCGCGGTTTCGATCGTCTCCGTCCCTTCCAGGGAGGCAACAGGCTGCTGCGGACCATCGGCGTCTTACTGGCAAGGGGAGACGTGGTGTTCTCGCGGTGGTCGCACAGCCGGGTCGCGGGAGTGGCCCTGGTGGTTTGTTACCCGCTGGCCCTGCTCATGGCCGGCCTGTAGTTGCGAACTCCGAGCGTAACCCGTAGGGGAATCCCGCCAGGTCAGCACTGAGTTGGTGAGCGAAATCGCGAACCAGTGCGCCCATTTC
Organism: uncultured Acidimicrobiaceae bacterium; assembly: GCA_964458055.1. Classification (GTDB taxonomy): domain Bacteria; phylum Actinomycetota; class Acidimicrobiia; order Spongiisociales; family ZC4RG35; genus Bin76. The sequence continues at coordinate 5,026 of CAYWGY010000170.1, read as the reverse complement.
GGAGACGCTGCCCTCCCCCGGGAACCGGTAGCTGGGTCCGTGGACCGCCAGCGCCGCCACCACGTCCCCATTGGGTCCGGTGACCGGGGCCCCGACGCCGGTGATGTCATCTGCGCATTCCCGGTAGTGCCATGCGTAGCCATCCCGGCTTGCCGCTTCCAGCCGGGACATCAGGGCCGAGCGGGTCACCAGGGTGTTCTTTCCCATCCTCACCAGACCCTTGCGCAGGTAGGCCTCAAGGTTCTCGGAGTCCCAGGTGGCGAGGCAAACCTGGCCCGCGCCCACGGTGTGCATCGGGAAGGTGTACCCGGTCCAGTCCTGCACCTGCACCGTTCTATCGGCGGTGACCTGGCTGATGTAGAGCATGTCGCGGTTCTCGGGTATCGAGAGCGTTGCGTCCTCTCCCAACCGGGAGACCAGGTTCTCCAGGTGGGGGCGGGCCAGTTGTTTCAAGACCTGGGGGGAACTTCCTCCCCCCGCCAGCACTTGCAGGCCGGGGCCTACCCGGTAAACCCCGCGCTGGCCGACCGGCTCCACCATGTCCAGGTGTTCCAGCGTGTCGAGCATCCGGGAGACCGAACTCTTGGGAAGCCTGGTGGCCTTGGTGATCTGTGCCAGGGAAGCGCTCCGCGGAGCTGCCACCACGGCTTGTAGCACCGAAAACGCTCTGGTCACCGCCCGGACTGGTTCTGCCATAATGTTTATCCCACCGCCATCAGATATAGCTGCCTAATGTACCATCTGTTGGAAAGTACTACAATACGGAACGAAATCGGGGGTGAGAAGTGGCGA
>CAYWGY010000170.1:0-4224 GCA_964458055.1 uncultured Acidimicrobiaceae bacterium | reverse complement strand
TATCCAACAAGGTGATCCTGACCTGCGCGGTGACGGGGAGTTCCCACACCCCCACCATGAACATAGGTATTCCGGTCACTCCCGAGGAGATGGTCTCCCAGTCGGTCGAGGCGCACTCCCAGGGTGCGGCTGTGATCCATATCCATGCTCGCGACCCGCTAAGCGGCCGTCCCAGCGCCGATGTCGGGCTGTTTCGGGAGTATTGCGCCGGTATCAGGGAGCAGTGTGATGCGGTGATCAGCATCACCACCGGCGGGGCCACCGGACAGACCATCGAAGAACGTCTGGCGGTGATCAAGGCGCTGCGGCCCGAACTTGCCACCTGCAACCTGGGAACGATGAACTACGGCCTCTTCCAGATGATCCCCCGATATGAAGGCCGGTGGAAGTACGACTGGGAGCAGGCGTACCTGGAGTCCACCCGCCACGAGCCCTTCGTGAACAGATTCTCCGACATCGAGTACATGCTCACCGAACTGACCGAGGAGACCGGGTGCCGGTTCGAGTTCGAAGCCTACGATGTGGGCCACCTCTACACGCTTGCCTTCTATGCAGATCAGGGCCTGGTGAAGCCCCCTATATTCATGCAGTTCGTGATCGGAACCCTGGGCGGAATAGGGCCCGATATCGAGAACGTGGTGGCGATGAAGCAGACGGCCGACCGTCTCTTCGGAACCGACATCGAGTGGTCGGTGCTGGGGGGAGGGCGCTTCCAGTTCGACATCGTGACCGCGGGGGCCGTGCTGGGCGGTCACGTCCGGGTTGGCCTGGAGGACGGCATCTATCTTCGCAAGGGACGGCTGGCCGACGACAACGCCGAACAGGTTGCCAAGATGGTACGCATCCTCAACGAACTCTCCCGAGAGACCGCGACCTCGGCAGAGGCCAGGGAGATTCTCGATCTCAAGGGCCTCGCCAATGTGGGTTTCTGAGGCCACTCACGGTTGAGACGGGGCTCCTGACCTCATGCCTGGGATGAATACGGAATCCCCGGGTCCGGTCGGGGGGTATCGCTCCACGATAGGAGTTGTGGGACTGGTGGGGACGGGGGTAATCGGGAGAGGTTGGGCTGTGCGCGCCCTGTCCCGCGGGTGGGAGGTGCTGGCCACCGACCCATCCCCGGGTGCGGCCGAGGGCCTTTCGGCATTCGTGGAGCGGACCTGGCCCGTCGCCACCGCGTTGGGACTCCATCCGGATGCCCGGCCCGACCGGATCCGGTTCGTCTCCGGGATCGGGGAGGTTGCTTCCCGGGCGGACCTGGTCGTGGAGTCCGTGCCCGAGAGGGAGGCACTCAAGAGGGATGTGGCTGCTCGCATCGACGCCAAGGCGCCCGCAGACGTTCTGATATGCTCCAGTTCCTCGGGCCTGCTGCCGAGCCGCCTGCAGGCCGGCCTCCGTCACCCGGACAGGTACCTCATCGCCCATCCCTTCAATCCTGTCTACCTGCTTCCCCTGGTGGAGTTGTGCGGAGGCGAGAGGACGAGTCCCTCGGCGCTGGAAGCGGCCAAGGTCATCTACCGTCACCTGGGCATGCATCCCCTGGTGGTGCGCAACGAGATCGAAGGCTATCTCTCCGATCGTCTGCAGGAAGCACTGTGGAGAGAGGCTCTCTGGCTGGTCAATGACGGCGTGGCCACCACCGAAGAACTGGATCAGGCCATCATCTACGGTCCGGGTCTGCGCTGGGCCGCCATGGGCACCATGCTCACCTTCCACCTGGCAGGAGGCGAGGGAGGGATGCGGCACATGCTCGAGCACTTCGGCCCTGCCCTGGAACTGCCGTGGACCGCGCTGGAGGCGCCGCCTCTCACCGACCGGTTGATCGAGTCGGTGGTCTCCGGGGTGGAGGAGCAGGCGCGGGGGAGGAGCGTTCAGGAACTGGAACGCCTACGGGACGACTACCTTCTCTCGGTCATGCGGTCTCTGCGACCTCACAACCTGGGCGCGGGGCGACTGGTGGCCGAACGGGAGGCGGTGCGACTCGCCTCCCGGGCCCGGTTGTGGCGCCCGGGCGCCGGAGTCGAAGCGCCGCTGGAACTTTACCGGTGCCAGGTGGAGCCGGAGTGGGTGGATTACAACGGTCACATGACCGAGAGCGCCTACCTCACCGCCTTCGGGTGGGCCTCCGACGCCCTGTTTCGCTACGTGGGGATCGACGAGGAATACCGGGCGGGAGGACACTCCTTCTATACCGTGGAGACACACATCCACTATCGAAGGGAAGCCTCCGTGCACGAGGAACTGTTCTTCACAACCCAGGTGCTGGGGGTGGATGATAAGCGTCTCCACATCTTCCACGCCATGTGCGACCGGGAGGGTCGGAGGTTGGCCTCCACCGAACAGATGCTGCTCCATGTGAACACCGAGGAAGGTGGCGTGACGTCCATTCTCTCCGGCCCGGCCCGGGCGCTCGACGCGGTCGTGACGGCTCACCGAGCCCTGCCGGTCCCCTCCGAGGTGGGGTCCCGCATGTCGCTTTCCGGGCGCCGCTGACAGAAGGGACTGGCAATGGATTTCGGCCTGACCGATGAACAGGAGTTGATCGTCGCGACGGTCCGGGACTTCACCGAACGAGAACTCATGCCTCACGAAGAGAACGTGGAGGAACTCGGCCATGTGCCCGCCGATTTGGCCCGGAACATCAAGAAGAAGGCGATCGCGGCAGGGATCTTTGCGGCCAACATGCCCGAGGAGGTTGGGGGCGCCGGCCTCGACAACCTGACCATGGCGCTGGTGGAGAAGGAACTGGGCAAGACGTCCTATGCCCTCCATCACCTGGTGGCCCGGCCATCCAACATTCTTCTTGCCTGTGTGGGTTCACAACGGGACCGCTACCTGTATCCCACCGTGGCGGGCGAGCGGATGGAGGCCCTGGCCATGAGCGAACCCGACGCCGGCTCCGACCTGAGAGGCATGAAATGCCGGGCCGTCCGGGATGGCGACGAGTACCTCATCCGGGGGGTCAAGCACTTCATCTCCCATGCCGACATCTGCGACTACGTGATCCTCTTCGCCGGCACGGGCCCCGATCCCGGGGCCGGGGGCGAGGGGGAGGCGACCCGCCAGAGGATCACCGCATTCCTGGTGGACGTGGGGACCCCCGGCTTCGAGGTCAGGGAGGGTTACCGGTGCGTCTCCCACCGGGGATACAACAACGGGATACTCAACTTCGACGACTGCCGGGTCCCGAGGTCCCAGATCCTCGGGGAGGAGCACCGCGGATTCGAGGTCGCCAACAGCTGGCTGGCGGGCACCCGGCTGGCGGTGGCGGCAAATTGCCTGGGAAGGGCCGAACGGGCGCTGGAACTGGCGGCCGGGTGGGCCGCTCGGCGGAAACAATTCGGTCGGACCATCGGCAGGTTTCAGGGAGTGTCGTTCAAGCTGGCCGACATGGCCACCCGGCTGGCTGGTGCAGAACTCCTCACTCTCAGAGCGGCGTGGAGGGCGGACCGCGGGCAGATGACCTCCTCGGACGCGGCCATGGCGAAACTGACGGCCACGGAGATGCTGGCCTTCGTCACCGACGAGGCCATACAGATCATGGGCGGGATGGGATTGATGAGCGAACTGCCCCTGGAGCGGATGTGGCGAGATGCCAGGGTGGAGCGCATCTGGGACGGGACATCGGAGATCCAACGCCACATCATCTCCCGCTCGATCCTCCGTCCCCTGGAGAACTGAACTCCGGTGTCGCGCCTGGCCCGGCTGCTCAATCCTCGCTCCGTGGCGTTTGTCGGGGGCGATCTGGTCGGCCGTCTGGTGGAGTCGGCGCACCAGATGGGGTTCGGTGGAGACATCTGGGTGGTCAACCCGCGCCGTGAGCGGTTGGCAGGCCTGGAGTGCTACCCGGATGTGGCCGATCTACCGGCGCCCCCGGACGCCGCCTTCCTTGCCGTCAACCGGGAACGAACCGTGCAGGTTGTGGGTGCCCTGGCGGCGATGGGAGCGGGATCGGCGGTCTGTTACGCATCGCTCTTCGCCGAGCAGGGGGAATCGGGCGCCGGGTACCAGCAGCGCCTGGTTGAGGCGGCGGGGGAGATGCCCGTCCTGGGTCCCAACTGCTACGGGTTGATCAACGCGGTGGACGGGGTGGCTCTTTGGCCCGATCTTCTGGGATGCTCACCGGTCACCGAAGGAGTGGCCCTGATCTCCCAGAGCGGCAATGTCGGGCTGAACCTGTCGTTCCAGCGCCGCCAGATGCCCATCTCCCACCTGGTCACCGTG
>CAYWGY010000169.1:0-6197 GCA_964458055.1 uncultured Acidimicrobiaceae bacterium | reverse complement strand
TCCAACCAACTTCACGGCCTGCTCGGCTATCCATCCCGCTGCTCCGCTGGTGTGCATGGCGATCCCCATAGGAAGGACCCCGGCCAGCAGGAAGATGACCTGCCAGTTGACGGCGCGGTAGACATCCTCGGGTCGCAGGACCCTGGTCATCACCAGGGCCACGCAGCCCAGCACCGCGGCCACCAGGATCGGCACCACGTCGAAGGCGGCCAGTCCCACCACCACAACGAGAATCCCGATGGCAAGGGGCGCCTTGTGGCGCAGCACACTGCCGGGTATCTCGTTGAGGACGATCAGGTCTTCGCCGCGTCGCAGATCGCGTATCTGTGCCTCGTGGGCCTGTATCAGCAGGGCGTCACCCAGGCCCAGTTTCACCGAGCTGAGCTTGTCGTTGATCATCTCGCCCCTGCGCTGGATGCCCAGCACCAGCGCCTTGTAGCGATTGCGGAAATCGGTCTCCTTGAGCGTGTGTCCGATGAGACGCGAATCGGGCGCCACCAGGGCTTGGATGAGGCGCAGGTCCTCTCTCTGCAGGGTCTCGTCGAGCAGTTCGAAGTCGGCGTTGATTCGCAGGCCCATCGTCCCCCGAAGCCGGATCAGATCGGGCAGCAAACCGCGCACCAACAGCACATCGTCGTATTGGAGAGTCCTTCTCAGCGGCGCCCATCCCCCTTCTCCGGCGTTGCGCACCCGCAGGACCGTGATGTCGTGGTCCGCTCCCAGCCTGCTCTCCAGGATTGACTTGCCCACCAGCGGCGACCCTTGACGTATTCTCAGTTCGGTGACGTACTCGCCCAGTTGATAGGCGGTGGCCAGTTCCGGCGTCGGGCGGTCGGGTAGCAACCAGCGTCCGAACACCAGGAAGAAAGCCACCCCCGCCCCGAAGAACACCAGTCCCATGCGAGTGAACTCGAACATGCTGAACGCTCCGTAGCCCGCCTCCTCGGAGATCGAACTCACCAATAGGTTGGTGGATGTACCGATCAGGGTGCAGACCCCACCGAACTGGGAGGCATAGGAGAGGGGAATAAGGAGTTTCGAAGCAGATATCTTTCGCCGGCTGGCGAGGATCGTCACCAGGGGGATGAACACGGCGACCGCGGCCGTGTTGTTCACGAAGGCCGACATGATGGTGACGATCACCATGATCACCACCAGCGCCGTGTAGTGATTCCCGCTGAAGCGCACCATGAGCCGCCCAACCGCGGTGGTGGCGCCCGTCTTCTGCAGACCGGCGCTGAGCACGAACATGGCGGCCACCGTGAGCGTGGCGGGGTTGCTGAAACCGGAGAACCCCTCCTGGACCGTCACCAGCCCGATAGCCAGCAGCACTCCCAGACCCAGCATCGCGACAATGTCCAACGGGTACTTCTCGGAAACGAACAGAATCACGATCCCGATCAGGATCGCCAGCACAATAAGCCCGTCGCCGGTCATTCCAGCAGGATGTTAGGACATTTGGGAGGACGGCCCGCCGACGATCTCCTGCTTGTTGCCTAGCACACAGCCAGGAAACAGCCCACTTCAGCAGCGGATGGGAGGTCCCGGGTTATATTTCGGAGCGGCCCGGGACAGACCTTCCCACGGCCACAACGCGGAGAAAAGCAGATAGGGGGACCCATGGCGGGCCGACTCGAGGACAAGGCGGCGATCATAACCGGTGGCGCCACCGGGATGGGGCGCGCCGCCGCTGTGCTCTTCGCCCGCGAGGGCGCCATGGTTTCCGTGGCCGACCGCAACGTGCCTGAAGGCCGAGCGACGGTGGCGATGGTCGGCGAGGCCGGCGGGGAGGCCATGTTCGTCGAGACAGATGTCTCCAAGGCGGACCAGGTAAGCCACATGGTCGAGCGCACCGTCCACCAGTTCGGCAAACTCGACGTGCTGATCAACAATGCCGGGATACTCATCCGCACTCCGCCGCTGGCCGAGGTGTCCGAGTTGGTGTGGGACCTGACCCTCGACACCAACCTGCGGGGGGTGTTCCTCTGCACCAGATACGCCATCCCGCACCTTCTGGAGGGAGGGGGAGCCATCGTCAACGTCTCCTCGGGTGCGGGAACCAGTCCCACTCCCCCTGCGGTTCCCTACGTGGTGTGGAAGGCGGGGGTGATGCTTCTAACCCAGACCACCAGCGCCCAGTACGCGCCGCAGGGAGTGCGATGCAACGTCATCGTCCCGGGGTCGGTGGACACTCCCCAGTCACGGGGCTCGACCGGCAGCACCGAGGGGTTCGATAGGGTCGCGTCACGTATCGTGGTGGGGCGCATCGGCACACCCGGGGACATCGCCAACCTCATGCTGTTCCTGGCGTCCGACGAGGCATCCTACATAACCGGCGCCTCCTTCAGGATCGACGGGGGCGGCCGGGTGTTCGATTAGGAGGAGAAAGCCATGTCTCGAGAGGCCTTGACAGGGATCATCAACCGGGCGGTGGCCGACTACGGGTTCCGTCTCGCCGTGATGTGGGGCACCGGAGACGTGGCCTCAGGCTTCGGGCTGTCGCCGGGGGAGGCCCGGGTCCTCGCCGAGGTGATCGTGCCGGAACTGAAAGAACTCCCCAATCCGGTCGAACCCGATGAACAGCCGGCGGTCAGGGACCGCCTGGCGAGATTGGCGCTCTGAGTTCCGGCCCCGACGGGCTCAGCCGGTCGTTACCGGAGGAATAGCCGCCGGCGTCTCAGACCGAACCCGGGACGGCCACCAGTTCCAACGGCCCAGCAGGCCGACCAGCGCCGGCACTATCAGGGTACGGGTGATGAAAGTGTCGATGAGCACTCCGGCGGCAACCGCGAATCCGAGTTGCAACAGGTCCTGGAGCGGCAGGGTCATGAGGGCGGAGAAAGTCCCCGCCAGGATGATCCCCGCCGAGGTGATCACCGGGCCGGTGCGAGCGAGTGCATAGCGGGTGGCGTGTTCGAGAGGGGCCCTCCGGGCCTCTTCTTTTATGCGTGACATCAAATAGATGTTGTAGTCCACGCTCAAGGCGTTGAGGAATACGAACAGGAAGAAGGGGACCGAAGCTCCGATTCCCGCGTGACCCAACCAGGGGATGAACACGGCCACCGCCAGGCCGAGGGTCGCCAGGTAGGTGAAGGCGATGGTGACCATGAGGTAGAGGGGGGCGATCAACGAGCGCAACAGCAGTGCCAGCACCACGCCGATGGCCAGGAGGATCAGGGGAAGCACCACCCAGGAGTCTCGATCACCGGCGGTGCGGGTGTCGTAGGCCTCGGCTGTGTCGCCGCCGATCAGCACTCCTTCCGGCGACAGCCCCAGTTCCGAGGCTGACTGTCGGCCAAGGGCGCGCAGATCGGGTATCGCGTCGAGGGCCTCCGGAGAGAATGGATTGGTCTCCAGCACCAGGTCGATGCGCGCCGCATGCCCGTCGGCGGAGACGAACCTCTGCGAGAGGGATTCCGGCAACACCGAGGCCGGCGGTCCCTGCATTCCCACCGGCCGGCTGGGTCCGGAGGCATCGGCGACCGCCGGATGCCCGGAGAGTGCCTGGGTCAGAGTGTCGAGGTGCTCGAGCATGGCAGGATCGAGGGCGTTGGCGCCCAGGGGAAGGGAGACGTAGAGGAAGGTGGGCGAGAGTTCGCCTGCCGGAAATCCACCTCGCAACAACTCGAAGCTGCGCACCGACTCGGCGTTCGAGGGCAGGCTCTCGAGTTGATCGTAGTTGGTCCGGTAGGGGATCAAGCCCGCCACCAGCACGCCCAGGCCCACCATCGTCACCGCCAGTGTCAGGCGCGGGCGGCGCAGGACCACGGCGCCAACCCGGCCATAGATGCTGCGTCGCCAGTCACGAGTGGTCGTGTCCGCCGAGTCCAGCCGGGGTTGCACCGGCCAGAAGGCGCGCCTTCCAAAGATCGTGAGCACCGCCGGGATGAGGGTGAGGGCAGCCAGCATCATCAACGCCACGGCCAGGGCGATCACCGGGCCGAGGGCCTGGTAGGTTCGAAGCGTTGCCAAGCCGAGCGCCGCGCATGCAACCAGGATGGTGGCGCCCGCAGAGGCCACAGCGCCTCCCACGCCTCGCATGGTGCGCCTCATCGCTTCGTGGCGGTCCTCTATCCGGGTCAACTCCTCCCGGAACCGCGCCGAGACGAAGAGGACGTAGTCGGTGCCGGTGCCGAACAGCACGACGGTCATGATCCCGGTCGTCTGTCCGGAGACGGGAAGGTCGAGAGTGATGGTGAACCAGGCGGCCACCGCTCCGGCGACCTGGAAGACGAGGCCAACTCCCAGGAGGGGGATGGCCGCCATGATCGGCGAGCGGTAGATGATGATCAACAGCACCAGCACCAACAGGACGGTCACCAGCAACAAGAGGGTGTCGATGTTCGCGAACACCCCTACCAGGTCGACCAGCAGACCTCCGGGTCCTCCCACGGCCACCTCCGTGCCGGCCGGGGCGAGAGAGGCCGAGCGTTCGCGGATGGCGGTGATGGTGTCGGTGAAGGGTTGTTCGGCAGGCTCGCCCACCACCTCCACGAACACGTACATGGTGGTGCCGTCGGGAGACACCAGGCCGGACCGCCGGCCCGTGGCCGGGTCCGGAGCGAGCACCTGGTTGACGTTGTCCGGGGCTTGCGGACCCGACAGCCAGCCCGCCAACTCGGCAGAGGCCGCAAAGGCGCCGGGCCCCAGACCGGCGGGCTCGCGAAACACCACCAGCACCGGGGTGCCCGCGGACGGGAAGTTCTCCCGGGCGAACTCGAATGCCCGGGTCGCCTCGGCCTCGGACGGGAGGAACAGCGCCTGTTCGTTCTCGGTGGCCTCGTTCAGCATCGGGAGTTGGGAGATGAGCAGGCCCGCGGCGAACAGCCAGGCAACAAGAGTTATCCACTTGCCCCGGGGACTTGATGCGAAGTCGGTCAGGTGTCGGAGCACTACCCGATCCCGATCGGGCCGGCGGGATGGGTGGGCCGGTCTGATGAGCCGGAGCGGCGACGGCTTCGGGAGTCGGCCTCACCGGCGGGGAGGTGATCTTTCGCCCTTCCCCTATGCGGGTGGCATCCAAACGTGGGGGAAGGGTCACCTGAAAGTCGGGAGAAGCTCTCGATAGTCCCGATGCTACCCGGATCCGGACCCTATGCGAGGCCCCTCATGTCTTTGTGGAGTGGGGAAAGCGCCAGGTCCGGGGTGGATCACGAGCGCTCCCTGCGTCGGCGCACCCCGACCGGAGAGGTTCCCGTCGGCGCCAACGCCAACGTGATCTGTAGGTAGCGAAGTCTCACTATGGTTGGACGGATGGTCCTGGCCGCTTCGGCGCCGCCGTTGTTCGAGGAACTCGCCATCCTGTTGGTCGCGGGAACGCTGATCGCCCTGGCATCGTCCCGGTTGGGCGCCCTGCCGATCGTGGGTTTTCTGGCGGCCGGGGTGGTGATCGGACCGGGGGGTGTCGGGCTGATCGGCGATATCGATCTCGTCAACCAGTCGGCCGACATCGGGGTGATGTTGTTGCTCTTCACCCTCGGCATCGAGTTCAATCTCCGGCGAGTGAGAAGCCTTGCCCCCCTGATCCTGGGTGGCGGCGCCATCCAGGTGGCGGTTACGACCGGCTTGATCACCGCCATCGTGATGGCCTTCGGTGTGGAGTGGCGGACGGCGCTGTTCACCGGGTTGCTGGTCTCTTTGAGCAGCACGGCCATCGTTTTCAAGACGCTGTCGGAAAGCCGGGCGACCAACTCGCCCACCGGGAACGTCTCCGTTGCCATTCTGATCTTCCAGGACCTGGCCATCATCGCCATGGTGTTGCTGGTGCCCCTGCTGGGAGGCGAGGCGGCGGGTCCCGGCGATGCGCTGTTGGCGGTCGCCAAGGCGGTTGGGATAGTGGTGGCGGTGATGATCATTGCCCGGACCATCGTCCCCGGGTTGATGCGTTCGGTGGTCCGGCGCCAATCGGGAGAAGTGTTCCTTCTCACGGTGCTGGCCATCGGCTTCGGGACCGCCTATCTCACCAGCCTGCTGGATGTCTCCATCTCCCTTGGCGCCTTTCTGGCCGGCTTGATGATAAGCGAGAGCCGGTTGGCCACTCGTGCCCTGGGAGAGGTCATGCCCCTTCAGATCCTTTTCTCGGCCACATTCTTCGTCTCGATCGGCATGTTGTTGGATCCCGCCTACCTGGTGCAGAACGCCCTGGTGGTCATCGGGCTTGCTCTGGGGGTGGTGGTCGTCAAGGTGTTGGCGACCGG
>CAYWGY010000168.1:0-6201 GCA_964458055.1 uncultured Acidimicrobiaceae bacterium | reverse complement strand
CGTCTGGAGCGGGCTCTGCATAATGCGGGCCGGTGGCTGTCGCCCCTGGCGGAGCGCCACGCCCTCCACGGCTCCGACCCCGGCACCCTGCCTGACAGGGATTTTTCCGCAGGAAGCTGGCAGTGCAATGGCTGTTCCTTTCTCGATGTATGCCTTCCGGGCGGAGAGGAAAACGCCAAACCGGAGGAAGAACCGGAATTGCAGGTAGTCACCGACGAGGAGGCTCGCGAGGCGGTGAAGACCTACACCGAGGCAATGCTTTCCATGAAGGAGCCGGAGAAGACCAAGAAGGATGCCCTCGCAACCCTGAAGGCGTGGATTCGCCGCAAGGGAGACACGAAGATCAGCGTGGCGGGCCGCACGGTGAGCCTGGTGCAGAGCCGCCGCTACTCCGTCAACTACAGGAGGCTGAACGGGCTTCTTGACCCGGAGACCCGCGCGGAGATCGTCACCGAGAGGGAGTCGGAGTACGTGCGGGTCACCTAGACGCTCCTATTGAAGGAGCGCCACCACGGGGTTTCCCTGCCCTTGCGGAAAGGAAGCCCCGCAGCAGTTCCAAAAGGGCGCGGATTATCGCGCCCAATCATCAGATCAAGGAGGAAAAAATGAGCAGGACCGTAAACAAGGTGGAACTCCTGGGAAGGGTTGGAATCGACCCGGAGATGAAGTACACCCAGGGCGGCACCGCCGTCACCAGGCTCAGGCTTGCCACGGACCGCTACAGGAAGAACGCGGAGGCCGATACGGACTGGCACACCGTGGTGGTATGGGGCAAGCAGGGCGAGGCCGTGAACCGTTACGTGGAGAAGGGCCAGCGGATCTACGTGGCTGGCAGGCTGGTGCAGAACTCCTGGGAGGGAGACGACGGCCAGCGCCGCCACAGCACCGAGGTCCACGCCTCCGAGGTGGTCTTCCTCGACTCCGGCAGCAACGGCGGCGTTGTACAGGCTCCCACCGCCACTCCCTTCTAGTCCACGGACTTTCGAATTCCGGCTTGCCGCCCCATCGTGGGCGCAGAAACACGGGGCCGCCCTTCGCATGCGGGAGGCGGCCCCGCTTCACGTTCAAGACCATCGGCAAGGAGACAACCATTGACCATCGCCGCATCACAACACGAAAACCAGCTCCTGGACGCCCTGCGCAGCAACCTGAGTCTGCTGGGAGAGCTGGCCGTCCGCTACCAGGTCTCCACCGGGCCGGGGGCCCCCGACAACCTGCCATTCATCGGCTCCGCCAGGGACGTGCACCTGCTGATGAAGCATGAGATGTCGGATCTTGCCCAGGAGCAGATGAGGGTGCTGCTCATCAACACCAGGAACCGGGTGGTGGGCCAGCGGACCATATACCAGGGAACGGTTTCATCCTCTCTTGTGAGGGTGGCGGAGGTGCTCCGTCCCGCCGTCATCGAGGCGGTTCCCAGCATCATCGTGGTGCACAACCACCCCACGGGAGACCCGGGGCCCAGCCCCAACGACGTGACCGTCACCAGGAAGCTGAAGCAGGCGGCAGACCTGCTGGACATAGACCTGCTGGACCACGTGGTCATCGGCAAAGGCAGCTTCGCCAGCCTGAAGGACATGGGCCTCTTCCCCTGGTGACCCACGACCGGTGGGCTTACGGCTGCCGGCTTACATGCGGCAAACACTCTTGCCGCGCACCCTGCAACCCTCGTATCAGAAAGGAAACGTAAGATGTTCGAGTTTGACCAGCCTGAACACATGGACCCCGCTTCGGGGACAGAGGAGACCCTGCACACCATCAGCGCCGGAGGTTTTTCGGCTACCGCCGACGCCTTCGCCAGGGACGAGCAAACGGAGGGGCTCTGGTTCCTCTCCATGGTGGGATCCCAGACGGCGCTCAAGGCCATCTGGGCCTCGCTGCTGAAGCAGCCCCCGGACCCGGCCCACATCATCAGGGGGGCCGACGGCATGGCCCTTAGGGGCGGATACCAGAGGTGTCATATCCCCTACGAGACCATCGGCACGTGGACCACGAAGATAACGAAGCTGCCGGTTAGCGGGGGCTATCATGCCCTAGTGTACACCAAAACGGCGCAGTTCGCCTTCGAGAGGGAATCCTTCCTCCTACTTGCAAAGACTCAAGAGAACGCCCCGGCCCTGCATCACCGGTTCCTGGACAGGCGGAGTCCCCTGCCCCTCCACGACTACTGGGCCGGTTGGCTCTGGGACAGGGGCCTGGCCACCGGGGAAATAATTCCCCTGCAATCCGTGGGAGTCAATGGCTACCGCTGCTCCCCCGACTCGGAAAAGCTGAGGGAGGACCTCTCCTACGCCGTGGGATCTGGGCGGCTCACCCTCCCGGTAGAGGAGGTGGCCCGTGGATAGGTCGCTGAGAAAGGGAACGGGCCGCAACCGCAGGCGGAGCCTCCGCAACTTCGGGGCCTGGGAGCGGTTCTCCACGGACGGGCAGACGTGCCCCTACTGCCCGCACGATGGCTCCCTCCATCTGGTGCAGTCGGCTCAGCCCCACTTTTTCAGAAAAGCAACGGCCAAAGAGGAAAACAGTCTCTCCACCAGGCTCTATCGGTACACGCCCCCGGGGGGAAACAACGTGCTGGTGAGGAGGATGACCGTGGCCCGGAACGCGGAGATCATCACCGCCTTCTGCACCGCCTGTGCCGAGGCCATGAACACCTCCCAGGTTCTCTGCTACCAGCGCAACGTGGCCGTGGGTGAGGTGGTGGGGCTGCAGATGAACGATCACAAGAACAATGGAAACGCCGCCTGAGGGCGGCGGAAGGGAGACGGAACCATGACAGTTGAACAGACCCTGTTCTTCCTCTGCCCGAACTGCGAGAAGCGGTTCGCGCAGGTGGAGGAGCCCGACAAGGACATACACACCGGGGAGATATACCACTGCGGAAGCTGCGGAACCCAGGTCATCTTCCAGGCGCTGGCCGTGGAGGATTACCAGCCTCCGTCCAGGGCCAGGAGGGACTGCTACTTCTGCAACCCTGAACCCTGCAAATTCCGGTAGTGCAGGGACGCCAATAGAACAAATAAGAAAGGAGAAAAGAGATGAGACTAGCCGCACAGGCAAAGGGGGGCTACTATCCCACCCCGGACCGGGTGGTGGACATGATCGCCGACCTGATCGGCCCATCCCCCGGCTACTATCACCATGCCGGAACTACCCTGCGCATCCTCGATCCATGCTGCGGGGCCGGGGACGCCCTCGACCGGCTGGCCGACCGGGTCCACAGGGCCAACGCCGTACCGATGGAGACCTACGGGGTGGAGCTGCACCGGGAGAGATCTGAGGGGGCCAAACAACGGCTCGACCGGGTCCTGGCCACGGACCTTTTTCAGACTTCCATAGCCAACGGGGCCTTCAGTGCTCTGTACCTGAACCCGCCCTACGATTTTGACGGGGAGCAGAAGCGCACCGAGCACGCCTTTCTGACCTACACCACCCGCTACCTGGCCGAGAACGGCCTGCTGGTGTTCATCGTCCCACGGCAGAGGCTGGCGGTCTCCGCCCGCTACCTGTCAACCCACTACAGGGGAATCCGCATCTGGGCCTTTCCCCAGCCGGAGCGGGAGGTCTTCGACCAGGTGGCACTCCTCGCCTACCGCAAGGAGGACCCCAGCCCCGACCGATTCTCGGAATCCCTGGTGCAGAAGTGGGCCTTCGGAGAGCCGCAATCCCTGCGGTTCCACCGATATCCGGAGTTCACCGCTCCCTGCATGCCCAAGGGAGACATCCTCTTCGGCACCCGCACCGTGGACCCGGTGGCCGCCGCCGAGGAGGCCCGCCGCTCCGGCCTTTGGACGAGCACGGAGATCACCGACACCCTCTGGCCCGCCACGGACATCCGCACCCGGCCGCTCATGCCTCTCAGGAGGGGCCACATGGCCATGCTGGTGGCGGCGGGTTTCCTGGACAACCTCTGCCTGGAGGCCGACGGAAGACGAATCCTCGTCAAGGGAAGGACCTCCAAGTCGATGGAGATGGTGGAGGACTCCCCGGAGCGGGAGGTCTACAGGGACCGGCTGAAGACCACGGTGGTGGCCCTCGACCTCCACGACGGCGTGATCACCGACATTGCCGCCTAGACGACCACCCTAGAGGTCGCAATACAAGGCTCGCCGGCATGAATGACCGGCGGGGCCTTACTTCGTTTCAAGAGACACACCTTACCCATGAATAGGTGACGAAAGGGAAAAAGAAAAATGCAGAGAAGCATGAACCTGGAGCCCTGCCACAAGTGCGGGGTGGTCATTCAGCCCGACGAACCCGCCTGGCAGTGCGCATCGGTGGACATAGTGGGAGGTCGTGTGGTCACCACTCCCGTCCGGTACGAGCATGGTATAGGCGGATGCGAAGCCGCCGTAAGAAGGAGGGAAGCGATCCCACGGACGGAGTAGAAAAACCGACTCCACCGGATCGCGGCAACAGACCGCATCCAACGAGGCCCCGTTGGTCCCATTACGAGACCGCGGAGTCTCGCCATGTCTTCAACGAAGACCACACCTTACGAAAGGAGAAAAGAGATGAATCTCGGAGAGTTCATTGACACCTACAGGGATGCCATCGCCCAGCGGGTGGTGGAGTCCTATCCGCCCCTCTACAGGCCCTCGGAGAACGGCCGCATTCTCCCCCACCTGCTCCGCACTCCCCTGGGAGCCCAGGAAGACGCCATCAGGGGCGCGGCCCTCTCCCTACAATCCCAGAGAGGCACCACCGTGGTGGGGGAGATGGGCACGGGGAAGACCTTCATCGGGGCCGCCGCCGCATACATGGCCGGGTTCCAGAGGATTCTCATACTCTGCCCTCCCCATCTGACGAAGAAGTGGAAGAGGGAGGTGGAGGATACGGTCCCCCTGGCAAGGACCGCCATCGTCACCTCCATCACCGACTTGGAGATGCTCAGGCAATCCGTGGGTTCCGGCCCCCTCTTCACCGTCATCTCCAGGGAGAGGGCAAAGCTCTCCTACCGGTGGAAGCCGGCGGTGGAATACAGGTGGGCAACGTCCGGGGGCAGGCTGGTCCGTGACGATGAAACGGGGGATCCCTTCCGGGTGCCCTGCTGTCCCGTGTGCACGGCGCAGATCCTGGACAAGGACGGAGTCCCACTCACATACGCCCAACTTAACCGGAAAAAGCGGGTCTGCAACCATTGCAACTCGCCCCTCTGGCAGGCCGACGGCGCAAGCCTGCGCCGCTATCCCCTGGCCGACTACGTGAAGCACAGGATGAAGAACTTCTTCGACCTGCTGATCACTGACGAGGTCCACGAGTACAAGGGGAGAGGCTCCGCCCAGGGCATAGCGGGGGGCATCCTCGCCGACGCCTGCGGCAGGTCCCTGAGCCTCAGCGGCACCCTCATGGGAGGGTACTCCTCAACCCTGTTTCACCTGCTGTACAGATTCTCGCCGGAGATAAGGACGGAGTTCGGTCGCTCCGAGGAGCACCGCTGGATAAAGCGGTACGGCTTCGAGGAGTGCACCATGGGGAAGCCCGACGACACCTCTGTGGAGGACGGTCGCAACAGCAGAAGGCGCAGATACCGCAAGGTGGTGCGTGAGAGGCCCGGCCTGGTGCCCTCGGCTTTGTTCCACATCATAGGCAATACCGTGTTCCTCAGGCTATCGGACGTGGCGTCAGGCCTCCCTCCCTACGAGGAGCAGGTGATGCTGTCCGGCATGGACTCTCAAGAGGACTCTACGGGCTACTCCCAGCGCAGCGCCTACGACACCGTGTTCGAGGAGCTTCGGAAGAAGCTGACCGACGCCCTCTCCAAGGGGTCCAAGCGGCTGCTTTCAATCTACCTGCAAACCCTGCTCGCCTATCCCGACGGCTGTACCAGGGGTGAAACGGTCTTCGACCCGGAGAGCGGAGAGCCCATAGTCATGGTGCCTCCACTGTCCGAGGAGAGGATGTACCCCAAGGAGAAGTCCCTGGTGGACCTGGTGGCAAAGGAAAGAATGGAGGGCCGCCGGGTGCTGGTCTACGTCACCCACACGGGGACGAGGGACATCACGGGTAGGATGGACCAGATCCTCACCCGCCACGGTTTCAGCGTGGCAGTGATGAAGGCCGATAAGGTAGCCCCCGACAAGCGGGAGAAATGGGTCGCCGACAGAGTGGAGGAGGGCATCGACGTGCTCATCTGCCACCCCAGGCTGGTGCAGACGGGCCTGGACCTCATCGACTTCCCTACCATCGTCTGGGGAGAGG
>CAYWGY010000167.1:0-6266 GCA_964458055.1 uncultured Acidimicrobiaceae bacterium | reverse complement strand
GCCAGATCGCCAGCGCCAACCAGGGACTCATCGGACACCCCCTCGGCACTGTTCCCGGGCGGGAACCGGCACAAGTCGCGAAACATTTCCTCTCGGCCCGGCGGGATTCTCCCCCGCCGACTTGAAACTGTCACCGCAGCGGTGCATATTGAAAGGAGTCACAAAAACCTCCCGGACCGCCCCGGCGCCGGCGGGCCGCGCAAAGGTCATACCTCGGGTCCGGCCACCGGCCTCCACACCGGCTCGCCGCGCCCGAACCTCGGAAAGGCGGTGGCGGGGGTGGGCCCATCGAATGGGCCGACGGGAACGGATTTCGCGAGTTAGAGACGGCATACGCGGCCGGGGCATGGCTCGGGAGAGGATCGGGTTCATCGGTCCACGTCTCCCAGGACGAAGTCCAGCGATCCCATGATGGCGATGATGTCGGGCACCAGCGTTCCCTCCAGCGCCCAACGGAGGATCGAGATGTTCGAGAACGAGGCCGAGCGGATCTTGAGCCGGTAGGGACCCAGACCTCCGTCGGAGACGACGTAGTAACCCATCTCTCCCTTGGGGTTCTCCGCCCGCACGTAGATCTCTCCGGCGGGCACCTTGATGATGCGGGGTACCTTGGACTGGAGCGGCCCGGAAGGTATCGAGTCCACGGCCTGGCGGACGATGGAAGCCGACTGGCGGATCTCCTCAAGGCGCACCCACCAGCGGTCCCAGCAGTCGCCGGCCTCCCCGGTGGGGATCTCGAAGTCGAAGAGGTGATAGGGCAGGTAGTCGGAGACCCGGCGCAGATCGAAGGGGACGCCCGAGGCTCTCAGGTTCGGCCCCGACACGCCGTATGCAACGGCGACCTCGGGTGGGAGTATCCCGATGCCCTTGGTGCGGGCCAGGACGATCTCGTTGCCGGCCACCAGGTCTTCCAGTTGGTCGGCGGTGGAGAGCACCCGGTCCATGGCGTCCCTGGTCTCGGAGAGGAAACCCGCGGGGAGGTCCTGGATGGTCTTTCGGGTGGTGGGTCCGGCGCCCACCGCCGGCTTCACCCCGCCGATGCGGTTGAAGTTGGGGTGGAAGCGGCCCCCGGTCACCGATTCGATCAGGTCCAGGACCCGCTCGCGCTCGCGCAGAGCGAAGAACAGCGGCGTGGCGGCGCCCAGTTCCAGCGGATAGGAGGCCTGGAACACCAGGTGCGAGGAGATGCGGGCCATCTCGGTGAGGATGAGGCGGATGAACTGGGCCCGGTCGGGGGGCTCCACTCCCATGAGTTTCTCGGCGGCCACCATGAACGGGATCTCGTTGGCGTATCCCGACACCCAGTCGATCCGGTTGATCAGGGCGGTGATCTGTGGGTAGGTGCGGACCTCGGAGAGCTTTTCGTAGCCGCGGTGCATGTACCCGATCACCGGCTGGACGTCAAAGGCCCGCTCGCCGTCCACCTTTGCCACCAGGCGCAGCACTCCATGGGTGGAGGGATGCTGGGGACCGATGTTGAGGGTCATGTCGGGGGTCTCCAGCTCCACCGACACTGCCGCTCCCGAGAGGTGGCGGATCATCTCCGGCGCCATGGTCATCTCAGCCACCCCCTCCGACCTCGGGCATCTCCTCGACGTCCACCTCTCCCGGCCAGGGCTTGACCTCACGGCTGAGGAGGGGGAACGACTTCAGCAGGGGATTGCCCACGAAGCCGTTGGGCAGGTAGAGGTTCTCGGGCCGGGGGTGTCCCACGAAGGTGATCCCGAACATCTCCCTGGCCTCGCGCTCGTGCCAGTCCGCGCCCGGATAGACCTCGATCAGGCTGTCCACCGCCGGATCGGCTGCCGGGAGGTCGGTGGAGAACACCACCAGTTCGCCGGCGGTGACATCGGAGACCGCGCACAGCAGTTCGAAGCGCTCGGCGACCTCGTTCGAGAGAGCGTCGCCCACCTGGGGGTCGTTGGCCCAATGGATCGCCGACAGCCACGAGAAGAACTCCAGCCCCAGCTCGTCGCGGGCGGTGCGCAACGCCTCGGTCCACCGGTCGGCGGACACCCCCACCTTGGCGGTGTCGAGAGCATCGAGGACCACTCCCCCGACCGCCGCGGCGGCGCGGTCCGCCACCGAGCGGTCTTCCCGGGAGTTCTCCGCGTCTGTCATCTCGACTCAGACGGGCTGGAGGTCACGTTCGTTCCACTTCTCTTGGATGTCCTCGTTCTTGATCTTTTCCTGCAATAGGACGATCCCGTCCATGAGCGCCTCGGGACGGGGGGGACAGCCCGGCACGTAGACATCCACCGGGATGATCTGGTCGACTCCCTTGGTGACCGAGTACGAGTCCCAGTAGGGACCGCCGCAGTTGGAGCACGATCCCATCGAGATCACGTACTTGGGCTCGGGCATCTGGTCGTAGAGGCGCTTGACGGCCGGCGCCATCTTGTCGGTGACCGTCCCGGCCACCACCATCAGGTCGGCCTGGCGCGGCGAGGCCGGCAGCGGGATTATGCCGAAGCGCATGAAGTCGTAACGTGGCCCCGAGGCCGCCATCATCTCGATGGCACAGCAGGCCAGGCCGAACTGGAACATCCACAGCGAGTACCGCCGCGACCAGTTCAGCAGCCAGCTAACCGGCTTGGGGACCCCGAAACGCTGGACTACTCCCACCGCAGGACTCCCTTCTTGATGGCATAGAACAGGCCCTCCACCAGGGTGAGCATGAAGATGATTATGGCCACCAGCCCGAAGACGCCCAGGTCCTCGGCCATGATCGCCCAGGGGAAGATGAATGCCGCCTCCACGTCGAAGATCACGAACAGAAGACCGAAGACGTAGTAGCGCACATATGTCTGGCTCCACCCCTCGCCGACGGGATCAACCCCGCACTCGTAGGTGAGCTTCTTGGAGGCGGTGGGCTTGTGGGGCCGCAGGATCGACGCCACGCCCAGCATCACCAACACCAGCACGGCTCCCAGCAAAGCGAAAGCGGCCACGAAAAGATAGTTCTCGAAATAGGCAGTCATGCGAAATAATCTGAACCGGACACCCGTCTGTCAGTATAGAAAACCCGGACACTCACAAGACAATCCTCGGCGGTCGTCGGGTCGCGTCGGATCGGCTCGCATGATCGAACACCACGGTCCGCCCGCCTCCAGCCCGTTGAATCCGCGACGCCGGCCATCGGTAGAATCGGATGGAATATGACTCGGCCCAACATCGTCTTGATCATGGCCGACCAGTTGGCGCCGCATTTTCTGCCCAGTTACGGCCACTCCGTGGTCCATTCTCCCCACATCTCGCGGATGGCCGACGAGGGGGTCACCTTCGACTGGGCGTACACCAACTCGCCTCTGTGCGGCCCCTCCAGGTACGTGATGATGACCTCCTGTCTGCCCGCGCGGATCGGCGCATGGGACAACGCCGCTGAGTGGTCGGTGGAGATCCCCACCTTCGCTCACTACCTGGCAGACCGCGGCTATCTGACCTGTCTCTCGGGAAAGATGCACTTCGTCGGCCCCGACCAGTTGCACGGATACGAGGAGCGCCTCACCACCGACGCCTACCCGGCCGACTTCGTGTGGCACCCCCGCTGGGACCAGCCCTATGAGAAACAGGACTGGTTCCACACCATGAAGGTTGTCACCGAGGCCGGGATGACCCTGGCGGCGGTGAACATCGACTACGACGACGAGGTCACCTTTCGCGCACAGCGCTGGATCTATGACCGCGCCCGGACCAGCGGACGGCCTTTCATGCTCACCATCTCCTTCATCCAGCCCCATGACCCCTACCTGGCGCGGCCCGAGACCTGGGACCTCTATGACGACGATGACATCGACATGCCGATCACCTCCTATGAGACGGCGCCCAGCGACCCCCACAGCGACCGGCTCCGGTGGGCGATCGGCGCTTCGGAGATCGAACCGACCGAACAACAGATCAGAGCGGCCCGGCGCGCCTACTACGCCTCGGTCACCGACTTCGACCGGCGGGTGGGCATGGTGCGCACCGCCCTCGAGGAGACCGGCATGGCGAAGGACACCATCGTCATCGTCACCTCCGATCACGGCGACATGCTGGGCGAGCGGGGGATGTGGTTCAAGATGAGCTTTCTGGAGCGCTCGGTGAGGGTGCCGCTCATCTTCTGGTGTCCCGACCGCCTGAGGCCCCGGAGAGTGTCGGAGGCGGTGTCGCTGGTCGACCTTGGTCCGACCATGGTGGATCTGGCCACCGGCGGCGCGCAGGTCGACTATCCCACCGAGTTGGACGGGAGGTCCCTGCTGTCTCACATCCACGGCGACTCCGGACATGACGAGGTGATCGGCGAGTACTACGCGGAGGGAGCGGTGACTCCCATGTTCATGGTGCAGAGAGGCGGCGCCAAGTACGTGGTCGCCGAGGGGGATCCCGACCAGGTCTTCGACGTGAAAGCCGATCCCGAGGAACTGTCCAACCTGGCGGGCGCCGACGAAGGGCTGGGAACGGTCAAGGGCGAGATCTCCGAACGCTGGGACAGCGCACGGCTCACCGATGAGGTGCTGGAGAGCCAGCGCCGCCGGGCCTTCGTGAGCCGGGTGATGCGCACCCAGGGGATCACCTGGGACTACACCCCCCGATTCGGCGGTGAGAACCTCTACATACGCAGCCACCTTCCCATCGGGGTGCTCGAGGAGCAGTCGCGCTTTCCTCCCCACCGGGGTCCCGGTGGGATTCCCCCTCTCTCGGGTCCCTGATCACACGTCGGGAGACGCCTGCCATGGACCGTTACGACTTCCTCATAATCGGCGGTGGATCCGCAGGATGCGCCCTCGCCAACCGGCTGAGCGCCGACCCCTCCCGGCGGGTGCTGGTGCTCGAGGCCGGACGACCCGACTACCGATGGGACGTCTTCATCCACATGCCCGCCGCTCTCACCTACCCGATCGGCTCGAGGTTCTACGACTGGAAGTACGAGTCCGAGCCCGAGCCCTTCATGGGGGGCCGGCGGGTCTACCACGCCCGCGGCAAGGTGCTGGGGGGGTCGAGTTCCATCAACGGCATGATCTTCCAGCGCGGGAACCCCATGGACTATGAGAAGTGGGCCGCAGAACCCGGGATGGAGACCTGGGACTACGCTCACTGTCTCCCCTATTTCAAGCGGTTGGAGACCACCCTGGCGGGCGCCGACGAGTACCGGGGAGGGAAGGGACCGCTGATCCTCGAGCGGGGACCGGCCGCCAACCCCCTCTTCGAGGCCTTCTTCCGGGCGGGCCGGGAAGCGGGAATCCCCGGCACCGCCGACGTGAACGGTTACCGCCAGGAGGGGTTCGCTCCCTTCGACGCCAACCGCCACCGGGGAAGGCGCCTGAGCGCGTCGCGGGCCTACCTGCACCCGGTCATGGACCGCCCCAACCTGTCGCTGGTCACCCGCGCTCACATCACCCGCATCCTCTTCCGGGGACGGCGGGCGGTGGGAGTCGAGTACCGCAAGGGCCGCCGTCTCCACCGGGTGGAGGCGTCCGAGTCGATCCTGTGCGGGGGCGCCGTCAACTCGCCACAGGTGCTGATGCTCTCGGGCGTGGGCCCGGCGGGACACCTCGAGTCCTTCGGTATCGAGGTGGTGGCAGACCTCCCGGGTGTGGGGCAGAACCTCCAGGACCACCTGGAGGTTTACATCCAGCACGCCTCCAGGCAACCGGTCTCACTCCAGCCCTATCTCGCCAAGTGGCGGATGCCCTGGATCGGCCTGCAGTGGCTGTTCCGGAGAGGGCCGGCCACCAGCAACCACTTCGAGGGAGGCGGGTTCGTGCGCGGCAACGACCGGGTGGACTATCCCAACCTGATGCTCCACTTCCTCCCCGTCGCCATCCGCTACGACGGGTCGGTGCCCGCGGGCGGTCACGGTTACCAGGTTCATGTCGGCCCCATGTACTCCGACGTGCGGGGAAGCATCACCCTCCGCTCAGCCGACCCCTTCGACAAGCCGGCGCTGTCCTTCAACTACCTCTCCACTCCCGAGGACCGCCGTCAGTGGGTGGAGGCGGTGCGCACCGTCCGCCACATCCTGAGCCAACCGGCCTTCGAGGACTTCGACGCCGGGGAGATCTCGCCCGGACCCGACGTGCAGACCGACCGGGAGATCCTCGACTGGGTGGCCCGCGACGCCGAGACGGCCCTGCATCCCTCATGCACCGCCAAGATGGGCGCCGACGAGATGGCGGTGGTGTCGCCCTCGGACTTCCGGGTGCACGGCGTCGAGGGCCTGCGGGTGGTGGACGCCTCGGTGATGCCCACCGTCACCAACGGGAACATCTACGCGCCGGTGATGA
>CAYWGY010000166.1:0-6373 GCA_964458055.1 uncultured Acidimicrobiaceae bacterium | reverse complement strand
CCCACCGCCCATGTGAGGTACAGGCCGGTGGCGAGGATTCCCGGGCCCGGCACGTCCTTGGCGAAGTAGTAGTCCGGCGCTACCCGGATGTTCAGGTCGGACTCGTCGTAGCAGATGTGGCAGCGGGGACCGTGAATGGTTTCCTCCGTGGGGTGAATCTCCTCCAGCAGTCTGTTCAGGCTGGATGCCATCCTCCACCTGTCCTCCCGGTGGAACTCAGGGTCCGGGTGAGGCTCCGGCCGGTCGAACCTGTAGTTCAGGCTGTCGATGTCGACCCAGACCTGTCCCTCGTAGGTGGGGAGAATGGCCGGCGGGATTGGTTCGGCGCCGTCCCTCCACTCCTGGAGCTTGGCCTTCAGCCGCAACAGCGCGGCCCCGTTGTTCACCGGATCTTCCACGAAAGACATCTGTGGAGGGTTTCCGGGTGCCGGCGCCGTCCCCTCCTGGGCGGCGACCGCGCGGGCCAGAAGAGTGAGGTTCAGCATGTGTCTCACGTGCCACCAATGGGGCGGCTGGTGGGGGTCGTTGTACATCAGGCGGGCAGGGATGGAGCCTCGCTCGTCTGCCTCCAGCCGGGCGATGGTTTCGAGGGCTTCGGCGGCGTCCGCCGGGGTGAAGAGAATTTCCTCTATGTTTACCTTGCTCACGTGGCTTCCTGTTCCGGCCAACCTGTGGCGGGGATGACTGTGGATGAACTCCGCCCCTCATGTTAACGTGGCTCAGTGAAAATCACGACGAAGTGGATGAAGCATCCGCGGGACTCGGCGGCCGAGTGTTTCCTGCCGTTCCTGATCATCGTGGGCGGCTTGACTGCCCTGGCGGCATTGTTCCCCTTGCTGGGCGGCGAGAACCCGGTTGGGCCAGTGGTCTGGTTCCTCTACGAGTGCTGGGAGGGTCTATCGCCCCTGGGGCTGTTCGTCGCCGCTCTGTGGGGCCTCCACCTTGTCTCCTACCTGCTGGTCGGGTCTTTCGCCAAGGACGTATGGGGCGTTGCCAGGTCGGCCCGGCGGCTCGCTGTTTCCCTCTTGTCCCGGTTCGGCCGGGTCTGGACCGGGTCATCGCTCCCGGTTGACCTCAACCCCCTCTCTCGCTGGTCCGTCCTTTCCGCCGGAGCCTGCCCCCGTGGCTGGCCGTCGGTTGGCGGGCCGGGGATTCGGCGCATCGGGAATAGGATTCACTGGATCCCTTCCCGTGGCCTCGAATTTTCTGGATTGAGGGGAATACCTGATGAAGAATCTGGTGAGCGTGGTGACGCTCTCTTTCCTGTTGCTGTGCCTGATCGTCGTTTTCCTTCCCGATCTCCCTGCCTTTGTCGAAGGGGCGCTGACGTGGGTAGTTGGAGTTGGGATTTTGGTGGGAGTGATCGTCTTTGGCCCACGCTTCTACCGGCGACTGTTCGGCCGCTGGTGATCATTGTGCAAGGAAGGGGCCACACCAAGTGGCCCCTTCACCGTGTCGGTACGGATATTTCCGCCTCGTCCCCGAGTTGCCGGCGTCGTAAAGTTTGGGCCTTCCTACATCGAACCATACACTCATCAGGAACGCTGGTCCGGAGGTCCTGGGCCACGAACTCCAGGACCGCCTTCACGTCCGATTCGTCCACGGGGTGGAACCATTCCTTGAAGTCGTGGGTGGTTGCTCCCCCTGCCAAGTTCTCGAAAAGGGAGTACACCGGCAGCCTGGTGCCTCTGAACACCGGGTTCCCGCTGACCCTGCCCAGCACGCTCTCGACCTCGGGCCCAGTTGCTCCAGTCGGCCATGGGCCAGCTCCGCTTCGGGGCTTCTTATACCAGTTGGGTGCGGCAGACAACGACTATGCCTACCGAGGCCAGAACTGCGCCGACCATGGCTGCCAGTTGGCCCATCCTGGCCAATGCCGGAATCCTCGCATCCCCTTCGAGCCGGGCTTCGGCCATGATCCTGGCCAGGCCCACGACTACTATTAGGGTGCCTCCGCAAAGGATGGCCACGGCTACAGCATCCCAGAAGTTTCCCCTGAGTATCAGGACGATGCCCCCTGACATGATCAGGACAAGTGATGTTGTTGCGCTAAAAGCATCGCTTCTCTCTTGGTCGCTGTAGGATTCTCGTCGCGTGTAGTGTTGCACTAATTGCGGCAAAGAGACCATGTTGCCCAGTGCCCCTGTCCCGGTCAGGATGACTCCGGTCCAAGTGAGGATCGCCGGGGCGTTGTCGACCAGGAAGTTTGCTATGGCAACAGCGTGTAGTCCAAACGTCACGAAAAGTGGTAAGGCCAAGACCACAATAACCAGCTTGCCGTTGATGGGCTTCTGGCTGTACTGGCCCACCGGTTGGGTCTGCTGGGTTTCCCGCGTTTCATTCAGCACTTTCTTCCGCTCCAATAGAATTGGCTTTGCTGCCTCGGCAGGGACAGTTGCGATTCATCGCAAATGTACGTTGACGCCCTTTCAGGCGATTCGGATACTCCGATGAGGGATCGGCTACCTCCCTGCAAAGGCATTCGGAACGGGGCGGTGGATTCGGTTTCACCGAGCGGAAAATCCCCTACTTCAGGCATCAGGACAAGCCGTCCGCCAACGCGCGAGCTTGAGTGGGACTTGTTCGATGGTCAATTCTCCCATTGCGTTGGCTTGGAACGCCCCGTAAAACTCACAGCTCGTCTGGCTTATGTTCCGGGTATCAGATCGGCCCCTTTCTTTGTGGAACGCTTCTCTCGTTAGAAAATCATGTCATGCTGCCCATGGTCGAGCGGGCCAGCCACAGGCGGATGTGCGTCTGGTTTGAGCCGAGCCTCTTCATTTACGCCGCCCGCATCCTTGCGGGTCCGTAGCGTCGGGCTCCTTTCATTCCCCGATCCAGGATTCGACTGCCGCCCACCGGGGTTCCGGAATTCCGGCTTCCTTAGCTACCGCTCTCAAATCCGTCATGGTTTCCGTGGTCAGACCCCAGGGAGATATTCCCAACTCTGTCTGGCCGTAACCCATGGCCTGGGCTATCCTGACAAGCACTCTTTCATCGACCCCGGCTCTCCTGGCGTGTTCGACGATACTCGTGGCCTGCTCCATAGTTGCGGTTTTCCTCCATTGCCTCCCATAGTCCTCGAGAATGGCGGCGACCACCTCCTGATCTCGCTCAGTGAGCATCTCCACTATCTCGGTGAGTGTGGCGTGGCTGGCGCCCCGGTTTCGCGCTCCGTCAAGCACTCTCTCTATCGCCTCTTTGCCAATGTAGTGAAGTCCCATGTCCAGTCTTTTGGATGCCGTCTCGATGTCAAGGTGAGCCAAGTCAATGGCGCACTGAGGGAGGTCCCCGACCCGGTTCTCATCATGCACCAATTCCCAGACTTGGTGGATGTGGAACCTGATCTGGTGTACCGGGAAATCCACGGGGTAAGGTTCCTGGATCAGCTTGATGGTCCTGCGTCCCTTGTGGACGAAGCTGATCAGGATGCTTAAGCTCTCCCCGGCGTCCGGGTCGAGAATCCGGTGTTCCACGGCCTTTTGTAGTTCCTCACCCCGGCCTTGATCGAGGATCGGGTCGATGATGGTGAGCTTTTCTCTGGCCTTCTTGGAAATGAGGATTCCGCTCTCCGCTGTACCCAGGCTCTTGTTGCTCCTTTCGAGCCACGCCCGGATTTCGTCGTTTTTTCTGAGAGTAGAGGACATGTCCGTGGGCATCCTCTCCTGGCACCTGCGGATTACAGGAATGGCCAGTTCCCGCAGCCTTTCCGTTTCCGCATGGCCCTTTTCAATGAAATTCCGGTATCTCTCCAGGTCCTCGATGGCAACGGGTTGCTGGAGTTCCGGGTCATCGTCCCGGATATCTCGCATATCCGACATCGCCAGATATTCGACCGTGAGTGCGTGGGCAAACCGTTCTTCCTCGGTCCAATCTGCGGCCTGGCGGTTCACATATCCCTTATCGGTGATTCTTTGCATCTCGTCCAGCCTGACGCTCGGCCTCAATACCTTCGCCATTTTCGCGACCTGCCGAGGGTCCAGCGGGACGAACCTAGTCCGGTATCTCAGGCCCAGTTCCAGCTCATCGACCTCGATCAGTAACTCTTCAGCGCTTCCCAGGGTGGAGACGGCCATCGCAAAGTACCGGTCGTGCCGGCAGTCGTCGGGTATGCAGTTGACGCCGTGGATGTGAGTATCACCCAGTTCCAGGGCTGCTCCCGCGGTTTCCCTTGCATAGGAGATTGCTATGACCCCATTGGTCAGTGCCGCAGCCGCCAGCAGTTCATCGGCATTTTCCGAGTGTGTGCGGGACAGGACCACGGCCTGTTCCGCCACTCGCAGCATCGAGTCGGCCAAGACTGCTCCCACGGTGGTGCTGCCCACCAGATTCACAGGGTCGGGATAGTATTCGTCCAAATTCATATACTGGCTCCTCCTGTTTTTCTGTCGTTCTCTCCGGGGTGATTCACGCCCCGTGCTGATTGCCCGGATCTATGTTCATGCAGTGGGTGCGTACCGGTCATCTCCATTCAGGGATTTGCAATGGTTGCTCCGTGGCTATCAGCGCCCTCCATTTCGATGCCTCCATTCCCAGGGACGGGTGCCTCCGTATGGGAACATTCCCCAGACACCGTTTCTTTCTATCCTGGCGTGTCTCTGTGCTACGTGCAGGCACGGGTTGTGCGAGTCGCTGGCGCCCTTGTAGGCGAAGGCCCACCCGGCCCAGACCATCTTGAAGTTGACCGCCCATTCGTCTTTGGTTCCCACGACTGCCATGAGTCGACCGGAGCGGTCGCGCCCCACAACCTGGGTCTTCATCAGGGCCCCTGCCGGCAGGATGGACGCCAGGTATTCTGTCGCCTGCCGTCCGCCCGGCTGGTCCGGCTCGGGAGCATCGATGCCCCACAAGCCGACCCTATCCGTCATCCCCTCGGCCTCCACGGTATCGCCGTCAACCACCCGGCTTACCACGATAAAGTTGTCCTCCGTGGGCTCGTGCGCCAGTTCGTCGACGTTGCAATCGTCCAGGTCAGGCACGGGCACCCGCGTCGCCGGTGGCCGCTGCGTCGACGGGAGAAAGGATGAGCCGGGCGGCGTGTGTGGAGGGCCAGGACTGTCCAAAAGCGACACGCCTGTAACCTGCTCGTAGGCGATTAAGAAAATGATAGCCAGGATACTCAGAGCCATAGCGATGGCGGTTGCGATTCCTGCCAGGGCCAAGCTGCTTTCACCTCCTTTGTTAGTTCTGGGCAAGACTCTTGAAGGTTTCCGATTTCACCTGCGGCGGTCCTTCGCCTGCATGAACCTGGCCTCCGTGTCCTCGCCCGCCAAGGCCCACCGCAGAGCCGCGGATTTCCAGACGACCACACCCTTGATGTTTCCCCTGCCCACGGGGCCGAAGTCGTTGCTGTCCCTGGTGTTGGCGTGGCCGACGTACCGGCTGGCCGAACTGGTGAGCCAGTATTCGTCCTCTCCCAGGGTGAGGGATGGGCCGGTTCCATTTCTCTTGACTGAAGAGCCGGGCACCCCGGAGAGCCTCTTCAGGAGATAGAAATCCTCGAGGCCGTCCATCTCTACCAATACCAAGTCCCGGAGTTCCGGCTCCTTCCACCGTTCCATGGCCACCACAATCTCGCCGTCCATGACGGTGGGGTACATGCTGTAGTCCTCCGAAATCGCCACGATTAAAATCGACTTGACTGCGGCCACAGTCCCGATGGTGAATACCAGCACAATGGCCGCCTTTGTCAGCTTTCGTCTGGTTGGTCTGAATAGTCCTATCATCATCCTCCTCGCCGGCGTCTCGGACATGATTGCGAGAGGGAGACCTGCCCGGCCCAAGAGTTGCGTGCACCTCTTCGTATATCGTTCCCGCCGTACTCACGGCGGTCGTTGTCCCTTCCTGCGGCGGGTGAGCGGGCCGACCGGACAGACTGACGACGGTCGCCGCGACCTGCACCATCCGGGCAGGAATCCGACCCGACCGCCGTTGCCTTGACGCGGGTCCGCTTGCCAAAGTCCAGAACTTTGGTCCAGGGCACCACGCCGACCGCGACAATCCCGGCCTGCGAGAGAAACAGGACCACCATGCCGGACTGCGGAGCCATCATTCCGCGAGACAGGCCGATGTCGCTGCTGGCAATTCCGCCGGAAAAAAGGACCATGGGAACCGGAGCCAGGGCCGACACGACATTCAGGATGAAGGAGTCGATTCCCCTGATAGTCTTCAGGAACACCATAACCGTGAGAGCCAGCGTGACCGGTGGGACGAGGAGGAAGGCCATCGCTCCCAGCGGTGAGATCCTGAGCATCTCCCACCTTTCCGACCCGCCGACCAGGTAGGCGATCATGTCCGCTCCGGACAGGGAGGTCGCTGCGCCATCCAGCTTCGCCCAGGGCAGCAGAAGGCTGGCCATGCCAGTGATTGCCAG
>CAYWGY010000165.1:0-6373 GCA_964458055.1 uncultured Acidimicrobiaceae bacterium | reverse complement strand
CTGGATCACCCTGGATGACCGGTACTCGACGGGCTCGTCGGCGTTGCCCCAGAAGAAGAACCCCGATGTTGCCGAGCTCACCAGGGGGAAGGCGGCGGGAGCGATCGGCGCGCTCACCGCCATGCTGGCCCTGGAGAAGGGGTTGCCGATGTCCTACAACCGTGATCTGCAAGAGGACAAGGAGCACCTCTTCAGGATTGACGACGACCTGGGGAGCGCGCTCTCCGCCCTGGCCGGACTGTTGGCAACCGCCCGGTTCCATCCACCTCCGCCTGCTGCGGAGACCGCCGCCTTGGATCTGGCGGAGGCGCTTGTGGGGAGGGGAGTACCTTTCCGGGAGGCGCACAGGGCAACCGGCCGGATGGCGGCGCGGCTCTCGGCGCAGGGGCGGGAGTTCTCCTCGCTGTCCGTCGAGGATCTGGCTGCCGCCCATCCCGTGTTTCTCCCAGGCGACGTGGACCTGCTGGATCCGGTGGTCTCGGTGCAGGAGAGAGCCACCCGGGGAGGAGGTAATCCCGAGAGCGTCGCCACCCAGATCGCCGACCTACGGGCAGAATTCTCTGGCGTGGGTTTGTAGCCGCCGGAGAGCAGGGGCGGTGCGGCATGCGGGGAAGAACGGCTTGACTGCGATGCAATGTAAAAGGTTCTAGAAATCCAAGTGTCGCAGAGCGTTGTTAGGTAATAGCTTAAGATCGCCTATTCAGAAGAAGGAGTAACCGCTTTGGTGATGGTGGAACAGGCGGCTCTCAATCAGAGCCCCAACAGAGAGTCACAAGCGGAGGAGAACCACGAGAGGCTAATTAGCGTCCTAGACCGGGAGGAACTCAGGGAAACCATTAGCAGCACCCTGGCCAAGGCCGGTTGTACCTTGGAACAGTTGCGGCAGGAGGCATTCTCGGGAGACTTCTCGAGTGAGGCCAACTGGCGCACCTGGTTTTGCATTTCTCCCTTCGTTGAAGAAGGCTGATCTCCGACAGCAGGCCGGGAGGTTTTGCAAGGGACATGGGCAAGGTTCTTAACGGGACCATCACCAAGGAGATCCCTATCTAAGGATGCATGGATACCAGGGGAAGGGCCGTCTTAGGGAGGATTACCGACGGTGAAGGGGACGCGGTTTGCGAGCGTCCTGTCAAAGGGAAGGTCTCCGAGGCGCAGCAAAGGTGTCTTTTGAAACCCCAGGCAGGGGGACTCTGCAACCTAGAATCATTGCCAGCCGAAACCGAAACGTCGCTGTACCCCTGAGATGAAGCGCTCCCAGTGAACCGAGCAAACCTTGCCCCTCCCGCCCGCCCGCCGTTCTGGCGGAACGTCACCTTTTTGAAATGGGCAGCACAAATCGGGGTGCTGTTCGGGATCATGGCCCTGGCTTATGTGCTTATCGGGGAGGCCACCGCCAACATGAGTGCCCAGGGGCTGTCGCTGGACTGGGATCTCCTCACCGACCCGCCCGGTATCCAACTGGGAGAGGGTATCTTCATCAAGCCCGACACCGGGCTGGAGGTCTTCTACACCGGAGCGGTGAACATGCTGCGCGTGGCTATGTCGGGGTTGGTGGCCGCCACGGTGGTTGGTGTGGTGGTGGGAATAGCCCGGTTGTCATCCAACTGGATGGCATCCAAGATGGCCACAGTCTTTGTGGAGACCATCCGCAACATCCCGGTGCTTGTGCAGGTGGTCTTCTGGTTCTTCCTCGCCTCAATACTGTTCCCCACCCTGGAGGAGGACAGTTCCGGTCCCATTCCCGGGTTGCTCCTGGTGAGTCGCAAGGGAGTCTCCTTCGCATGGCCCTTCCCACAGGAGACCTTCTGGCAGTGGGGGGCATTCCTGGTCCTGGGAGCCCTGGCCGCGCGGTGGATCTATCGCCGCCGGATGCTTCAGGCCGAAGAGCTGGGGGAGGAGACCCGGCCGGTGGTCTGGGCGCTGGCGATCTTCGCGGTCTGTGCGTTGGTGGGCTGGTTCGCTCATCCATTGGCCGGCGTCCTGGGATTGCTGTTTGCCAGCCTGGCGGGCGGGGTGGGAGCGGTCCCTCTCTTGGGTTACCAGGTGATCCTGGCGCTGGCCGCCCTCTATCTGGGATGGAGGTGGATTCACCGCTTCCTGGAGTCCCGCCGTAGTCCTGCCGGGTTGGCCAGGCTCACCGATGATGATTACTTCCGCTTGATCCTTGCCGGGGTGTTGGGCATCGTCGGCGCCGTTGCCCTGATGCTGTTTCCCGCCGTGACGGATCTTGCTGCGGGCATCCTCCGGGGCATTCTGGAGTTCTTGGACCAGAAGTTCGAGCTCCTCCGCGCCGGCGCTCCGGTTGCGATCGGTCAACCGTCGGTGGAGGTCCCGGGCCGCTTCCCCCAGATCGCCGGCACCGGCATGACCATGACCCCCTCCTTCTTCGGTATCTGGATGGGTGTCACTCTTTACACGGCCTCATTCATCGCCGAGATCGTGAGAGGCGGCATTCTCTCGGTCCCCAAGGGTCAGACCGAGGCCGGTCTGGCGCTGGGACTGCGGAGAGGTCAACTCCTGCGCATGGTCATTCTGCCCCAGGCCTTCCGCGTGATCCTTCCCCCGCTGGGCAACCAGTATCTGAACCTGGCGAAGAACACCTCCCTGGGAATCGCGGTCGCCTTTCCCGAGATGGTCCAGGTTGGACAGACCA
This sequence comes from uncultured Acidimicrobiaceae bacterium, assembly GCA_964458055.1. GTDB lineage: Bacteria > Actinomycetota > Acidimicrobiia > Spongiisociales > ZC4RG35 > Bin76. Next base: position 3,720 of record CAYWGY010000165.1, on the reverse strand, counting down.
TGTTCAACCAGACCGGCGACACCATCCAGGTGATCCTGATATGGATGGCCTTCTATCTGAGCATCAGCCTCTCGATATCGGTGATGATCAACTATTACAACCGCCGCACCCAACTGGTGGAGCGATAGATGACCGACGAATCCCACCACCTCGTCCCGCCCGAGCCTCCTCCCAAGGCCCTCCGGATAGGTTGGCTGGACTGGGCTAGGAACAACCTGTTCAATTCGGTGTTCAACGGGGTGCTGACTGTGCTGCTTACCGGTGGCTTGCTGTTGGTTATCTCTGCGGTGCTCCGCTTCGCCTTCAGTCCTGATCGGCGCTGGGAGGTGATCCCCCCCAACTCGGCCAACTACGTGGTGGAGGCCTATCCCCGGGACGACCTGGCCAACATGTGGTGGTCGCTGTGGATAATCGCCGCCCTGACGGGGGTGACCACCTCTACATGGGGCATGGAGGGCAGGGTTTCGATGGTGAAGGTCCTGGCGGCTGTCAGGGCCGTTGGGGCCACTGCGGTGGTGGTGGGGGTTCTCTCCCTCTGGTCTCCGGCCGGCAGTACCACCCAGTCGGTGCTGGTATGGGGTGGAGGAGCATTGTTCGTGGCGGGGGTGGGCCTCATGAGGGCGATGAAGGAGGAGAGGGATGTCTCGGTGGCGCGGGTGCTGGTGGTGCTGGGAGCGCTGGCGGTGGGCTTTCTGTGGTATTTGCCCCTGGAATCGACCACGACCGGGCCTCTGACCATCACCGCCCTGGTGATCGTGGCGTTCCACTGGGTGGGAAAAGTGGCGAGCAGGAGGGTTTCCCGGCAGTTGATGAAGAGGGTGGTAACCCTTGTGTGGGTACTGTCCTTCCCGGTCATCTACCTGCAGGTCCAGCGGAGCCCTGAACTGGTTTGGGCGGAGGTGACTCCCTGGCTTCCCTGGGCCGCTCTGGTGATTGCCGCCGGTCCGGTGGTGATCCGGACGGTGAGCAGCCTGGGGCGGGAGGGCGCCGCGGGAGTCAACTTCCTCCTGGGCGCCGTTTCCATCCTGACATGGGTTGTGGAATGGCCGATGGCGATCCGGGTGCTCCTGCTGTTGCTCACCCTGTTCTCGCTGGCCACTCCCACGTTCGCCGCCAGCCGGCGAGCCCGGAGGATCTTCTACTGGTCATGGCTGGGGGGAGGAGCCTGTGCTCTCTATTTCTTCCTGCTGGGCATCGGGTCGACGGACCTGGCCACCCGGGGCCACTTCCTGGGCGGATTCAACCTCACCATCCTGCTGGCCGTGGGAGGAACGGCGCTGTCCTTCCCGGTCGGGTTGATCCTGGCCCTGGGACGCACCTCGTCGATGCCTATCTTCCGGCTGCTGTCGGTCGCCTACATAGAGGTGATCAGGGGAGTTCCGCTGATCACGGTGCTGTTCTTCGGGGACAAGGTGATTCCCCGCTTCCTGCCGCCGGGCCTCGACTTCGCCGGCGAGGCAAAGGCGCTGCTGGCCATAGCAGCCTGGTCGGCCGCCTACCTGGCCGAGAACGTGCGGGGAGGATTGCAGTCGGTCTCCAAGGGGCAGACGGAAGCCGCCCGCTCGCTTGGGATGTCCACCGCCCAGATGACCATGCTCATCACCCTTCCCCAGGCCCTGCGGGCGGTCATCCCGGCGCTGGTGGGCCAGACCATTGCCCTCTTCAAGGACACCTCTCTGGTTGCCATCATCGGATTGGCCGATTTCCTCCGGGTGGCCCGCGACATCGTTCCCAACCAACCCGACTCCCTGGGGAGCGTTCTCGAAAACCTGCTCCTGGCGTCGGTGGTGTATTGGATATTTGCTTTCAGCTTCAGTCGAGCCAGCCTGCGACTGGAGAGACGACTGGGTGTGGGCACCCGCTAGCGTGAGGGAGACTTTGATGGAAAACGGAACCCCCGAGCCGATCATCGTTTGCGAAGACGTGAAGAAGTGGTTCGGCGACTTTCAGGCTCTTCGAGGCGTCACCACGACGGTTGGGGAAGGAGAGGTGGTGGTCATTATCGGCCCTTCGGGATCGGGAAAGTCCACCTTCATCCGCTGCATCAACCGTTTGGAGCAGCATCAGGAGGGTCGGATTGTGGTGGGAGGAACGGAACTTACCTCTGATGTGCGCAACATCGAACGGATCCGTTCTGAAGTCGGCATGGTGTTCCAGCAGTTCAATCTGTTTCCTCACCTGACTGTCCTCAACAACATCATGCTTGCCCAGGTGTGGGTTCGCAAGAGAACCCGGACCGAGGCGGAGGAGCGGGCACACGCCTTGCTCGAGCGGGTGGGGATACCCGAGCAGGCAAACAAGTATCCGGGCCAGCTTTCGGGGGGCCAGCAACAGCGGGTTGCCATCGCCCGTTCCCTCGCCATGGACCCCAAGATCATGCTCTTCGACGAGCCCACCTCCGCCCTCGACCCCGAGATGATCGTGGAGGTGCTGGAGGTCATGCGGGAACTCGCCCGGACCGGAATGACCATCGTGGCCGTCACCCACGAGATGGGCTTCGCCCGGGAGGTGGCCAACCGCATTTTGCTCTTCGACGAGGGACAGATCATCGAAGAAGGTCCCCCGGCCGAGTTCTTCAATAACCCCCGCCACCCCCGGACCAAGACCTTCCTGAAACAGATCCTCAGCCACTGACATTCAAGTGTTGGAGGTCGGTCGTTGGATGATCCCTTGCCCCTGTGGTCAGGGGTGTTACAACCTATTGGATGCATCTGCCAAAAAGCTTGCAACCGAGTGACGAAACAGGGAATCTGCTCGATCCCAACGATCATAGATGAATCGCAGACAACCGGGCATTCGTGCGCTAAGATCAGCCAAGACTGGGCCCCCTACACAACCGGGCGCTTTAATCGCTTCAAACGGGCACAAACGTACAGCCGCAATGCTCTATTTGCCACATGGACCGGCATATGATTCGAGTAGACAGAAAGGGGAGCATTGTAATGCGGACAACTATGGACTCTGTGGGCCCGCCTTTGGATAGAGGCCGTCCCTTCAATCACGGTGACCAAGAGGGTACGGACGTTCCCGCAAGGCTCTACAGAATGGGAGAATTGTTCTCGGGCGCTGGCGGGATGACACTCGGCGCCCACTCGGCCACGATCGGCCAACATGGCTTTTCTCATGTCTGGGTGAATGACATGGATGAGGACGCGTGTCGGACGTTGGCTGACAACTTGCCTATTCCAGCAACTGGTGTTTTCTGTTGTAGGGTCGAGCATCTGCAATTCGCAAGCCTGCCAACGGTGGACGGCATTGCATTCGGCTTCCCCTGTAACGATTTCAGTGTAGTCGGAGATAGACGGGGTATTTCGGGGGAGTACGGGGGCCTCTTTCGCTGGTGTGTTAAGGCTCTGGAAGTGCTGAGGCCAAAGTTTTTCGTTGCCGAAAACGTCAATGGTTTAGCCTCAAGTGGTGGCAAGAGAGACTTTGCCATCATTCTGTCTGCACTAGAGGGGGCAGGATACGATGTATGGCCGCACACCTATAAATTCGAGGAATACGGATTGCCGCAGGCGAGGCATCGGATTATTCTAGTTGGATTCCGCCGTGACCTGCTTGTCCAATTCGGGCACCCACCGCCCCCCTTACCAAATCGCACCACAACAGTTGCGCAAGCTCTGGCGGGCATCGGTGATGACGCCTCCAATCACGAGAAGACTCGACATACAGCCGTAGTAGTTGAACGACTGAAGTATATAAAGCCAGGCCAGAATGCAT
>CAYWGY010000164.1:0-6402 GCA_964458055.1 uncultured Acidimicrobiaceae bacterium | reverse complement strand
GTGGGGATCCCGGTGATGGTGTGGGGCGTGGGAGTGGGTCCCTTCCTCGACGACCGGTCACCCCGATGGGTGAAGGCCCTGGCCGAGATTTCCGCAGGCTTCACCGTGCGGACCGAGCAGGACCAGGCCGAACTGCAGTCGATTGGCATCGAGGGTTCGCAGTTGGTGGGAGACCCCGCCTGGCTGGTGGGATACGATGAACTGCCTTCCCGGCTGAACCGGGTTCTGTCGGAGCTTCCCCGGCCGCTGGTGGGGGTGACGCCCCGGTCCTGGGGGACGGCCTCGACCCAAAAGAGGCGAGAGGCGGAGATGGCCCGGGCCCTCGACCGCTTCTGCCAACAATACGGAGGGTCGGTGCTGTTCGTCCCACTGCAGGAGTTGGAGTCCGACGACTTCGACGACCGGGCCTGCTGCGAACGGATCATGAGGCAGATGACCACCGCCGAGTTGCACATAACTCCCTCCTACCTCAACCCGGGACAGTTGGTGACCGCTTTGGGGCGGTGCGAACTTGCTCTCAACATGCGCCTTCACGGGACCATCCTGGCCGCCATGGGCAAGACCCCTTCGGTCACGATCTCCTACGATCCCAAGGTGACCCGCATGACCTCCGAACTCGGCCTGGGAGACTGGTGCCACCGCGATGAAGAGGCGAGTGCGGATGCCTTGCTCGAATCGCTTGAGGCCGTGTGGCACAACTTCGCGGACCTCTCCTACTTCATGTACGTCCACTGGGAGTCGATGATGGCAAGAGCCCGCCGGGTCCTTCCTCTTCTAAAGGAGTCCCTTTCCCGCGGGTCGGCGCAACCGTCTGATGCCGACGGTATCGCTGTGCAGAGACAGATGGCCCTTGCCCTGACCCAGAACCTGGCGGACACCCAGGGACGGTTGGATGGCAGCGAGGCCCAGAACCTGGAACTTGGAAACCGGATCCTGCGGGCCGAGGACGCCCTGCGGACGAAGCAGGACGCCCTGGACCATGCCGCCCAGAAGTTGGAGGTGGCGCACGACCAGCATCGGTTCGCTGAACGGAGGGGCGACCTGCTCCAGTTGGAGTTGGACGACCTGCGGCAGACCCGCGCCATCCAAATGGTGACCAAGTACTGGCGGGTCCGAAACAAGCTGCGGCGCAAGGCGATGAGCGTGATGACGCCGACCGCGGATGGCGGCCCGGGCTCCTCCGAGGGGGCGGAGCCGACCATCCCAGAGGAGGTAACCGAACGCATAGCCCACAGCAGGGGAGTGGTGGTCTTTTTGCTGAACATCGAGTGGTACATCCACCTGTTCCAAAGACCCCAGCAACTGGCACAGGCGTTCGCCCGGCTGGGGTACACGGTGATTTACGACAACTCCAACCAGGGCGAGCCCGGGTGGGAGGAGATAGAACCCCGCCTGTTCCTGTACAACGGCCCGTCCCAGGTCCTCCATCAACTGCCCGACCCGCTGGTGTGGGCGCTCACCTACAACTGGGAGGCAGCGGTGGCGTTCCCGCAAGGGACCAGGACCCTGTATGACTGGATAGACGAACTCGACGTGTTCGACGGTTACGACCTGGGCAAGCTGGAGCGGTTGCACGGGCGGGGACTGTCCGCAGCCTCGATCACCTCGGCCAGCGCCCGCAGCCTCCTGAATCGGGCAAGAGAGCAGCGTCCCGACACGCTGTACCTCCCCAACGGGGTGGAGTACGATCACTTCGCCAACTGGGAGGTGTCCTCACCCGCCCATCCCGCCATCCAGCGGTTCTTGAAGAAGGGCCGACCCATCGCCGGCTACTACGGAGCGATCGCCCGGTGGATGGACTACGACCTGCTCGCCGACGTGGCCCGAAGCCGCCGGGACTGGAGCTTCGTCCTGATCGGCCCGGCCTATGACCAGAGCGCCCGAAACCGGCCGCTCTTCGGTTTGCCCAACGTCGAGTGGGTACCTGCCCAGCCCTACGGGGACCTTCCCAGGTGGCTTCAGTCGTTCGACGTGGCCATGATCCCCTTCGTGGTGAACGAGATCACCGTCTCGACCTCGCCTCTGAAGCTGTTTGAGTACTTTGCGGGGGGAAAGCCGGTGGTGTGCAGCCGCATGCCCGAGGTGGTGGCATTCGAAGAGGTACATTCCTACCAAGACTCAGAGGAGATGTCCCGGGCGCTTGACCGTGCGCTGGCAGACTCCAAAGATCCCGACATACGAAACACGCTGCGACGGTTGGGAGAAGAAAACTCCTGGCTTGCCAGGGCCCGGACCGTCGCCCGAGAACTTGAGCAAGGAGGTTAGGTATGTGGTTGACTGACGCAAGGGTAGTTGACGTGGTGAGGGGAGAGGTCCACGACGGGATGAGCGTGGAGGTCTCGGAGGGGAGGATCGGCGCCATCCAGAAGCACCCGGGCGAGGGAGATCGAATGAGCCTGGGCGACCGGTACCTGGTTCCGGGGCTCATCTCGGTGCACACCCACCTGTCGGTGGTTTACCCGTTCTCCACCACCGACGAGAACGAGAACCCGGGTCTGACCGTGCTTCGGTCCTACGAGCGGGCGCAGGACGCCCTCCGGGCGGGGGTGACCACCCTGCGCTGCGTCCACGAGTTGAACCAGGCCGACCTGCTCCTGGCCGAGGCCGGTCGGGCGGGATGGGCCGACGTCCCCCGGATCGTGGGCGCCGGGCGGGCCATCTCCAAGCCCGACGGTCACGGCGACGGGATGGGAAGCGTCATCGCCGACGGACCTGAAGCCTTTCGCGAAGCGGCCCTGGCCGAACTGGACTCGGGCTGTAAGCATATCAAGGTTTTCATCACCGGCGGGATCGCCAACCTCAACGAGGCCTTCGACCATCCCGAGATGAGCCAGGCCGAGATGAAGGCCACGGTGGACGCGGCGACCGAACGGGACACCTACGTGGTGGCGCACGCCGGTTCCTCCAAGGCCATCAACTGGGCGCTCGACGCCGGAGTGCGGTGCTTTGAACACGCCTACGACCTCGACCAGGAGACCGCCGCCCGGATGGCGGAAAAGGGCGTGTTCCTCACTCCCACCCTGTGCGTGACCCGCTCCCAGGAGTGGATGCGCTGGAAGGGATTCGAGGAATTCCAGATCGAGACCTCCCTGGAGGTGGGGCCCATGCACCTGGCCAGCATCCGCCGGGCGGTGGCGGCCGGGGTGACCATGGTCAACGGCACCGACTACCCACCCGGGGACCCCATCGACGGGACGTCGGTGGCGGTGTACGAGATGGGCCTGATGGAAGGGGCCGGGCTCCATCCCAAACTGGCTTTGCAGGGTGCCACCTCCAATGCTGCCCGACTCTTGGGATTGGAGTCGGAGATCGGTACCGTAGAGCAAGGCAAGGCCGCCGACCTGGTCGCCGTTGAAGAAAACCCCCTCACCGACGTGGCTGCCATGCGAGGAATCTCCTTCGTGATGCAGTCGGGCCGAGTGGTGCGGGACGACCGGCCGGCTTCCTGAATAGTCAGCGTCTGTGGCGAGAAAGAAGATGACTGAAAGCAGATACCGCTTGGCGGTGGACATCGGCGGGACTTTCGTCGACGCCATCGCCTACGACGAGAGCAGCGGCAGGATCACTGTCCGCAAGTCTCCCACCACTCCCGCCGCCCCCGCCGACGGGGTGATCACCGCCACCCGGGCCACCGGGGCGCCCCTGGAAGGCGCGTCGGTGTACACCCACGGCACCACCCTTGGCCTGAACGCCATATTGGAGCACAAGGGGGCTGTGACCGGGATAATCACCAACGCGGGCTTCCGGGACATCTTCGAGATCGCCCGCGGCGACCTGCCGAGCGGCTCCAAGTACGACTTCCAGTACCGCCGCCCACCGCTTTTGGTGAAGAGGCGCCACACCGTGGGCGTCCCAGGGCGCATCGACCATCGCGGCAAGGTGGTCACCGAACTGGACCACCAGGCGGTGATCGACGCCGGGCGCGTGCTGGTGGAGCGGGGAGTGGAGTCGGTGGCGGTGTGCTTTCTGCATTCCTATGCCAACACCGAGCACGAGGAGGCCGCCAAGAGGATCCTGGCCAAGGCCTATCCCGACCTGACAGTGTCGATCTCCGTGGACCTGGTGAAGGAGTACCACGAGTACGAGCGGACCGCCACGGCGGTGGCCGACGCCTACATCCGCCCCATCCTGGGCAGGTACCTCACCGACCTCGAAGACCGCCTTCGGACTAAGGGCTTCGAGGGGTCGTTTCTGATAATGCGCTCGGCAGGCGGGGCGATGACCTCCGAGATCGCCCGTGTTTCGCCGCTTCTGACCGTCTACTCCGGCCCGGCCGGGGGGATCGCCGGCACCATCAGCCTGGGAGAGGCCACCGGGCGGTCCTCTCTGATCTCTTTCGACGTGGGAGGCACGAGCCTTGATGCCTGCGTGATCGTGGACGGGGTGCCCACCGAGGTGTACGAGGCCGAGATCGAGGCGCTTCCGATCCGCATCCCGGTGTTCGACATCCGCACCATCGGCGCGGGCGGCGGTTCCATCGCCTGGATGGACAAGGGATTGCTGCGAGTGGGCCCCCACAGCGCCGGCGCCGTCCCCGGGCCGATCTGCTATGGGCGGGGGAACACCGAGCCAACCGTCACCGACGCCGCCCTGTGCCTGGGCTACCTGGCGGCCGACGAGTTCCTGGGAGGCGAGATGGCCCTGGACCGAGACGCGGCGGTGCGGGGCGTGGAGGAAAAACTCGCCCGACCGCTTGGCATGTCCGTCGAGCGAGCCGCCGCGTCGGTGTTCGACGTGCTGCTGGCCCGCACGGTGGGGGCCATCCGGGAGATCACCGTGGAACGGGGCCTTGATCCCCGGGAGTTCTCGCTGGTGGCCTTCGGAGGCGCCGGGCCGATGCTGGCGCCGCTCCTGGCCCGGGAGATGGAGTTGCCCGAGGTGCTGGTACCCGCCGCACCGTCGGTGTTCTCCGCCTGGGGGATGCTGATGTCGGACCTGGAGTACGACGTGGGACAGACCGTTCTGACCATGCTGGACGACGCCAGCCTGTCCCAGATGGAAGGGGTATTCGCCCATCTGGAAACCGAGGCCGACCGGGTGCTCGACACCCAGTCGGTGCCGCCGCAGAGACGGATGCTGCTGAGGCGGCTCGACCTGCGCTACAACGGCCAGGAGCACACCCTCTCGGTCGACCTGGAGGAGGGCGATGACACCGAATCGCTGTGCGCCAAGTTCCACCGAAAGCACGAGGAGCGCTACGGGCACCGCCTCAAAGAGGATGTCCAGATCCTGACCGCCCGGGTGCGTGCGATCGGACTGCTGGACAAGCCATCGGGGCAGCCTGTGAGCGACCAGGATCCGCAAGGCGAGGGGATGGTGAGCAGGGTCGGCGAGCGGCATGCCTTCGACTTCGCCACCCGCACACGCCGCCTCTTCCCGATCCACGAACGAAGCCTTCTTCAACCTGATGTTGAGATTGAAGGTCCGGTGATCATCCGCGAGCCGACGACGGTGACCATCGTCCACGGCGACCAGACCGTGGTCGCCGACCATCTGGGGAACCTGGTGGTCAGATGAGCCCCGGGCAAAGAATGGACGGAGCCACCGTGGAGGTGATCCGTCACTACCTCAACTCCACCGCCGAGCAGATGCGCCGGACGCTGGTGAGAACCGCCTTCAACCCGGTCATCTACGAGGTGCTGGACTTCGGCATCTCGGTGTACGACCGCCACCGCCGGCTGATCTCCGAGTCCTCGGGGATCCTGTCGTTCCTGGGCGCCAACGACTTTGCCATCCACCAGGGCATCGACAAGGTGGGGGTGGAGAACCTCCACCCCGGCGACGTGGTGATCATCAACGTCCCCTACATGAGCGGCGCGCACGCCGCCGACGCCATGCTGTTCACCCCGGTGTTCTGCGAGGGAAGCGAGGTGCCTGACGCCTACCTGGCCGTTCGGGCCCACTGGATGGACCTGGGCGCCAAGGACCCCGGGTACGTGCTGGACTCCACCTCCATCCACCAGGAGGGCCTGATCCTGCCGGGGATCAAGCTGATCCGCCGGGGGAAGGTCGATCCGCAGATCATGGCCATCCTGCGGTACAACTCGCGCATGCCCGAGACGATCATCGGGGACTTCAACGCCCAGATCTCGGCCATGCGGGTGGGAGAACGCCGGCTGCGACAGATCTGGGACAAGTTCGGGCTGCAGAACGTGGACGCGGCGATCGACCTGATCATCGAGCACGGTGCCGAGACCGCCCGCGAGGCGGTGCTGGCCATGCCCGACGGGCGGTGGTCGGCGCATGAATGGCTGGACGACGACGGGATCTCATACGACCTGATCCGCATGGCGGTGACGGTCACCATCGAAGGGGACAAGTTCACCGTTGACTACGGGGAGTCCGATGACGGGGTGCCCGGGCCGGTGAACATGCCGTACGGGAGCACACTGAGCCAGGCCC
>CAYWGY010000163.1:0-6403 GCA_964458055.1 uncultured Acidimicrobiaceae bacterium | reverse complement strand
TGTCGCGGGCGATCACAGCCATCCCGTGGTTGGACAGGGCCTCGGCAAGGATGTCCCGCCGGTCCAGGGCGGCCAACTGTTCCTCCAGTGCTTCATCCACCCTGGGAGGCAGTCGCGGGTCGGTCGTCACCAGGATGGCCGGCGAGTCGGGGCCGTGCTCGGCCTGGCACAGGAGGTCAGCCGCCACCAGCACCGGGTCGGCGGTGTGGTCGGCCAACACCAGCACCTCGGAGGGTCCCGCGGGAAGGTCGATACCGCAGTCCCCCAGGACAGCAAGCTTGGCAGCCGTTACCCACTGGCTCCCGGGACCCACGATCTTTTCCACCCTCCTCACCTTTTCGGTCCCGTAGGCGAAGGCGGCGACCGCCCCCGCCCCTCCCATGGCCCACACCTCGTCGGCGCCGGCCACCAGGCATGCGGCCAGCGTCGCCGGGCTGACCGATCCGTCGGGACCGGCCGGAGTGGCGACGGCCACCTCTGCGACTCCGGCCGCTTTGGCGGGGACGACTGTCATCAGGGCAGTGGAGGGATAGGCGGCCTTGCCGCCGGGGACATAGGCTCCCACTCGGGTGAGAGGAGACCAGCGACGGGTGACGGCAATGCCTGGGAGAGTCTCCACAGAGGTGTCGACGGGAATCTGGTGGCGATGCAACCGTTCTATCTGATCTCGGGCTCGTGTCAGAGCCTCCACGACTTCAGGCATGTCCTCCGCGCTTGCCTCCAACTCCGTCCTGGGCACGCGAAAGTACCCTCCTCCAAACCTGGACGCCAGTCTTTGCATGGCCCGGTCCCCGCCGGTGCGCACCTCCTCGCATATGGCTTGGACGGCTTTGCGTACCCCCGGGTCCGGTACCGCCGAGCGATTGCAGATGCCGGCGAGTTCATCCTCGGTCAACCCCTCCAGCCAGACTTGTCGCAGGCGACGGGTAGTGGATCGAGTCACGGGATCAACTGCCCCACATCAAGGACCAGGATTCCCTTGGCACCTGCCGCCTCGAGGCGGGGGAGGAGATCCCAGAGATCGGACGCGTCCACCACCGAGTGAACAGCCACCATTTTCCTCTCCGCCAGCGGGACGATGGTGGGAGCAGAGAGACCCGGGATGATCCGGCATATCTCGTCCACATTGTCGGTTGAGGCGTTCAGCAGGACGTAACGCTTGCGGCGACCGGCGGTCACCGCTCCCACTGCGGTGATCAACTGCCTCACCAGGGGGTGTTCCCTCAACTCTGGAAGTCCGGCCAGCACCGCCTGGGACTCCACCAGAACACCGATCTCCCGCAGGCCGTTCAGCCTGAGTGTGGATCCGGTGGAAACCAGGTCGACCACCGCGTCGGCCAGGGCGATCTTGGTGGCGGCCTCCACCGATCCCTTGAGCGCTACCACCGATGCCGGTATCGAACGGTTGGCCAGGAACCGAGCAGTGGTACGGGGATGGGAAGTGGCGATACGCATTCCCTTCAGATCTTCCAAATCATGAATGGAAGAGGAATTCGGCACGGCCGCGGCCAGCCGGCAGAATCCGAAGTCCAGTCGGGCCAGCGGTTCGAGATCGGAGTTCCCATTGGCCTCCTCCATCAGGTCCAACCCGGTTATACCCACGTCGGCCACGCCTTCGATCAGCATCCCCACCAGCACCAGATCCACGTTCACGTTCCTCACGCTGAGCGACAGCACGCGATCGGTGACTTCAAAGGACATGCCGGCGCTCTTCAGCAGTCGCAGGGAGGGCTCCCTGAGCCGTCCCTTGTTGGGTATGGCCAACGTGAGGGAACCCTTCTTCATGATGCGTTTTCCGCTCCGTCGGCCGATTGAGCGCGGGCGAGGACCAATCGATAACCCCCGGCGCCGTGCCGCAGCCACTGGTTGATCCGGGTGATGGTGGCGGTGGCGGCACCGGTAATACCCGAGATCTCGCGATATGGAAGGCCCTCGTCGAGCTTGCGCACGACCGCCCACCGCTGGCTGAGGTCGGAGATCTCCTTCAGCGTGCACAGATCCCTGAAGAAGAGAGCGGCCTCCTCCACCGTCTCCAGTGAGAGCATCGCCTCGAATAGGGCATCCGTGTCGCGGTTGCGCCATGATCTGTCGAAGGTCATCGGATTCACGATTCCTTGGCTATCGTAATGTGTTAGTATGTTAGCATGCTAGCACATTCACACGTTTTCGCAAACCGTACATGGTAGCGCCCGGGAATCAGAAAGGAAACCTGATTTGCAGATAATCCCAGCGGTCGACATATTGAAGGGACGGGTCGTCAGACTGCTCCACGGCGACTACGGACAGGTCACCCGCTATTCGGACCATCCCGTGGAGGTGGCCTCGAACTGGGTGTCCCGGGGAGCCGAGATGGTTCATGTGGTGGATCTGTCGGGTGCTCGGTCCGGACAGCCGGACACCCGGATATGGAGGGACATGAGCAGGGCAGGTATTCCGTTTCAAGTCGGAGGAGGAATTCGAACCGCCGCCCTGGCGCGCACTGCCCTGGCGGCCGGCGCCATGAGAGTGGTCATGGGGACCGCGGCGGTGTGGGATCCGGCTGTCCTGGGGGAGGTGGGAGAGATCGAGCGGGTGGTGGCAGCCCTCGACATCCGCAGCGGACGGGCCAGGGGCGCAGGTTGGCTCGATGAGGGACGCTCGGTTCCAGAGATCCTCACCGAACTCGGATCAGCTGGAGTGGTGAGACTTCTGGTGACGGGAATCGAGCGGGACGGCGCCATGACGGGACCCGATCTCGATCTCCTGGCAGACGTTGGTAAACGCTCCCAGATGGCAGTCATCGCCTCGGGTGGTGTGGGCAACCTGGCAGATCTGGAGGCAGTCGCCGCCCTTGGATGCGAGGCTGTGATCGTGGGACGGGCTCTGTACGAGGGCCGTTTCACCCTGGAAGAGGCAGCCACAGCCGCCAAGAGCCTCTCCTGACTCGTTCACATCTCTGTGCCACCCGGGTGGAGCACCCGGCGCGGTGTGTGAAAAAAGACGTGATCCGGCGGTTGACCCTGTCACACACAGATCCCATACTGAAAGAAAGCCAAGCACCCGGCGCGATCCGACCCGGCGTCGTTCGGATCGCGTCAGGAAAAAGGCCCGGGGAGAAAAGTCCTGGAGCCCACGGGTTGAGACCTGGTTGCGCGGGAGACGCTCTCTCGACCATGGACAGGTGGTGGCGGGGGAGGGGCCCGGAGGGCAAGACCTCAACGGTTGAATGTTCTCTTCGGTGCAAAGTCCGCAGTTGTCAAACATCGCTGCGTGCCGTTGGCCTGGGTTTGAGCCGTTCGGACTTTCATCGGCGGACATGGCCGCCCAGTCCTCCTGACTTCTGGCGCCGGGCTTCGAAGAGCATCACCGCCGCGGCCGTACCGGCGTTGAGGGAATCGACCGTTCCCGACATGGGAATCCGGACCCTGATGTCAGCTCCCTCCATCCACAGTGCGGAGAGACCGTCGGTTTCCGACCCGATCACAACCGCCAATCCCGAATCCAGATCCACGTTCCAATACGTCTCGGATGCCTGCGGTGTGGTGGCGATGACCGCCAGGCCCCGGTTGCGAACCCAATCCAGGGCTTCATGCCCCGGGGCGATCGCCAAAGGCACGGTGAAGAGACTCCCAAGCGAGGCGCGCACCACGTTGGGGTTGAAGACATCGGTAGTCGGGTCGGCCAGCACCACCGCATCCGCCCCCGCCGCCTCTGCCGTCCGGAGCATGGCTCCCAGGTTGCCAGGCTTCTCCACCGACTCGACCACCAAAACCAGGGGATCGGCATCCAGGCGGAGGCCGGACAGCCTCAGGTCCGGCTGCTCCAGGACGGCCACAACCCCCTCTGGACGGTCCCGGTAGGAGATCTTGCGGAAGACATCCTCGGACATTTCCACAATCTCGACGGCGGATGGCAGTTGCTCGACCAAACCATCCTCCAGACCTTCGCCGGCGAATCCCGGACACCAGTAGACCGTCTTCATGAGTGACTTCCATGCCAGCGCCCGGCCAACTTCCCGATCGCCCTCGACCAGGAAGGCCGCCCGCCTGTCACGCTCACGACGGGTTCGGAGCCTCACCAACGCCTTCACCCGCGGATTCTGCAGCGACGAAATCGTGGCCCGGCGAGTATTAACGCGGGGCATCAGGGTTGAAACCCGCGCGCCCTCCAGCCTGCGCGATGGAGCAGCACCCTGGCTCCCACCATGACCATCGCTCCCCACAGCGGCGCTACCGGTTCGACCGCATCCGTGATGGAGCCCGCGGCTGCCGAGACCCAGGAGACGATCAGAAAGGCCACCACCAGTCGCCGGGCCGCTGCCACCCGCACGGAGGAGATCTTCCGACCTCCTTCATCAGCGGGAGACCGCACCCGGGGACGCACGATGGCCAGGACCAGAGAACACACCAAGCCGGCACCGAAGACGACCAGCGCCTCTGGCGATCCGCCCCCCAGCCCATCCTGCCAGTCCTCGCCCAGGAGACCCGCAGCCAGGGTGGGCGCCACCGCGAACATGACGACTGCCGCATGGCCTCTCGGCACACGCCGCCCGAAAGCCAGAATCACTCCACCCATGGCGACCGCCGACAGGTATACCCACCACTGCGAGTCAGGCTGGCCCAACAAGAAATAAAAGATGGACGCCGCCACCGCCACCCCGCCGGCGATCCACCGATTCGCCCGCGGCGCCCGAGGCTCCGTACATGTGTCGAGATAGAGAGCGGCCGCCATTGCCCCCCCGGCCCACCAGCCGGTCTCGGTTCCGGAGAAGATCACAGCCCCCAACCCGAGCACGGCGGCTTCCCATGGCGGAGGAGCCAGCCCGCTGCTCCCCACCATCACCTTGACAGCCAGCAAGATGACGAACAAGACGCCGGCATGGGTGTCCATCAAGAGTCCCAGACCGCCACCCCCCAGAGCAGCCAGATTCGCGGAGAGGGGGTGGTCGGGATCCAGTTCTCGACTCAGCGACCAGGTCAGATAGGCGGCAAGACCCGCCTGCACCCCCTCGGCCCAGTCGCCAATGAAATATCCCGCGGCGCCGAAACCGAACAGGCAGGCAAAGGCCAGGCGGTCCGAGAACGACGCCAAGTCGAGGGGGCGGGCAACGCTGACATTGAACGCCGGCATCAGCCGAACCGCCGAGGCGAGAGCACCACGGGATCAAGGCCATGATCCACAAGCCGGGATGGCGCCCGTGAGTCGAGAATCAACGAGGCTGTCAGTTCCCCGGCCGCCGGGGAGGTCTGGATGCCGGTCCCGCCCTGGCCCACAAGCCAGAAGAACCCCTCCGCCCGATGATCGAAACCGATCACCATCTCCCTGTCGGGAGCGAACGTGCGCAGTCCCGTCCACGAGGAGCGGACCGAACGGATTCCCAAGATGGTGGCGTCATTGATGCGTTCGATGGCCAGAGCGATGTCGAGCGGCTCCGGTCGGGCGTCGCAGGGAGGGGAAGGGTTCTCCTCGGACAGCGAACACAGCAGCTGGACCCCGTCCGGTTTGAAATACCATCTCATCCCGACATTCGCCACCAGCGGCCAGTCCCGGTATTCGTCGGAACCGGGCGCCATGAAGACCGTGCGGCGCATGGGGGTGATACCCACCGGGGTGACGCCCGCCATCCGGGCGATCTCGTCCCCCCAGGCGCCCGAGGCATTCACCACCACCTGGACGGACAATGTCTCCGCTCCCACACGTAGCGCCCACCCCGATGAGGTCTTATCCAACGCCGTCACCGGCGAGGAGACCCTGATCTCGGCGCCGCGGCGGCGCGCCCCCCGCACAAATGCCTGGTGTATGGCCGCCACGTCCATGTCGGCCGCATCGGGTTCCCAGGCCGCTCCCGCCAGCGTTTCCTCCCGCAGTGCCGGGCAGATCTCTCGCGCCCGGGCGGGATCCAGCCATTCCACGCGAACTCCGGACCGCCGCCCCTCGGCTTCCCACTGCTCGAGTTCCTCCAGTTCCTCCTCTCCACCCACCAGCATGCCGCCCCGCGGTGACAGGAAGGGGAAGTCGGCCAGCCCCGGAGGCGGGTCCTGGAAGAAGGACCGGCTGGCCGCGGTCAGCGGACGGATGCCCGGTGAACCATAGGATGCGAACAGCAGGGCAGCGGAGCGTCCTGTCGTGTGGTAGGCCAGGGTCGGCTCGGCTTCGAGTAGCACCACGTCGGCCCCCTCCGCCAGGTGGTAGGCAGCGGAGACGCCGGCGATCCCTCCGCCGATCACGGCAACCCGGAGGGGCTCCATGTGCCTGCTTACAGGTAGAGCCCGCGGGCCGGCCGGTCGCCCGAATCCTGGCGGCCGGGCATTAGCTTCGCCCGCTGGGCAGCTTGGGCCTGGGCGACCATCTGCTTGGTAATCAGGCTGGCCTGTATGCCCTGGAAAAGGCCCTCGAGCCAACCCACCAACTGAGCCTGGGCAAT
>CAYWGY010000162.1:0-6471 GCA_964458055.1 uncultured Acidimicrobiaceae bacterium | reverse complement strand
TGAGGAGTTGAGATATGGGGATTCCCCCCGATGAACGCCCGCTCCTGGTATGCCGAGTCGACTGTCCAACCCCTTTACAGGAGGAGCTAGACGGTTGGACTCCCTGGCACTTTGACGACTTCGGTCGGCACTACGCTGTCCTAGGGGCCTCCAGTTACAAGATCATCCGGGACTTCGATCCCGGGACCGGCCTGCCCGCGGCATTCAACGCCTCCCAGGCCACCCGCTTCATTCCCTATGTGGCAACCAGCATCCCGGACATGCACGCCTGGATAGGAAGCGAAGTGGTCACGGGTGGGCTGGATGAACCCACCCTGGAACGGGAGTCCAAATACCCGTCGCTGGAGCAGGAGGCGTTCAATGGAACCATGTTGACCATATCCAAGGTGGTTGGCGCCATCGGGCGGGACCAGGTCGGCAGCGGCGGCTGTTTGGTCGAGCGCTTCGAGGTCGGTCCCGAGCACACAGAAGAGTTCGATGAGTGGCTCGAGGGTCCCCATCTGGCGAGTTACGCAGAGCTGGACGGCTGGGTGAGGATCCGGACATGCCGGGCGGACCGCACCGCCGACTATGCCTTTCCCTGGAACAGATACCTGGGCAAGGGCAACCGGATGCTGTGGTGTGAGTTGGAAGCCGACGTGGATCCCAAGGAGTTAGTCCGTAGCTCTGCATACAACGAGATACTTAGCGACTCGCTCCGCTGGGACTCCGTGTTGCCTTACATCACCCGTGAAGCGTGTGAAGAGTTCATCGTTCGAGACCTGTCGCACATCCCCTCGGCAGTTTGAGCCTGGAGCAGGAGTTGACCGGGTGCACCAAGGTGTCCCCGGATGACCCGAGGCTCCGGGTAAAACCAAAGAGCCTTGCTAGAGAAAGGAAAGCAAAGTGAGATTATCCAAGGAAATGGACATTATCCGGCGGGCCAAGCAAGCCGGCATGTCCCGACGCGAGTTCATCCGCCTGGGCGGTACGGCAGCCGCGGCAGCGGCATTCCTGGCTGCATGTGGCGACGACACCGCCGACACGACGGCTGCTCCGGCGACCACCGCTGCGGCGACCACCGCCGCACCCACGACCGCTGCACCGACGACCACGGCCGCACCGGATTCTGACGATATCGGCGGCGAGATCACCCTGTGGGCCTGGGGCGCGGGCCTGGAAGGGGAGGTCATCCAGCAGCGCATCGACTACTTCAACACCAAGTATCCGAATGTACAGGTCAACTGGGAGCCGCTGGCTGCCAACGGTTACGAGGAGTATCCGCAGTTGCTGGCTCGATTTGCGGCAGGAAACGCTCCCGACGTGATGCGGGTGCTGAACTTCCAGTTGACCCAGCTGACCGCAGAAGGGGAAGCCCTGCTCGACCTCGACGACTACATCGCCAGGGACGCCGAAGAACTCAACATGGGCGACTTCATCCCTACGACGGTCGAGGGAACCCTGGTGAACGGCAAGGCATACGGATTGCCCGACAACACCGAGCCCTATGTGATCTATTACAACCGGGACGCCTTCAATGCGGCGGGCCTGGAAGACCCCCAGGTGCTCTTCCAGAACGGTGAATGGAACGAGGAAGCCTTCACGAATTCCATCGACGCCCTGATTGGCAACGGTATGCGTTTCGGCGTCTCCTTCGAGTCCTGGAACTATGACACCTTCTGCTTCATGGGCGGCGGGACCATTATCAACGAGAACCTCGAGCCCACCATCGACCAGGGCGCCAGTCCCCAGATGCTCGGCTACTTCGCCCAGCTCATTGCAGACGGCAAGTCGCCCAACCCGGTGGTGGCCGGAGGAACTCACCTCGAGGCCTTCCGGAACCAGCAGACCGGCATGTACCTGATGGGTCCGTGGTGGTACGGAGCTCTGGCCGGAACTGTCGACTTCGACTACGACGTGACCGCTCTTCCGAGCTTCAACGGCGTACGGGCCGGGAAGCTGGAGTTGGGTTCGCTCTCGCTGTCATCGCAGTCGAAGAATCCTGAAGCCGCGTGGGCCTTCGCCAAGACGGTCACGGACACCAGGGGACTGGAGATCTGGAGCCAGGTGGCGACGCCAACTCGCAGGAGCGCCTTGGAAGCTGCCGGATTCAACGACGAGCAGTGGAAGAAGGACGCCGTTGCCATGGTGGAAGCCGGAACGTGGACACCGTTCACCACCAAGGGCTTCGCTGTGGACACCGCCGCCGCCGCAGCCCTGGATCTCTTGTGGGCCGGTGAGACCACCGCTGAGGAAGCCACCGCCGATGCGGCGACAAGAATCGCGGAAGCGCTGGCCTGATCCTTCTGGGTGGTGACAATCACCAACGCAGAAACCGTTAGACCGGATGCGGGGGGCCCGAATCCAGGGTCCCCCGCATTCAAGAAATCGAGGTTGCGCTGGAGGCGCAAGAGCACTCTTGTGGCCTATGCCTTTCTGGCGCCGTGGATCATCGGCTTGGCGGTGTTCTATCTGGGGCCGGTGGCAACCTCGGCGGTGCTGTCGTTCACTGACTACAACATCATCTCTCCGGCCGAGTTCACCGGTTTCGATAACTACGAGAAGATGGTCACCGATGGAGAGTTCGTGCAGGCCCTCAAGGTGACACTGTATTACACGGCATTCTTTCTGTTGATGTACGTTGTCGTCTCGCTACTCGTCGCCATGCTGGCCAACCGGCCGGGAAGGGGATCCGGCCTGTTCAGGCTGATCGTCTTCCTCCCGTCCCTGATCCCCCTGTTCGCCGCCGCCGTGCTCTGGGGGTGGATTTTCAACACCGACTTCGGCCTGATCAACTACCTGCTGGAGGAGATGGGACTTCCCCGGCAGGGGTTTTTCCAAAGTCCGGAGCAGGCACTGCCCCTGGTGGGAATGCTGACGTTCTGGTCGATCGGATCGGCTTTTCTGGTCTATCTGTCGGGTCTTCAATCGATCCCGACCCATCTGTACGAGGCGATAACGGTCGACGGCGCCTCGGCCGTGCGCAGGTTCTGGCACATCACTCTGCCGATGCTCAGCCCGGTGATCCTGTTCAATCTCATCATCGGTATCGTGCTCTCTTTCCAGGTATTCGACATCGCCTGGGTCCTGACGGACGGCGGCCCCGCCAATCGAACGCTGTTCTGGGTGCTGTTGATCTTTCGCAGGGCATTCCAGGACTTCGAGATGGGGTATGCCTCGGCGTTGTCCTGGGTCTTGTTCATAGTCGTGGCCGGGGTGACGGGACTGATCTTTCGGACCTCGCGATGGTGGGTCCACTACGAGGGAAGGGCCCGATGACAGCGCCCGCAGGAGTCTCGCGTCCGGTTCCCACCGGCAACCTGGCCCAGCGACTGCAGCAGCGGCGCAAGATCTGGTGGTACCTGAGCATGGCCTTCATAGCCCTGGTCATGATCCTCCCTGTCTACTACATGATCTACCTGGCCTTTTCCGAACTCGGAAAGGAGTTCGTGTTTCCGCCCGGGTTCATTCCCGATCCCATCAAATTCGAGAACGTGGTCCAGGCGCCTCAAGGTACGGCCACCCCGCTATGGGGGTTCGCGAAGAACAGCATCCTTTATGCCGGGCTGGGCACCTTGGGAGCGCTGGTGGCCGAGTCGATGGCGGGCTTCGCGCTGGCGCGTATGCGCTTTCCCGGTCGCAATGTCATCTTCGCTCTCACGGTGGGCATGCTCATCATGCCGTTCGTCGCCACCATCATCCCCAAGTTCCTGCTGTTCAGCAGGATCGGGTTGGTGGACACCTATTGGGCGCTGATCCTTCCCTGGTGGTTCGGAGGATCACCCTACGGGATATTCCTGATGCGCCAGTTCTTCCTCACCATTCCCCGGGAGTTCGACGAGGCAGCCCTCATCGACGGCGCCGGCCCCTGGAGGACCATGTGGCTGGTTCTCATGCCCCAGGCGGTCCCCGTGCTGGTGGCCCTGGGTATGTTGCACTTCGCCTACTTCTGGAATGACCTGCTGGGACCTCTGGTGTTCTGCCAGACACGGGTCTGCAAGACCCTGCCCCAGGGCATCCTCTCCAACTACCAGTCGACATGGGACCCCCAGTGGGCGCTGTTCATGATGTCCACGGTGTTAATGGTGCTCCCGGTGGCGGTGGTGTTCGTCCTGGCGCAGAGACGCTTCAAACAGGGCTTTTTGTTCTCGGGCTTGGGAGGACGGTGATGGGGGGGCATCTAGGCGCTGTGCTCATCGCTCGGGCATGGCCGCAGGCAACCGCGCTGGCGGAGTTCGACCGGTGGCAGCAGACCAAGCACCTGGTCGACCTGGTCGGGTTGCCAGGTGTCCGGCGGGTGAGCTATTACGCCACCCGGACCTGCGGTGTCCCGCAGGCCTGGCAGGGGAGCGGAAACCGGATGGCTGCCTACTGGGCAGAGGACCTCGACGGCCTCAAGCGCTGGATGTCGCATCCCGGCCTGGCGGAAGCGATCGAGGACGGAAGCCGGTTCTTCGACTCCTTTAACGAACTGGACGACAGTACCTACACGGGGAACGTCTACCAGCTTGGACCCAGATGGCCGGGAGACCCGGAGCCCACCCTGGAGGGGTGTCTGCTGCTGCAGCGGTTCGAGGTGGACGATGATCGAAAGGAGGAGTTCGACAGCTGGATTGTCCGCAAGCACCTGCCGGAACTCCGCAGTATCCGGGGATGGCGGTGGGTGCAGTGGGGCAAGGCGGTGAGGGGTCTTCCGGTCGAGTATTACAACTCGCCCGGCAATCGTCTTGTCCTGGCGGAACTGGATCGGGCAGAAGCCCCCGACCTGACCATCCGGCCCGTCGATCGGGTCCTGGCCGATTCGCTGAGATGGGATCGCTGCCTCAACTACGTCCGGCGAGAGGTGGACGAGCGCGTCGCCTCTTTCCACAAGCCTCTGGGAGTACCCGCATGACTTTCGTGACCATGGAGAACGTATGGAAGGTCTACCTAGACGGTACGGTGGCGGTCGACAGCCTCGACCTCACAGTGGAGGAGGGCGAACTGATGGTATTGGTGGGACCCTCGGGTTGCGGCAAGTCGTCCATTCTCCGGATGATCGCCGGTCTCGAAGAGATTTCGGCGGGTTCCCTCCACATCGGCGGCGAGTTGGTGAACGACGTGTCGCCGGACAAACGGAACATCGCCATGGTCTTCCAGAATTACGCTCTCTATCCCCACATGACCGTTGCGGAGAACATGGGCTTCAGCCTGAGGCTCCAGCACATTGCCAGGGCCGTCCGCGACCGGATAGTGGGAGAGACCGCCAACGTGCTGAGCTTGAGTGAGCTCTTGAGACGGCGCCCCGCTCAACTGAGCGGAGGCCAGCGTCAGCGAGTGGCGATGGGACGCGCCATGGTGAGAGACCCGCGCGTCTTCCTGTTGGATGAGCCCCTTTCCAATCTCGACGCCAAGCTGCGCACGCAGATGCGCACGGAGGTCAGGGAACTGCAGCGCCGCCTCGGTTCGACCATGATCTACGTCACCCACGACCAGGTGGAAGCCATGACCATGGCCGATCGGATCGCGGTGCTGAGGCGGGGAGTACTGCAACAGGTGGGAACGCCCCGAGAGCTCTACTGGGAACCGGCCAACCTGTTCGTTGCCGACTTCATCGGTTCGCCCGCCATGAACCTGCTTCAGGGACGGCTGGAGGTGGAAGGAGAGAGGATGCGCATGATGTACGGGGAAGGAAAGACCGTCGAGTTGCCCGGTCCCCCGCGTTCTGATGCTCACGGAAAGGAGGTAATCCTCGGTGTGCGTCCCGAGCACTTTGCCTTAACCGAGAACGGATCCGGGGAGGGCATACCGGTCAATGTGAGGTTCTCGGAGGTGCTGGGCTCCGAGACGCTGGTGCATGTGGATGTGCCGGCGCCCACCGTCGTCACGGAAGGGCTGCGGGAGATCGCCCAGGACATCGATGACACCGTGCTCAGCCAGTTGGAGACAGCCAGGGAGAGCAGATTCGTCATCAAATTGAGCGGTGATCGTCCGGTTGGCGCCGGAGAGAGTGGGCACATCGTCCCAAACCGTGACAGCCGCCTGTACTTCTTCGATCCCGATTCGCCGGCAACGTCCGCTTGGTCCCCGACACTGGAAGGAGGATGATCATGGTTGATCAAAGGCTCTCGAAGCTTGCCCTGGGCTGTTATCCCCTGGGCGGTGGGTACGGGAACCTGGCCCTGGAGACGGCCCGCGCCACCGTGGACGCCGCCTTGGATGCCGGCTGGACCTTCTTCGACACGGCCGAGGGGTATCTCGACTCCGAGGTGAGGCTGTTCCTGGCGGGGCGGCGCGACGAGGTATTCCTGGCCACCAAGGTGTTTCCCAACGAGCCCTACACCTACGAGAACATGCGGGTCTCCCTAAACAACAGCCTCAGCAGGCTGCGCACCGACCGGATCGATCTCCTCCAACTCCACGGCCCCCCCGACTGGGTGATCGAGTTCGATGACGCCCCCTCCATGGCCGAGGTGGGCGACTCGCTGGCAAGACTGGTAGACAGCGGGGACA
>CAYWGY010000161.1:4586-6520 GCA_964458055.1 uncultured Acidimicrobiaceae bacterium | reverse complement strand
CTACAAGATGGCGTTGGAAGGCCCGCCGCCCGGATGGGACGGGTACTGGTGGCCCACGGTGGTCGATTGCCACTACAACCTGTTGGCCTATGGATATCCAGTGGTCACCATGGGTATTGACCCGGCATGCGCCGCCGAGTCGTACAGTCGCCGAATAGCAGAGTTGAACGTCGCGGAACTCCCTATTGTCGACAACTACTACGCCGGGCCGAACTCGTGGACCAACTGCTCCACCCGCGCCGAGCGGATGGTGCCGGATACGGGTCAAACGTTCCAACAACGATGTCTGGCGGTGATAGCCACCGCCGCAAGAGACCCGGACGCCGCCGAGAACATCCGGAGGCAAGCCGCGGTCTACGGTGTGGAAGTCGCCGACTATCTGGTCGAATGGGGAAACATCGTATGCAGCGGCAACTGGTCCAGGGAAACCATCAAAAACACCGAGATAAACGGCATCCCCCTGGAGCATCGCGTTCTCATCGCCAATTGGCATGTTGGCCCGGAAGCGCAATGCCACCAACAGGTGATACTCAACCTCGCTGACTCCTACCTGAGTGGACATAGCATACCGGGGGCCCGATACTGCTGATGAACACCCGGATATCGACCCGGGGTGGTGGTTCGCTTCGGCTTTCTGACCTGCGCGTTCACCCCCCATGCAGAACACTACCCGACGGGCCTTTTCGACTGACCGGGAACCGTGAGCGGGGCGTGCCCCGGAGTCTCCGACTCCTTTAGTTGGCGGTGGTCGACTGCCAGTCGGCGTAGTCGATCAGTCTCACCAGGTAGGAGACACCCGAGTGAATGGTCTCCCAGGACTCCTCGGTGGTTCCGCTGCTGTTGGTCTCGAAGCGAACCTGCAGTTGCCACGCGTACACGGCGGGATGCGGCAGGTAGAAGAGACAGTCCGCCTCGGTATCGAGGGTGGTCATGGGGCAGTCGCCCGGCGAGGACGACGTGTGGGAGTGCCCGTTTCGGAGGATGTCCCGCTGGACGGTGGAAAGGTTGTTCCAGCGGGTTACGAAGGAGGACACCACGCGGCCGATCAGCAGACGGTCCGCCGCATTCCAGATGTGGAGTTCTCTCCACACCGACCTGACATCCATACTCTCCCATATGCAACCCGCTCCATCGGTCAGCAGTGAGGGAGAGGTGATGGCGATCAGGGAACTTCCCCACTCTCGATCACTGAAAGTCCCCACCTCCTGGGGGGTGTTTCTATCTTTTTTCCAAATCGGTTCGGGGGTGTTGGGGGTTGTAGGGGGTTTGGGTTTTGAACATGGCGAGGATGAGGTCGCAGCGGCGTCGGGCGACGCGGATGACGGCGGCGTTGTGGTGTTTTCCTTCTGATCGTTTGCGTTGGTAGTAGGCCTTGGCGGTGGGGTCGTGTTGGATGGCGACGAAGGCGGCGAGGAACATGGCGTTTTTGAGGCGGTGGTTGCTGCCTGGGTGTTGGCTGGTGCGGTTGGTGCTTTTGCCTGATCGGTGGTTGACGGGTGCGAGTCCGGCGTAGGCAGCGAGGCGTGAGCCGTTCTTGAAGCGATGGGGGTCTCCTATCTCAGCGAGGGTCCTGGCGCCGGTTCTGGGTCCGAACCCGGTAAGGGTGTGCAGGATTTGCCCGAGGGGATGCTGGAGGAACGCCTCTGCGATGTCAGTGGCGAGTTCGGTGCGGTGGGCCTGGATGCGGTTCAGGTCGTCGATCAGGGCGCAGATGACCTTTTCCCAGGTGCTCGGCCGGGAGGGTGACGGTTTGGGCGTCGAGGGCGGCCATGATCTGGTTGGTGAGAGTGGTGTCCAGTCGGGGGGAGCGTTTCTTGATAGCGCCTGTGGATCTTGGTCCGCCCCGCGGTTCGCAACGCGGTGGGGGTGGCCCATTTGGACACTGGGTTCCGGACGCCGGGTTGGGCGAGACTGGCTCCCAGGACCCGTTCCAG
>CAYWGY010000161.1:0-4576 GCA_964458055.1 uncultured Acidimicrobiaceae bacterium | reverse complement strand
TTCTCGGCAGCGGTTTATGGTCCGGTTGGCGTCGCCGGCCAGGTCAGTGTCACGCCCGCTTGAGGACCCGTAAACAGACCAACAGCTCGTCGTCTGTTTTCGGTCCAGGTCAACCGGTCGGGATTGCGGCGAGCGTAGTCGGCCAACACCCACGCGTCGCGGGGGTCGGTCTTGGCCGCCCCGGCGTACAGGTCGGCGGCGCGGCGCATCACCAGCCCGCTCACATAGGCCACCGGTACCTGCCGTCGGGCCACAACCCCCAACATCAGCTGCGCTCCCGCCGACATCATGTCGATCACCACTGCCGCCCGACCATGGGCTTGCGCCCGGTCGAGCATCACTTCCATCGCGGCCTGGTCGTTGCGGACCGGACCGGCGAACAATTCCTCACCATCGGAGGTGATCGCCTGGGCGTAATGATTGCCCTTGGCCATGTCCACCCCGACGAACACATCAACCCTCACCGCGTTCATAACGGTGTTCCTTTCTGTAGACTCGGAATCTCGGATCGTCCCATGGACGCGGTTGCCTTCAACCACCTTACGGACCAGCCATCAACAGTGTGCATGTTTCTACCAGCGGTCAACATCGCCCTAACACGGCGGGTGGCAACACCCCCCGGGCCATCCAGGTAACAGGGGCAACAAGCCCTACCCGCCGTGTCGGACGATCAAGCCCCCAATCTCTCACCGAAGGCCTACCTAACAAGGTAAGGGGGCAGCCTCCCCAGCGGGTACACACCTGATAGGAGAGGACGGGTGGGGTCTTCTGGCCCACTCCGGATGTGGCGGGCCGACATCGGCGCGGGTGGGACGACGTCTGTTTCATAGCGTCAGGCTTGGGGCATGTTGAAGGGATGTCCGGGCGCAGGGGTGGGAAGGTCGGCCACACCCCGAGTGTGTCGACTTCAGCGGTGGTGGCGCCCCAAGAAGGTCGCGACCTGTTCTCCCACCAGCAGGGGGTCGACGAGGTCAATGTGATCTGCGTCGGCGACGATCTCCCAGGAGGCCAGATGCCCGGCCTCGTTCAATATGGCCGCGAAGTTCTCAGCGTAGAAGGGGGGCACGATGTTATCGGAGCCGCCGGCAAGAAGGAGGAACCGAAGCGGGGGATGGTTGGCGGCAATGTCCATCGGGTCGAGAAAATGCCACAAGTGCTCGGGAACATTGGCCAGCAGCGAGCGAAAATAAGACTCAAGGGAGCTCTTCTGCCTGCCTTCAAGCCACTCGGCTCCCTCGGGCAGCATTGTTGCCAAGTTTGCCTCCATCCAGAAGTGGTCAACTTCGTATGGTCCACCCATTCCGATCACTCCCTTGACTTCCGACGGTTCCTGGGGACAGGTCCACGGGAGAATGTCCGTGGAAAGGGAGGCAAGGGTGGCCAGGTGGGCGCCGGAGGAGAACCCCAGCATCCATACCGGTCCCGCCTTGACGGTGAGGTGAGGTTGGGCCAGCAGGGGTGCGGCAGCCGCTACGCAGGCGACTTCCTGCACCAGGTGGAGGATGTGACGATCTGCGGACAGATGGTGATAGTCGGCGTTGACAGCCACGATTCCCGAAGCAGCCAGGTATCGGGCCAGTGGTGACAGTTGGGTCCGGCTCCCGCTGCTCCACCCTCCCCCATATGACAAGGTAACCACCGGGTAGGGACCGGGCCGGGGTGGTGCATGAATGTCAGCGTAGAGGCCGGGTATGAACTCGACGGTGGACACGGAGGTCTCAGGCTCAGCGAGAGATGGCTCCTTGGCCTTCGTCGGCGACGTCATCGTCCGGTCGGTAGTCAAGTTGTGTCACATGGTAGCAGGCATATGCTGTTACTGGCATATGATGAAACAGGCAAGTGTTTGGAGGGAACACCCGGGGCTTCGAGACGGAGCCAGCAGCATCCCACTGAGATAATCTGTCAAGAACGTCCAGAATGCTGGGACAGATTGCGGAGAAGAGTCCCCCTAAGGGGCCACGCCCAGAAGACCCAAAATGGTCTCGCCGACCGTGGATGGATGGGTTAGGGAGTTGTGGTCCGCGCCGGGGATTGTCTCCACCGCGGCGTCATGCCCGGCCCGGTTCAACGCCTCCCGGAGGCGGCCGGAATGGGCGTCGGAAATGACGATGTCCTCGGAGCCCGTCAGGAGTACAAAGCCGCGTTCGGGATGGTTGGCGGCCAGGGTTAGCGGGTTGAGCGAACTCCACAATTCCGGATTCTCGGGGGACGTTCCGGTCACCACCCGCAGGAACAGGCGCATTGCCAACCGGTCGCCTTGTTGCAGGAGGCCTGCAATCCGGGCAAGGCCCTCGGGGAGATTCTCGGTCGTGAAGAACCCGTCCAACAAGCCTTCTTCCCACAGGAGATCGAGATCGTACGGTCCTGCCAATCCGATCATTCCGGCTATCTCTCCCCGCTCATGGGGGCACTCGACAGGCAAGGGGTTATCCGCCAACGCGGCCAGTGCCGCCAGGTGGGCTCCCGAAGAGAAGCCGATCATCCAGATCTGCTCTGCAGGCTGGGTGAGGTGGGGTCGCGCCAACTCAGGGGCGGCGGCGGTCAGGCAGGCCACCTCGCCCACCATGGAAGGGACGAGTCCGCCGCGGTCAAGAGGGCGGTGGTCGCCGTTGATTGCCACCACTCCTCGGGCGGCCAGGTATGAGGCCAGTGCCGAGAGTTGGCCGGGGTCGCTGAGACTCCATCCTCTTCCGAACGTGAGCGTTATTACGGGATAGGGCCCCGGTTCCACGGGTGCGTGTATTTCGGCATCGAGACCGGGCATGAACTCGACGGAGGTGACCGATATCTCCCTCACCCCGGGAGACCGTTCCCGCTCGGAACCGGGGCCTGTGGTTGTGGTGGGAGTCCGGGCATGGGTCGTCGTCGAGGGCGTTCCAACCGTCTTGGGGGTTTCCGTGGTGGTGGTTTCCGGGGCCGGGTGTGTTTCCGTGGTCTCGGGGGTTTCGGGAGCAGCGGGGGTCTCCGTGGTGGTGGGTGTCTCCGGTGCGGCGCCGGTGGTGGCTTCGGCGCCGGGAGGATGGGCGCTCGGGACAGAGGCGTCCCAAGCAGCGGTCGTTGATGGAACTGCCCGGGTGGACGTGGTCGTGGAATCCAGGGGTCCCGGCACATAGGCAGAAGTTGTCGAGGTCGAAGAAACGCGGAGATCGTCGGGTGGGGGTGGCATGGCGCCGACGGTGCTGGTCGTCTCCACCCCCGGGGCGGCCGAAGATGTTCCCGACATGCTCCCCTCGTCACCGGATCCGGTTAGACAGGCCCCCGCAACCAGGAAGGTGGCGACAAGGCATGCCGTCCGTCCCATTCGCATAACCGAGATCGTAGGGAGCTCACCGAACCTATGGTTCACTGATGCCGGGGGGCCCGCAAGGTACCCTTGCGGAAAGTGCAGGTGACCCAGGACGAGGTGGAGTGGACATCCGGGAAGAGGGTCAACGTGTGGACCGCCGGCAAACCGGACGGCGGTCCCGTTTTGATACTGGCTCACGGAGCGGGCGCAGGCGCGACGCATCCCCTCACCGCGGGACTCCGGGACGAGTTGGCGGCCGCCGGCGCGTTTTGCGTCACATTCAACTATCCCTATACCCAGGACGGTCGACGCTGGCCCGATCCCACCCATCGCCTGCTGGCCTGCCATCGGGCGGTTGCGGAGTGGGTGCGAAACGAGACCGGCGTGGTCCCCGTGCTCGGGGGAAGATCCATGGGAGGGCGCATGGGCACCTACCTGGCAGCGGAAGGTGATGATGTCAGGGCCCTGGTGCTGTACGCCTACCCACTCCATCCTCCGCGGCGTCCGGACCGGCTGCGATCAGACCATCTCGGCAACATCGGCGTCCCCATGCTCTTCTTCCGGGGCAGCCGGGATGCGTTTGCGACCCCTGAGTTGTTCAACCGGGAGGTGCGATCGCTGGAACTTGCCGATGTGGTGGACCTTGACGGTCTCGATCACTCCTTCCGGGGCGGGGGAAGCAAGGCTGGCGAAGTCAACCGCCTGCTAGCTGCGAGGACATTATCCTGGCTCGACGCCCTTCCCGGATGAGACTTTGGCAAAACAGGGTTGCCGGGGCATAATTGTCCAGTCCAGTACGACTATGGAGAACACCACAAATGGAAGAATTTACGTTGGCGGCCGTGGTGGGTCGCTCAACCGGGAGCCGGGAGTCCCGCCGTCTGGCCCGGGCCGGGAAGATCCCCGCGATTGTCTACGGAGGCAAGGAAGACTCGGTGCTCCTGACCCTGGATTCCCATGAGTTCGAGCGTTTCTGGCGCACCAGCCGACCGGGTCACCGGGAGGTCTCCCTGGTCCTCGACGACGGGAGCCGGATGAAGGTCACAGCACACCAGGTGGATCGCCACCCCTTTCGCGATCACGTCCGTCACATAGACTTTCTGCGGGTTCAGGCTTCTTGACGCTGGGCCGCCTGCTCCTGCGGGAAGCGGACCGGCGGGTTAGGACCACCACCAGGGAGGGTCGGTGAAAGCCATCGTGGGGTTGCGCAACCCCGGCAGGGAATTCCTCGGGACCCGGCACAACGTCGGCGCCGAGACAGTGCTCGCCCTCGGTGACTCCTATGGCGTG
>CAYWGY010000160.1:0-6602 GCA_964458055.1 uncultured Acidimicrobiaceae bacterium | reverse complement strand
CATCGTCACCGTGGACCAGTTCGGCAGGGACGACCTGAAGGTGCTCTTCGAAGCGGCCGCCACCCTGAAAAAACGCATCCGGTCGGGAGACCGGGGGGTGGTGGAGATTGCCAGCGGGCAGGTCCTGGCACTGCTGTTCTTCGAGTCGAGCACCAGGACCGACATGTCGTTCCAGGCGGCGATGCTGCGCCTGGGAGGCAAGGTGGTGGGAGCTTCCAACGGCATCCAGTTCTCATCGATCTACAAGGGGGAGGACCTCCACGACACCGTCCGGGCGGCCGGGTGCTATGCGGACGTCATCGCCCTGCGTCATCCCAAGGTCGGCGCCTCCTATCTGGCCGCCCACTACCTCGATGTGCTTTCCGAGAAGATCGGGCGCCAGCCGGTGGTGGTCAGCGCCGGTGACGGAGTGGGAGAGCACCCGACCCAGGCGCTCTTGGACCTGTTCACCATCCTCGACTGCCGGGGATCGGTGGACGGACTCACCATAACCATGGTGGGAGACCTGCGTCACGGCCGCACCGTCCACTCCCTTGCCCGGTTGCTGGCGGCCCACGGCGCCCGGGACGCCAAGGTGGCCCTGGTGTCCCCGTCCTCCCTGCGCATGCCGCTGTCCATCATCTACCGGCTTGACGAGGCGGGGATCCCCGTCCACGAGACCGCCGACCTCGAGGAGGTGCTCGGGTCTTCGGACGTCATTTACTGGACCAGGGTGCAGGAGGAGCGTTTCTCGGATCCGGCAGCCTACGAGAAGGTCAAGAAGGGCTTCATCATGACCCCCGAGGTGTTGGCCAGAGCAAGGGAGGACGCCGTCCTGATGCATCCGCTGCCCCGAAAGCACGAGATGGGAGGTCCCAGGGACCATGAGTTGCTGGACGCCGATCCCCGCTCGATCTACTTCCAGCAAATGGAGAACGGGATGCTGGTCCGGATGGCGCTGTTGGCGAAGTTGTTGAGAGGCGTGCACGTCTAACCCCCGCGCCGGGTGCCCGTGAGGCCTGGGAACCCGGTTACCGCTCCTCCGGCCCGAGGCGCCACCCCTTGTCAGGGATAAACTAGGGGCCGGTGATGACTGAGTTCTTGCTGCCGGACATAGGTGACGGGCTGACCGAGGCCGAGGTGGTCCGGTGGCTCGTACCCGAAGGCGCTCCGGTGGGAAAGGACGAACCGCTGGTGGAGGTGGAGACCGACAAGGCGGTGGTGGTGATGCCGTCGCCGGTGGCGGGAGTCGTCGTCCGCCACGGCGCCGCCCGGGGAGAGTCGCTCCCTGTGGGAGCGGTCCTGGCGGTGATCGGACCGGCCGGGAACGAAGACGCCGGTGCGCCCTCGACCGCGGCGACACCTGCACAGGAGGCCGGATCGCAGGCCCAACCCGGAGAGGCGCCGGCCGCCAAGGCCCTCCCGGTCGTCCGCAGGCTCGCCCGCCGGATGGGAGTGGACCTCGGGACCCTGGAAGGATCGGGCCCCTCAGGGCGGATAACCAGAGAGGATGTCCTGGCGACCGCCGCCTCCCCGGAGGACCACCCGCCGCCCGCGCAACCCGCCGCCGAGGCGGAGCGCCGCCCCCTCACCAGGTTGCAGAGAACCATCGCCGCCAGGATGGCCCGGTCCTGGTCGGAGATCCCGCACGTGACCACCTTCGACCAGGTGGACGCCACCCGCCTGTTGAGCGTGAGGGAGGCCCTCTCAAGGCGTCACGGCGGCGGGATAAGCGTCGACGCGCTGGTGATCGCCGCCGTAATCCCCGCCCTGGGCCGCCATCCGGAGTTCAATGCCACCCTGGACGGCGACTCCCTGCTGGTCCATCCCCGGCATGACATCGGCGTGGCGATCAACGCTCCCGAAGGGTTGCTGGTGGGGGTGGTGCGCGACGCCGGGGAGATGTCCGTGCTGGACCTGGCCTCGGCGACCCGGCGCCTGGCCGACCGCGGCAGGAGGCGACGCCTGGACGTGGAGGAACTGACCGGCCAGACCTTCACCATCAGTAACATCGGCGCCCTCGGCGGCAGTTTCGGGACTCCCATCATCCCGCCTGGCAACACCGCCATACTGGCCGTCGGCCGGGTCTCGGACCAGGCAGTGGTGGCGGAGGGAGAGATGGTGGTGAGACCGATGATGCCCCTCTCGCTCTCCTTCGATCACCGGGTGATCGACGGGGCGCTGAGCCGACTCTTCATGGACATGCTCATCGAGAACCTGTCCGAACCGGCCCTATTCCTAGCCTGAAGGAGATCATGACTAACTACGAGATAGCCGGGGAAACCACTCCCAACTCCCACAAGATACTGACCCCGGAGGCCGCGGCGCTCCTCGCCGACGTCCACCGGGAATTCGACGCCCGCCGAAGGGAATTGCTGGACCGCAGGATCGACCGCCAGAGAGAATTCGACCGGGGGGTTCTTCCCGACTTCCTCTCCGAGACCCGCTCGGTCCGCGAGGGCGAGTGGAGGGTGGATCCGGTTCCTGCGGCGCTGGCCGACCGCAGAGTGGAGATAACCGGCCCGGTGGACGCCAAGATGGTGATCAACGCCCTCAACTCGGGTGCGAAGATGTTCATGGCCGACTTCGAGGATGCCACCTCTCCCACGTGGGAGAACCTGGTGGAGGGCCAGTACAACCTCTGGGAGGCACAGATGGGTACTCTGCGCCTCGACACTCCCCGCAAGTCATACAGTCTCGCAGAGGAGAGGGCCACCCTGTTGGTGCGACCGCGGGGTTGGCACCTTCCCGAGAAGCACTTCCTGGTTGACCAACGGGCGGTGTCGGGGGCCCTCTTCGACTTCACCCTGTACATGTATCACGGCGCCCGGGCCGCCCTGGAGGCCGGGAGCGGGCCGTTCTTCTACCTGCCCAAGCTGGAGTCCCACCTCGAGGCGCGGCTGTGGAACGACGTGATCTGCTACGTCTCCGAGCGGGTGGGCATGCCGATCGGGACCGTAAAGGCCACCGTGCTGATCGAGACCATCACGGCCGCATTCGAGATGGATGAGATTCTGTACGAGTTGCGCAACCACTCCTCGGGGTTGAATGCCGGACGCTGGGACTACATCTTCAGCTTCATCAAGAAACTCCGCAACCACGCCGAGTTCCTGCTTCCCGACCGTGCCCAGGTGACCATGACGGCCCCGTTCATGCACGCCTACACCGAGTTGGGTGTGGCGACCTGCCACCGGCGCGGCGCCCACGCCATGGGAGGGATGGCCGCGTTCATTCCCAACCGCAAAGACCCGGAGGTCACCGAAGTGGCCCTGGCGGCGGTGGCCGTCGACAAGCGCCGCGAGGCCGAGGCGGGCTGCGACGGCACCTGGGTGGCCCATCCCGACCTGATCCCGGTGGCCATGGCCGAGTTCGACCGGGTGCTGGGAGAGCGCCCCAACCAGATCGACCGCCGCAGAGACGACGTCTCGGTCGAGGCCGCCGATCTGCTGAACCCCGAGATCGAGGGAGGGGTGATAACCGAGGCCGGGGTGCGCACCAACGTCTCGGTGGGAATCCGCTACGTGGCCTCATGGCTGAGCGGCCGGGGAGCCGCGGCGATAGACAACCTCATGGAGGACGCCGCCACCGCGGAGATCTCCCGCTCCCAGATCTGGCAGTGGGTGCGTCACGGCGCCCGCCTGGAGGGTGGCTCTCCGGTCACCGCCGAGATGGTCAGGGAGGTCGCCGCCGAGGAACTGTCCCGCATCCGGGAGGTTGCCGGCGAGGACCACTACCGGGACGGCGACTACCAGCGAGCATGGGAGGTCTTCTCCCAGGTGGCCCTCGAGGAGGAGTTCATCGAGTTCCTCACCCTGCCTGCCTACCGGGACCTCTAGGTCCGGAGATCGGGGGTCCATCCCATGGCGCGTTTCAGTGAAGCCCTTCATTATCACTCCCATCCCCGCCCGGGGAAGCTGGAGGTCCGGGCCACCAAGGCCACCCTCACCCAGGCCGACCTGAGCCTGGCCTACACCCCGGGAGTGGCCGAGCCCTGCCTGGCCATCCACGAAGAGCCCGGCGACGCCTTCCGGTACACCAACCGGGGCAACCTGGTGGCGGTGGTCACCAACGGCACGGCGGTCCTGGGACTGGGCAACATCGGTGGACTGGCGTCGAAGCCGGTCATGGAGGGAAAGGGCGTGCTCTTCAAACGTTTCGCCGACATCGACGTCTACGACCTGGAGATCGACTCCCAGGATCCCGATGACGTCGTCCGATTCTGCGAGTTGTTGGCGCCCACGGTGGGAGGCATCAACCTCGAGGACATCTGGGCGCCTGACTGCTTCTACATAGAGGAGACGCTGCGGAATCGCCTGGACATACCGGTCTTCCATGACGACCAGCACGGCACGGCCATCATCGCCGGCGCCGGACTAATCAACGCCGCCCTCCTCAGCGGGCGCAGGGTCGAGGACATGAAGGTGGTGATCCTGGGCGCGGGTGCAGCCGGGGTGGCCACCGGTCACTTCCTAATCCGCCTGGGCTTCGATCCCGAGCGCGTGCTGATGGTCGACTCCAGGGGAGTCCTTCACACCTCGCGCACCGACCTCAACCCCTACAAGAAGGAGTTCGCCCGCCGAACGGACGCCCGGACCCTGACCGAGGCGCTGGTTGGCGCCGACGCCCTGATAGGGCTGGCCCAGGCCGGGCTGGTCAAACCCCACATGCTGGAGCCCATGAACCCCCAGCCGGTCATCTTCGCCCTGGCGAACCCCGATCCCGAGATCCCCTATCACGACGCCAAGCGGGTCCGCCCGGATGCCTTCGTCGGCACCGGGCGCAGCGACTTTCCCAACCAGGTGAACAACGTGCTGGGATTCCCCTTCATCTTCCGCGGAGCCCTGGACGTCCGCGCCACCGCCGTCAGCGAGGGGATGAAGGTCGCCGCCGCCGAGGCGCTGGCGGTCCTCGCCCGGGAGCCGGTGGCCGAGGCCGTCCTGGAGGCGTACCAGTTGAAGGAACTGTCCTTCGGACCCGACTATCTGATCCCCAAGCCCTTCGACCCGAGGGTGCTCACCACCGTCGCCCCGGCGGTTGCCGTGGCCGCCACCGAGGAAGGACTGGCGCGGCTCCCCTGCAACCTGGATGAGTATCGCCAGCAACTGAGCGCCCGTCTCAGGCCGTCGCAGGGTTTGATCCAGGCGGTAACCATCCGGGCCCGCCAGCACCCCGCCAAGGTCGTGTTCCCCTACGGTGACGATCTGCGGCTGGTGCGGGCCGCCCGCCGTGTGCTGGACGAGAGGCTGGGCCATCCGATCCTGCTTGCGGACCGGGGAGTGGTCAGTGAACTGTCCCGTGAGTTGGGCATCTCCCTGGACGGCATAACGGTGATCGATCCCATCAGCCAGTCAGCCGAACGCGACAAGTACGCCGCCCGGTTGCTGGAACTTCGCGGCCACCGGGGTGTGTCGAGGGTGCACGCAGCCCGGATGGTGTTCGATCCCAACATCTTCGCGGCGCTGATGGTGGAGACCGGTGACGCCGATGTTCTGGTGGGTGGGCTCACCACCTTCTTCCCCGAGACCGTGCGCCCCGCGCTCCAGATCATCAAGGTCCGCGAGGGTCGGACCATCGCCAGCGCCCTCTACGTGGTGGTCGCCGGCCGGGCCGCCTACTTCTTTGCCGACTGCGCGGTCAACATCTCGCCCTCGGCCGGAGAGTTGGCCGAGATCGCCGCCTCGGCGGTGGACGTCGCCCAGCACCAGTTCGGCAGGGCGCCCAGGGTGGCCTTCATCAGCTACTCCGATTTCGGCTCGGCGGCCGGCGACGAGCCGGCGCGGGTCCGCCAGGCGGTGGAGCGCTT
The DNA here is from genome assembly GCA_964458055.1 of uncultured Acidimicrobiaceae bacterium. GTDB lineage: Bacteria > Actinomycetota > Acidimicrobiia > Spongiisociales > ZC4RG35 > Bin76. Next base: position 820 of record CAYWGY010000160.1, on the reverse strand, counting down.
CCGCGACCGCTGGCCGGAAACGCCGGTGGACGGGGAGATGCAGGCCGACACCGCGGTGGTGGAGACCCTGCTGTCGGCCCGCCGACCCGGAGGGCCCCTCGAGTATCCTGCCAACATCCTGGTCTTCCCCAATCTCACCGCCGCCAACAGCGCCTACAAACTCCTGGAGCGCCTGGGCGACGCCGAGGTGATCGGACCGATCCTGACGGGCCTGTCCCGATCGGTGCAGGTGCTGCAGAGAGACGCCTCGGTGGCAGAGATCGTGAACCTGACCGCGTACGGGGTGGCCGACGCCCACCATCTCAAGGATCACTGAGCGCCAAAATCCCTCCGCCGGGAGAGGGCCGGGCCGGATCGGAGAACCTTCCACGACGGAGCAGCCGGCACTTCGGGAAAGCCGTCCGATCGAGGGTCTCTCCGGTGTGCGCCAACAACCCGGGCCGGTCTCGGCGCCGCATCGGCTGTGGAACAGATCGGTGGACGCGAATGCTCTTGGGCAGAGCCGGATTCGTTCGTCTCATCAATGACGGTCATTCACGCTCGGAATGAGGTACCAGGACGGGATCAGTCCACGGTTCCGGGGAACCGACGGGAGACTCCTCCAAAGTACCCGATCCGCACCCAAGGCCCGGGGGAGGCAGGGGGGATCGTTGCGAGGGTGGGTCGCCGGGGACTCGAACCCCGAACCTGCGGGTTAAGAGCCCGTTGCTCTGCCAATTGAGCTAGCGACCCGGGTACCATGATAGCGGCTCACACAAGGGCTGTCGCACCGTAAAAGGGTGGCGTTCTGTCACCCATGCCTGCCAGAATGAGGTAATCC
>CAYWGY010000159.1:0-6618 GCA_964458055.1 uncultured Acidimicrobiaceae bacterium | reverse complement strand
CAAGAGAAATGCGTCCAACCACTTGTCTCCCTTGAGCCCGGAGAGTATCTCCCTCTCCTCGGGACCGAACACCATTCCGACCAACCCGTCCAGGTTCTTGCGGAACCTGCGCTCCTCCACATCGACACCGACCCTTCCCCGGCGGGACAGCGCCAGCAGGCCGTGACCGCCGCTGTGGCTTATGTTCACTTCGAGCGGCGCCCTTTCACCCCCCACCAGCGGAAAGGGCTTGCCGAACTCCGTGAAACCGAATGAGAGTTCTCCGTTGCGACAACCTAATTCCTCACAGACCGCCGCCCTGAGCGCGCCCCGGCACAGGGCGAACCGACGGGCCGGACCCGGGTAAAGGAACCTGCGCCAACGTTCCCGCTCTGTCCGGCTCAGCCACTCCCATGCAGCGGCTTCATGCCCTGTGTGTGCGGCCAAGTCGACATCGAACACGTCCAGGCGATCGGATAGGCCCGAGGCCCTCCACCAGCGGATGTCTTCCTCCGTGGACCCGGGATCACACCGGGAACCCGCCGCCATCAACGCATCCGGCCCTAGGGACTGAACAATGCAGCACCGGTGACGGGGAGCCACCAAGTACTGCCTGGCCGGAGAGTCTCGGGCCAGGAAGCGTCGGACATGGCTGTCATGACGTTCGAGCCCGGCCCGCGGCTTAGGCGGCGGCCCGCGCCCGCAGTTCCGGAAGGACCTCTTTTTCGACTATCTCCAGGGTGCGTTCGGGATTGACCGAAGCTATCTGGACGGCGACGTAGTCGGCGCCCACCTCGGTGACCAGCGGGGTGTACACCTCGATGAGGTCTTCCACGCTTGAGGCCATCGTGTACTTGCCGAGCACCTCGGAGCGTTCCATGGAATCGGCCCTCTCGCGGAGGACCATGGGGTCCACAGCCTGAAGGCGTCCCGGCGCCCGCAGGCCCCGCATGCTGCCCAGGGCCTCCCAGGCCTCGTCTTCGTCACCGGCGAACACACACCACCGGGTGGTCATCAGGGTTCCTGCCCGTCCCCACTTCTCCGCGGAGGCCCGGAAGGGTCCGATCACCCTTTCGATGGCATCGGCGGGCGCCTTCACACTGACGATCAGACCGTCTGACCGTCGACCGGCAAATGTTGCCGACTGGGGACCGCCGGCCGCCATCCAGATGGGAGTCTTGCGAGGCGGAGGACTGTAAAGCCTGGCCTTGTCGACGTCGTACCAGTCTCCGGAGAAGTCGAGCTTCTCACCTTCGAGGAGGCGGTGCATGATCTCGAGGGCCTCCCTCATCCTTCTGATGCGCTCGCGATAGTCGCCGAACTTGAATCCCATCGGCCCCTCGTTAATGTTCTCTCCCGTGCCCACTCCCAGCACGAATTTTCCTCCCGTGAGGCGGTCGACGGTGGCCGCCGCCTGGGCGACCAGGGCGGGGTGATAGTGATAGAGTGGACACGTCACCGACGTTGCCAGTTCCGCGTCGGTGCGTGCGGCAACCGCTCCCAGCCACGACCATACAAACCCGGACGCGCAGTTGTCGTCGACCCAGGGGTGGAAGTGGTCGGATCCCAGGATCATGTCGAATCCAGCCTCCTCAGCCCGTACCGCTTGATCGACCAGGACCTCGGGCTGGTAGGACTCGTGGCTACATAACCATGCGAACTTCAATCTCGTACTCCTTATGTCGGTATACAGAACTAAGGCTACCTCTCGACGACGGGAGTAATATCCGCTTTTGATGAAACCACTACCAAGGGCCATGCCCGCCATCATTACCCCCTTTGACGAGAACCAGGAGCTGGACCTGGACTCCCACCGCCACAACGTCTCCCTCCCGGGTGGACTGGGATATCAGGGCTTCGTCCTGGGAGGCTCCACCGGTGAGGGCCCCCTGCTGGAACCGGGGGAACGCCGGAGGCTCACGGCTGCTTCGCGAGAGTCCGCCGGCGATGACGCCTACCTGCTGTGCGGGATCAACGCCGAGACCAACCGGGCGGCGCGGCGCCAGATCGCCGAGGTTTCCGAGGGCGGAGGCGACGCCGCCCTTGTGCTCACCCCCACCACCCTCTCCCGAAACCGCACCAACTTCGTGACGGCCTTTTTTCAAGAGGTGGCCGAAGAGTCGCCCATCCCGGTGTTCCTGTATTCGGTGCCGGTGTTGACTGCCTACTCGATGCCCCTGGACACCGTTTGGGAACTGGCCGAGCATCCCAATGTGGTGGGCATGAAGGACTCAAGCGGCGATCCCATCCGTCTGCAACGCATGCTGGCAGGCGTTCCCGACGGTTTCGCCCTCTACAACGGGTCCGCGCCCGCGGTCACCCTGGCACTGGCCGCTGGAGTCCACGGCGTCATTCTGGCAGCCGCCAATTACCTGCCGCGCCTGGGCCTGGAAGTGGTGCAGGCGGCGCTGGACAACCCTCCCGGGGACCTGAAGAAGCAACACCGTCTCACCGTGGGGAACGACAGCGTGGCCCGCCACGGTATTCCCGGAGTGAAGGCGGCGTCGGAGATGGTGGGATTGCGAGCCGGCCGTTGCCGCTCTCCCCTGCTGTCGGTGAGCGAAGAGGCCCGCGCCGGGTTCGCCCATCTGCTCTAGCCCGTAGCACCCGGCGCAGCCGGGAACAAGGAAACCCTGGGCCACTCTTGGCCACACCCGGGCATTCGTTCCCGACATCTACCAAAAGTCGCGAAAATCGCCGCCCTTCGGGCCCTCCCCACCACCACCTTGCCAGGAGAGTGGGCGAATCCGTCCAGGGTGAACGGGTTTCGCCCATAGCTTTGATCCCTCTTTGCGGCCCGGACGACGCCGGAACGGACCGCCTCGGTGATTGGCTCCTGTCAGTATGGGAACTCCCTGTGACACAACCAACCCGTCGGCTCCCCTTTTTTTCACAGTTCCCGGACAGCCGGCGGCCGTTGCGACCACACTCCCCGACGATCTCTCGTTCTCACCGACCCACATAGGAGGCGATCACGGTCTCGGGATCGCCCTCTTGTTGGATGACCCCCCTGTCGAGCCACATCACCCGGTCCGCCAACTCCTCGATCATCTCCATGTCGTGGGAGACGAGGATGGTGGCCGCTCCCTTCTCCATGACATCTCGGACCCGTTCGCGCGACCGTTCCCGAAAGCTCTGGTCGCCCACACTGAGGATCTCGTCCACCAACAGCACATCGGGACTGATGTCGGTGACGATCGAGAACCCCAGCCGAGCCAGCATGCCCGAGGAAAAGGCGCGGACCGCCACGTCTGCGAACTCCGAAAGCCCGGACCACTCGATTATGGATGCCGTTCGATCTTCCATCTCCCTGGGAGAACGGCCGAGCATGGCCCCGTAAAGAAGGACGTTCTCGGTGGCGGTCAGCTCGGGATTGAACCCTGCTCCCAACTCGATGAGAGGAGCAACCAGACCCCGCACTATCACCCTCCCCTCCGTGGGCGGCAGCACCCGGGCGATGATCTTCATGAGAGTCGACTTTCCCGCTCCGTTGTCTCCGATCACACCCAGCACCTCGCCGGAGTCGACTCTCAGGGACAACTCACGGATTGCCTTCAGTTCCTCGACCTCCACCTTTCGCCGAAGGGAGCGGATCACCTGCTCCTTGAAGGAGCCGGGACGGTCCCTCACCAGCGGGTAGACCAGGGAGACCTCCCGGCACTCCACCACCGGATTGCTCACATCAGCACCGCCAGCCTTCTCCAGGAACGGGAGAAGGTCCATGCGCCTCCCAGCAGAGCCGCACCGGATGTGAGTACCATCACCGTCCACATCCAGGCCGGAGCGAAGGTCCCGCCATAGACCAATCCCCGGAAGACCTCCAGGTAGGAGTAGAGCGGATTGATGTGTATTAGAAGGAGGAACCGGTCGGGAACGATGGTCACCGGATAGAACCCGGGAGTGGCGTACATGGTGAGAGTGAGCAGCACCCCGACTATGTCGAGCACGTCCCGGTAAGCCACCGCCAGAGAAGCCACCATCATCCCCAGTCCGGCAACGAACATCGCCAGAAAGACGAGGGGGACCGGCGCAAGCAGCGCCGTCAGTGGAATCCCCACCCCGGCAATGATCTGGACCACCAGGAGCAGGACGATGTTGATGCCGAAATTCACCAGGGCGGCCAGAGCGGGCGCCACCGCGAACACCTCTGCCGGCACATACACCTTGGAGAGCACTCCGGCAGAGTCCACGATGGACGACCCGGAGGCCACCACTCCCTGAGAGAAGAAGGTGATCAGCATCACCCCCGACAGCACGTAGACAACATAGGGAATGTTCCCGGGGATCTCGAACCGGAAAATGGTGCTGAACACCGCCCACATGACCGCCACCGTCAGGAGAGGGTTGAGAAGGGTCCACCACACTCCCAGCATGGATCGCTTGTAGCGCACCGTCAGGTCCCTCTTCACCAATAGCTTCAGCAGTCCCCGGTAGCGGCGCAGGTTCGCCACTTCCGAGACCATCAGACGCCGCGGTTGATCCGAGTCGTAGTGAGAGGAAGAGGTCACTACCGCCAGACTCCCCGCTCTTCGAATACCCGCCTGAGAAGGTCGGGCCGATCCGTCATGATGCCGTCCACCCCGCGGTCCAGCAACCGGCGCATCCGGTCCGGTCGGTTCACGGTCCAGACATGAACTCCCAACCCCATCCGGTGGTAGCCCCGCACGGTCCGCCGGGTTATGAGCGGCAGAACGCCGGAGCGCTCCGGAATCTGGAGGGCGGAACCGTGAGTGTGCGATCGCCGCCCGAGCCAGGCGGCCTTGACCAACCTGGCCGCCTCCTCCTCGCCCACCGATGTCTCGACAGCACCCCCCGATAGTTCCCGGATCCGCGCCAGACGGGCATCGGAAAAGGAGCCCACTATCACCCGGTCGTGCAGTCGGAGGCGGTCTATCAACTTGAGCAGGGGTTCCTCGGTGTCGTCCGCCTTGAGTTCGAGAATCATGGACAGATCGGGAAAGGTCAGCGCCACCTCTTCCAGCGTGGGGACCCGGACGCCCCGTCCCCGGAAGGGGAACCCCTCGTCAGGGCGGTGGTTGTAGCCGGCGTCCAACTCTCTCACCTCCCGCCAGGACAGTCCTGTGACCTCTCCCCGACCATCGGTGGTGCGGTCCAGGGTGGGGTCGTGAAGACAGACCACGGTCCCGTCGGCGGTGAGATGCAGGTCGGTCTCGATCCATCGGAAACCCGTATCAATCGTTCGGGAGAATGCCTCCATGGTGTTCTCAGGCCACAACTCCGCCCCACCCCGGTGTGAGATGGCCAGCGGCAGCGAACCTCGGGAAAGGGTCATCCGGTCCTGCTGACCGCGGTTGGATCCCCGGCCCGGATCAACTCCCACACCATGGGTATGTCGGGATGGTTGGCAAGTTCACCGAAGTGACCGACATCCAACACCGCCACGTCGCCCGCCGCACCCCGGCTGATCCTTCCCCTGGTCTTGTCGCCCAACGCCTGCGCTCCCCCGTAAGTCGCGCAGGACAGAGCCGTCTCGATCGGCACTCCCCCCAACTCCGAGGCCAACCAGGCCAGGAATGGCATGGAGGTGGCCGACGCTCCGCCGGGAAGGCAAGCCGTTCCGATGGCAACGGTGATACCTTTTTCCATGATGCTCCGGATGGGCAACCGGCCCTTCATGCTGATCATTGGCAACACCACCACCGCTCCGGCGCATTCCGCCAGGGCCTGGAGGGTCCAATCGTCCAGTCTCCTCATGTCCTGCACCGCCAGAGGGCGAAGGGATCGGACCAACTCAGCCGGGATGTCATGGTGAGCATGCAAACGGATCTTCCTGCGAAGGCTCCCCATGGCATCCGAGAGTTTCCGGGCAGCTGCGGGGGCGAAGCCCTCCCGGCCCACCATGAGCGACAGTCCCGAGGCGTAGCGTGCGATCTCACGGAGAAGACCGTGCTCCTCCTTGCTGTACGGCGGCACGAAGCCGGCATCGGGTCCCACCGCCCAGTTGGTCGCCACCCTCAACGGGAGCTCATCCTCCACAATCGCCAAGGCCGCCAGACGCTCCCTGTCCTCTTGGGCGTTTCCTTCCGTTCTCAGCGAGACCTGAAGGCAGGTGACCCCTCCGGCCAGGAGACGTCCGGCCCATTCCAGGGCGGTGTCCTCGACGGGCGGGCCATCCGGAGACGGGCGTTGGTGAGGCGCGCCCGCGATCTGTGAGAAGGCGTCGACGAAGCCGGGCACCGCCGCTCTTCCCCCACAGCTCAGCCTGGGAAGGTCCCCGAGTTGAGGGGGGATGTCGCGCTCGTTGCCGACCCAGATCACCTTGCCTCTGCGGATGCCCACCGCCGCGTCTTTGATGATCCCCCATGGGGTCTCCCAGTTGGTGTCGTTTGTCATCAGATAGCTGATGCCGGTGATAAGGCGGTCCGTCCCATGGGGGCGCAATGCCTCCCGGGCGACCGTGTGGGCGGTAGCTGCGCACTCGGCGCATATGCCGACATTCCGGTGGCCGGTGACCACATAGGAGGTGTCGCTGGGAAACCGACCGCAAAAGGAGCATTTGGCAGGCATCGTTGGGGATGAGCGTATCGGTGTTGGTCGGCAAACGGCGGACTCTCGTGAGGCTAGCTCCGCCGGTAGGAAATCCGGGGACACTTCGCTAGCGTGGGCGCCACGTCAACA
>CAYWGY010000158.1:2688-6640 GCA_964458055.1 uncultured Acidimicrobiaceae bacterium | reverse complement strand
CCCGTGAAACGGCATAACACAAAGTGGCTATCGGATGGCAGGGTGTCCGCATCTCTTTTCTGCGGGTTGGTATTGGCTCTGTCGTCGGCGGTCGCGCCTGGTGCGGGTGCGCAGGACGGCACAGGAACGTCCGGAGTGGACGTGTCGGGGGCTGGTGTGCATGCGGAGGCTGTGCGGGAACTTGCCGCCCTGGGAGTCCTCGAGGACACAGAGTGCGATGGGGGTGGCTGGTGCTGGGACGATGCGGTTACTCGCGGCGTAGCTGCGGTATGGATGGTGCGGGTTCTGGACGGAGGCGACGGCCAGGTGATCGCAGGCTACTCGCGTTTTGGTGACGTGTCGGGGCGTTGGGATGGTCACATCGAACGTCTTGCGGCTTTGGGGGTGACCGTGGGCTGCTCCCAGGACCCACCGTTGTACTGTCCCGATGATGCCGTGAGGCGCTCGCAGATGGCGAGCTTCCTAGTCAGAGCCTTCAACCTTCCGCCAGGGACAACGGCCGGGTTTGGTGACATCTCAGGCAGTGTCCACGAGCTCAACATAGAGGCGTTGTTCTCGTCGGGGGTAACGGCGGGATGCTCCAGGGATCCGCTGCTGTTTTGCCCGAATAGGTCCACCACCAGGGCTCAAATGATGAGCTTCTTGAACAGAGCCCGCAAACTTGATGCCCCCGCCGACACGGATGGCAACTCCGCTTTGTCCGAGGGTTTCAGCGGTGGAGGCGGCTCAAGTGGAGGCGGCTCAAGTGGAGGCGGTTCAAGTGGAGGCGGTTCGAGTCATGTGCCGGCCTCTCCACCCGGTATACCAAGGAGAATGCAGGTGACGAGGCACGATGTCGACTCGGTGACTGTCTCTTGGGCGGCGCCCTCGCGGGCGGGGTCGTCGCCGGTGCGACAATACCGCTTGTGGTTACGGACTCCCGCTGAAGAGTGGCCCGAGCAGCCCCTGTTTACTCTGCCCGCGTCAACGAGGTCGCAAGTAGTCGACGGGCTGAGTATGGGCAGCAGGTACTACGTACGGGTGGCCGCGGTGAACGATGCCGGCTCAAATGTCGTTGACAACGCCAGCGGCAGTTCGAACTTCATAGGTTTCGAGGTTGAGGGTGTGAACATCATTCCGGGCTTTGACTGGATGGACATCACTTGGCCCGGCGTACCCGACGGGGCGGCTAGCTTCGTGGTGCAGTGGAAGCCGGATACGGAGGTCGGCTGGGACTCGGCTACGCAGGTGATCTCTCCGGCCGGGACAACGAGCCACAACGTGGGTGGACTCAGCACTGATGCCGGCTACACGGCGAGGGTTACCGCCAAGGACAGCCAAGACAATGTGTTGTGGACGGACTCCGCAAGCGCGCGACTTGGCAGCATCGCTCCTTTCCCTGACCGGGACATCAGGTTTCTTGATGGCTGGCACACCGACATGATGGTTTTCTGGCGAGGTCGGGCATCGAGTTCAGCCCCACTGGAGACATATCGACTGGAATGGCGGCGTACAGACACAAATCCGGTCGAGGTCTACGAAGCCACGCGCCGACGCGACTACAGCGCGCGTGGCGGGCAGCCCTCCTTCAGTCATTTGCTCAAGGACCTGGTCGAGGACGCCGAATACGCTGTCCGGGTTAGCCTTCTCGACAACCGCGGAAGAGTGGTGGGCATCCTGGAGGAGTCGGCCAGAACGCTAACACCCGCCGAATACGTCGAGACCAGGGTTTTCCCAGACATACAACAGGGCCGTCCTTGGCTCGCCCAAGCGTGGGATGTCGAAATACCGATCGTGGCAAACCTCTCGTTCGTGTCGAGTCCGCAGGTGGCCCTCTATTCCTTTAAATACGTGAGCGTGGATGCTGGTTCGGGAGCAAGTTGGCCGAACCTGGTGGAAGGTACTCGCATCGTGTTCGGTTCGCCGTTCAGGCAACGTTCCTTTTTGCCCCACTTTCTCGTTGCCAGTCACGAGATCGCCCACCACTTTACTATCGATTATCGTGTGCCCGCCCACGCGGAGTCCGTTGCGGTGGGCTGGATATATCTGCACGAGTTGATAGGCAACAGTTGCAACCTCGTGGAGGTCTATGCGGACGCGCTGGCCTTCTACGCGGTCAAAGGCAAGAAGATAATCAGTGACGCTGACGAGGAGTACTACAGGTTGGGGTTCGTGTACCTGCCACCGTGTTCGCGGATTGCCTATCCACTGCAAGGTGACACCCTTGCAGTCATCGGTAGCGTCAACGACGGTGAGACGCCACAATGGCTGTATGACACGTACAGCACCGACGGGACCCAGGAAAACATGGACCTGGACCGGCTTTGGGCTACTGTCGAGGGCCACCCTTATGCCTCCTGGGTGGCATACGGGCTCCGCGACTCGTTCGGGGGTTACTGCTCCCATCAGGAGGCAATCGACGCGTTGGGTGACAACGAGGCGGCGTTCAAGAACCCGTGGATGGACGGAGGCTGCCAGACCCGTCAGCCGCGTGCGATGACCGCTGCAAGTGGTTCTTCCGCGGGCTCGATAGTGGTGACCTGGCAGGCTCCGTTCTATGCGACTACACCTACGATTGACCGATACCTGGTGCAGTGGAAGTCCGGTACGCAGGAGTACAGCACCGACCGCCAAGAGGTGGTGAGCGACCTGTCGAACCTGTCATTCACCATCAGCGGTTTGACCACTGGTACCGAGTACACGGTCCGGGTGGCGGCGGTCAACCAAACCGACACCGCCGCGTTAACTGACGACGACGGCCACAGCCGCGCCGCAGAGACCACCGCCACCGCCGGTTAGTCTCACCCACACTCCGGTCCCCTGGCACCAGCTGCGCCAATCCGAGATACCCGAGGAGATGCGCAACTGGCTGATCGAGGTCAACTCCAGCATACGTCGATAGCGCCACTCAACCACCACGGCTTTGTCCGCCACACGTGATAGGGGCGACTCGCCGCGTTACTCAAATCGGGTCTGAACCCCCATTCGACCCAATCCTGGTAACGGCGCGGAAAGTAAAGCCCATCGGTCGACGCCCACCGGCAATGCCCGGCCTGTAGACACCCCGGCTGATCTGGAGGATCGCAAACACGTTCGTCTCGAACCAGACCTTGTCACCTGCCGAGGTTGGTACCCCTGATCTTGGTGGGATGGATGAACACACCCGCGCGGCGTTCGACGGCCATGACCCGGTCGTACTCGTCCCAGTCCTCGTGGGTGCCCCCGGCTGCGGTGAAGATATCCCGCAACACCCCGGGTAGATCGGCGGGGTTGAAGCCATCCATGGGATCCTCGGGGCCGATCTGGGTGACCGTGCCCTCCACACCGATCCAGGACCACCCCACCCGGAAAACTATGGTGGCCAGCGGATGACGGCGCCAATGTGCGAGCTTCACGGTGTTGCCCCGCACCACAAACGCCACCACCTCTTCCCCGGTGACGGGATGGGCCATGACACCGGCGTTGATCAGGGTGGAATGGACCGTACCGTCGGACCGGGCGAAGGAAACCACCGACAGCCCCTTGTCACCTGCAGCAAACTCCCTGACATGCTCGATGGTCTTCTTCATTAGTGCTCCTTTCGATTTGCAGATCCGGGGAAACGCTCCGAGAATACCCCTCGACCCCAAACCGGCAAGGAACCGAAGATGCCAGACCCGATCCACCTTCCCTCCGCCACCCGAAGGTGGTTGGAAAGGTGCGGGGACTTCGACCCGGAGGCCGACATCCGGATCTTTCCCACCGAAACCAGAACTGCCATCGACGCCGCCCGGGCCGTCGGGTGTGAGCCCAGCCAGATCGTCAAGTCGCTGGTGTTCGAGGTGGACGGCGAAGCGGTGGTGGCGCTGGTTCCCGGCGACCGCAGGCTGGCCACGGCAAGGCTGGCGGAGGCGGCCGGAGGCAAGAAGGCTCGCCGGGCCTCGCTGAACCGGGTGCGGGAAGCCACCGGGTTCGCCGCCGGGGGGACGCCGCC
>CAYWGY010000158.1:0-2616 GCA_964458055.1 uncultured Acidimicrobiaceae bacterium | reverse complement strand
TTCGGTCACGCCCATCCCCTCAGGGTCTTCGCCGACCGGGCGCTCCGCCGCCACGACCTGGTCTGGGCAGCGGCGGGTGCTCCCACAACTGTCTTTCCCATCACCCTTGAGGACCTTGACAGGATGGCCAATCCCAGTTGGTGGGACCTATCCTGACCTAGTTTCCGGCGCCGGGCCGGTGGGAGGGGTCGAGCATGCCGAGAAACTCGGCGCAGCGTTCCGCCTCGGCGTCCTCGCCGATCCGTTCCGCCATCCTCCGCAAGCCGTCGAGGCTTGCCAGGAAACCTCGGTTGGAAGGGTGTGACCAGCGCACGTATCCCGAACCGCGCCACCCGTTCCTCCTGAGGGCGTCCAGGCCGCGGTGATAGCCGATGCGGTAGTAGGCGTAGGCCTCGACATGGTCAGCCAGCGACGCTGCGTGCGTCTCGCGGAACTCCCCCATGGCGGCCCACACCTCCGGGAGATCCGGGTGGTCCGACACCACCTCCACCAGCCTCTCGAGGTCGGTGCGGGCGGCTTCCAGGGCAGCCATCATCTCAGCCGGCGGATCGGGCAACACCGTCTGGGGTGCGCCTCCTGGACTCATCCGGATATCAGCCATCTCTCAGCTCACCTCCCCGGAGTCGGCGCCGTTGCGGATGGCAGCCTGGGCCGCCGCCAGACGGGCACCCGGAATGCGAGGGGGGCTCATGGAGACGTAGTCGAGACCCACGCGGTGGCAGAAGTCAATGCTGTCGGGATCTCCTCCGTGTTCACCGCACAGTCCCACCGTCAGATCGCCGCGCGCCGCTCTGCCCTGCTCGGTGGCCCACTTCACCAACAGCCCCACACCCCGTTCATCCAGGGACTGGAAGGGGTTGCGGGAGAGCACGCCATCGGCCAGGTAGGTGTTGAGAAAGCGTGCCTCGGCGTCGTCGCGGCTCAGGCCGAAGGTGGTCTGGGTCAGGTCGTTGGTGCCGAAGGAGAAGAACTCGGAGATCCGGGCCAACTCACCCGCCAAGAGCGCGGCGCGGGGAATCTCCACCATGTTCCCCAGCTTTACTTTGCGATCGACACCGAAGGCCTCCTGCTCTTCGGAGAGCATCACCGCCACCCGTTGCATTTCTTCGGGGTCCACCACCAGGGGAACCATGATTTCCAGCACCGGATCACCGCCAGCTTCGAGCCGCCGACGAATGGCCTGCAGCGCCGCACGGATCTGGACACGGTAGAGGGAGGGGCGAATCAAACCCAGGCGGACTCCGCGGAGACCAAGCATGGGATTGGCCTCCTCCCAACTCCTGACCACCTCCATCATGCGCTCCACCTCGGCCGTGGACTCTCCTCTCTGCTTCAGGTCGTCCAACTGGTCGCGGAGGTCCCAGCGGTCCGGCAGGAACTCGTGCAACGGAGGGTCGAGCAGGCGGACCACCACCGGCTTTCCGTCCATCGCCTCAAGCAGGGCAGTGAAGTCATCCGCCTGCAACTCCTGCAGCTTGACCAGGGCGGCCCGGCGCCCCTCGTCCATGATGATGCGCCGCACCACCGGAAGCCGGTCTCCCATGAACATGTGCTCGGTCCGGGCCAGTCCAATGCCCTCGGCCCCCAGTTCGGCTGCGCGGGCGGCATCCTTGCCGGTGTCGGCGTTTGCCCATATGCCCAGCCGTCGGGCCTCGTCCGCCCACTCCAGCAGAGTCCTCAACTCGGCTGGGGGAGACGGCGCCACCAACTCCACCTCACCGATGAAAACCCTGCCGGTGGTGCCGTCGATGGAAATCGTCTCACCTTCGTTCACCCTGACACCGCCCGGCGCCGTGAAGAACCCGCTCTCGGCGTTGATGGTCATCTCCGCAGCACCGGTGACCGCTGGGGTCCCCATGGCGCGGGCCACCACGGCCGCGTGGCTGGTCTTCCCGCCGTGGCTGGTGAGAATCCCCTGGGAGGCGAACATCCCGTCAATGTCGTCCGGCGTGGTCTCCCAGCGCACCAGTATCACCGGGGTCCCCTCGGCGGCCCACTCAACTGCCTTGGGAACGTCGAACACCGCCTTGCCCATGGCCGCGCCCGGGGAGGCCTCCAAACCGAAGAAGGCGGGCGGGGAGGATTTCGCTTCGTTGATGCCGGGTACCAGCAGTTGCTCCAACTGGCTCGGTTCCACCCTCATGAGGGCGGTTTCCCGGTCGATCAGTCCCTCCCCCACCATCTCAACCGCCGCTCTGACCGCGGCCGCAGCCGAGCGCTTTCCGACCCTGGTCTGCAGGATCCAGAGCTTCCCCCTCTCTATGGTGAACTCGATGTCGCACATGTCCGCATAGGCCGACTCCAGGGAGTCCCCAACCGCTTGGAGTTCGGCGTGCACCGCCGGATGGGCCTCGGCGAGGGAGGCGATGGGAGATGTCTGGCGGATCCCCGCCACCACGTCCTCGCCCTGGGCATTGGCAAGATAATCACCGAACATCTCTTTTTGACCGGTGGCGGGATCGCGGGTGAAGAACACACCCGTGCCCGAGTCGGCGCCCAGGTTTCCGAAGACCATCATCTGGATGTTGCAGGCCGTGCCCAGATCGTGGGCGATGCCGTTGAGCCGACGGTAGCTGTAGGCCCGCGGTGAGTTCCACGACTCGAAGACGGCATGTA
>CAYWGY010000157.1:0-6691 GCA_964458055.1 uncultured Acidimicrobiaceae bacterium | reverse complement strand
GCCTCGGCTACTCCGGGGTTGAACTGGCCGGGAAGCCGCATGAGTACGACTGGGCTGCCTTGCGCAGGCAACTCGACGAGGGATCTCTAAGGGCATCCGCGCTCTCGATCATGGACGGCCAGACGCCTCAAGACCTGGTCCATCCCGACAGCAACATTCGGGAAGCCACTCTCGCCTACTTGACAAGCTGCCTGGAGATGGTGGCAGCCCTCGGCGGGGACTTCCTGACAACAGCTGTCTCGACTTCGGGAAAGTTGGCGCCCATGACCGACCCGGAACAGGAGTGGAACTGGGCGATTGACGGTCTGAAGCGCCTCGTTGACCGGGCAGGCGGGATGGGGCTGCGAGTCGCCGTGGCGCCGCTCAATCGCTACGAAACGTACTTTCTGAGGACCGCCGATCAAGCGATGGCTCTGGCAGAGGCAATCGGAGACACTTGTGGTATTGCGTTGGACACGTTTCACATGTCGATCGAGGAAGTGTCGATGTCGGACGCCATCGAACGGTGTGGCGACAGGCTGGTGGATGTGCACGTTGCTGACAGCAACAGAGGGCCCTGTGGCTCCGGCGCCATTGATTGGCCTGGCGTGTTGGAGGCACTGGCGAGGATCGAATACCGTGGACCACTGACGGCCGAGTTCTATCCCGCTCAAGAGTGGATACCTCCTGGCCGCGCCGTTAGTCGCCCGTTCGCCTCTCTGGCTCATCAGAGCATCGAGACCCTGCGAGCGGTCGCATTCGGTGAAGGAAGGGATGTCTGATTGTGCACCTGGCACCTCTATCAGTACTGGAAGAGATCGCGGCAAGAGGTCGAAATGCGGAACCCGTTCGCGTCGGTCTTATTGGAGCCGGCGTGTTCGGTTCAGGTTTCGTCGCCTCATCGGCGGAACAACCTGGGATCAACGTCGTCGGAATCGCCGACCTCGATGAAAACAAAGTCCGGTCGCTCTTCAAAGGCGTTGGCTGGAGATGGGGAGAACGGCCCGCTTCATTATCGGATGTGGATGCGACCAGTCATCCGTATGTGACCGATGATTCCAGCGAACTCATCGATCGAGCTCATGTGGACATTCTTGTTGAGGCAACCGGCATTGCTGCGCTGGGCGCCCGGCATGCCATGCAAGCCATCGACGAGGGCATCGACATCGTCATGGTGAATGTTGAAGCTGACGCCCTGGTCGGCCAAGCGCTGGCAACGAGAGCTTCCAAAGCAGGTGTTGTCTACAGCCTTGCGTATGGAGATCAGCCGGCAATCATCTGTGACATGATCGACTGGGCAAGACTCAACGGATTCACCGTGACCTGTGCGGGCAAGGGCACGAAATTCCTTCCATCCTATTTGGACGTGACGCCCGACAACGTTTGGGAGACCTATGACTTCGTACCGGGTTATCCCGAAAAGCACGGCCTGAATCCCAGGATGTATACGTCGTTTAGAGACGGCACCAAATCCGCCATAGAGATGTGCGCGGTCAGCAATGCCGCCCGCCTTGCACCCTCGGTCGGTGGTTTGCAATATCCGCCAGCGGGCGCCCGTGACCTGCCCCGGGTGCTTCGGCCACGCGAATACGGGGGGGTGCTCGATCACGATGGGACGGTCGAAGTCGTGTCCAGCGTTCGACGTGACGGTTCACTGATTGATGATCACCTGGAGTTCGGGATCTACGTCGTCATCAGGCCACTGAACGCGATCGCCGAGCGACTCGCTGCGGAGCATGGTCTCCTGGTGGACGACTCGGGTGACTACGCAGCCACCTACCGGCCTCACCACATTGTGGGTTTGGAACTCGGTACCACGGTGGCGCGTATGGCGATCCACCGGCACGCTACGGGCCGTCCGCAAGCATTCCTGGCAGATGCCGTTACGGTGGCTCGCCACGATCTGAAGAAGGGCCAAGTCCTCGATGGGATAGGCGGGTACCACGTCCGCGCTCAGATGACCACCGCCCGCATGTCTGTGTCTGACGGACTCCTTCCCATTGGTCTTTCGGCTGGAGTCACGCTTGAGCACGACGTTGCAAAGGGCGAGTACATCCGGACGCACCAGGTGTCCGGCACTGATCGCGAGATGGCAGAACTCCGTAGCGAAATGCAACCCGGAGGGTAGCTCCGAACCACAGCGTTGAAATCGCTGACCTAACTGCGGGGTGCGCAGGTAGCCTCCAAGTTGTTATAGGCCGGTTGTGTTGGGGGAGGGAGCCCGAAGGCAGGACGGGCTCTTCGCGACTTTCGAGCTGACCGGCGACCGCGGGTTGGAATTGCCACTCCTCAGCCTTCGTCGGCGACAGGAAAGTGCGCCACGCCAACCGGCTAGGGGAGCGTGACGCACTTTCCTTTGGTTGTTTACCTGGTTACGTTGTTCTCAGGCGGTCCACTGCAGTCCTGCGCCCACGGTGTTGACGGAGATGTCCTCGTCGAAGATGACCATCTTGCCTTCCCTTCTGGGCTTGCCCCCGCCGGCGGCCTTCTGCTCCAGCGCTCTGAGCACTGCTTCGGGCGTGATCGGCAGTTCGGTGATCCACACCCCGACCGCGTCGTACACCGCTGATGCGATGGCGGCCGGCTGGCTGTTGTTGGCCATCTCGCCGATGCCCTTGGCGCCGTATGGGCCGTCCTCGGAGGGGTTCTCGATGATGATGGTCTCCAGCTCGGGCATGTCCAGCGCGCTGGGTGCGTAGTAGGAGCCGAAGCCGCTTCCCCGGTGCTCCACCGATGGGTAATAGGGGTAGCTGTTCTCCAGCACGCCCAGGCCCAGGCCCATGATGGCGCCGCCCTGGATCTGGCCTTCCACCAGCGCGGGATTGATCGCCCTGCCCACGTCGTAGGACTGGGTGAGCTTGGTGACCCGGACCTCTCCGGTGACATCGTCGACCTCCACCTCCGCAACGCATCCGGCATAGGAGATGGCGGCGTGAGGGGGACCGTCCACTTCTCCGGTGGCCGGGTTGGTGAAGGCGGCGTACGGGTTGAGTTGCGCTCCCGTGCCGGTGACCAGGATGCCGTGGCCGTATGCGGCCGCGCCGGCCACCTCGCCGACGTCCATGCCTTCGTCGGGGAGGCCCTTGACGAAGACTCTTCCGTCATCGACATCGAGGTCCTCGGGGCTGATCTCCATCTCCTTGGCGGCCACTTCCAGCAACTTCTGGCGTACTTCCCGGGCGGCCTTCAGCACGGCCTTTCCCGCCACGAAGGTGGCGCGGGAGGCGAATGTGCCGGTGCAGACCGGCGAGGAGTCGGTGTTGGAGTTGTCGAAGGTGACCCAGTCGTAAGGCACCCCGATCGTGTCGGCCACGATCTGGGACTGGATGGTCTTGGCGCCGTTGCCGATGTCGGCGGTGCCCGAGAACACATCGATGCGACCGTCGGGCTTGACCTTGATCCACGCCTGCGAGGGGTCGCCGTTCTGGTTCATTCCGGTTGGGTATTCGATGGCGGCTACGCCGCGGCCTCTGTGGACAGCCATTAGTGTCCCTCCGTCTTCATTTGTCCGACCAGGTGATCGGGGAGAAGGTCTCCCGAGCGTGAGTCCCGGCTCATGCCCGCATAGGCGGGCTCCAACTCGACGCCCTGGGCGTTGGCGAGCGAATGCAGGACGTCCACGGTGCTGGGATCGGTGTAGCGGATCCGGTTGGGCGAGGTGTCGTTGATCCGGTTGGCGTTCTTGAACCGGATCTCGTAGGGGTCCATGCCCAACTCGAGAGCCACCCGGCTCATGTGGGTCTCCACCGCGAACGACACCGAGGTGACCCCGAACCCCCGCATGGCGGTGGTGGGCACCCGGTTGGTAAACACCACGTAGCCGTCGAAGTGGAGGTTGGGGATGGTGTAGGCCCCGGTGTGATGGAAGCTGTGCTTTGTGACCCCGTAGGGGGAGAACCGCGCATAGGCGCCCGAGTCGTGGAGGGTGAGCATCTTGCGCCCCAGGATCCAACCGTCGCTGGTGACCGCGTCGATGATCTCCATGTGCCACGGCGCCCGGGTGGAGGACGCCAGGAACTCCTCTTCGCGGGTCCAGCGCCACTTGACCGGCCTGCCGGATTTGCTGGCGGCCAGAGCGGTCACGGTGTCGCTGGCGGTGTCGACCTTTCCGCCGAAACCGCCGCCCACGGTCCCTCCTACCACCTTCAGCTTGTTCAGAGGAACCTGGAGGTGAGCGGCCACCACACCCATGGTGAAGTACAGCGCCTGGGTGCAGGAATAGATGGTGAGGCGCCCGTCAGGCTCGGGAACGGTCAGGCAGACCTGTGTCTCTACCGGCACATGCTCGATGGCGGCGGGACGGTACACGCCCGAGATGATCTTGTCGGCCTGCTCGAAGGCATCTTCGATGCTGCCCTTGCGGATCTGTCGGCGGTCCATCTCGCCCAGGGATGGATCCGCGCCGAATCGGAGTCGAATGCCTTGCGGACGTCGAAGAGCGCCGGGCGCTCCTCATATTCGACGTCTATGGCATCGACGCCGGCCATGGCGGTGTCAACATCCTCGGCGGCCACCAGCGCGATGGGCTGGCCCTTGTAACGCACCTCGTCCTTGGCCAGGAGTGGTTCGTCGGCGGGAATGCCCAGCGCCTCCAGGTGGCCGTACTGGAGAAGGGGCACATCCTCCCAGGTGATGACTGCCCGCACGCCCGGCATGGCCTCTGCCCGGGAGGTGTCCATCCGGGTGATGGCGGCATGGTGATGGGGCGAGCGCAACATCTTGGCCCAGAGCATGCGGGGCACGCGGACATCGTCCACGAACCGGGTACTGCCGGTCACATGACCCATGGCGTCGTAACGGGGGAGTCGGGCTCCCACAGCTTTCATACTGCACCTCCCGTCTTGACCACCACGGTGCCCTTGTCCACCGCGGTGGTGCTGAGGTCGAATTCCGAGTTGTTCACCGCGGCGGCCACGGCTTCGAGGATCTTCTGGTAGCCGGTGCATCTGCACACATGCCCGCTGATCGCCTCGGCGATGGAGTCGGGATCGTCGGTCCCGCCTCCGTTGATGTAGGCGGTGGCTGCCACCACCAGGCCCGGAGTGCAGAATCCGCACTGCATGGCGTAGTGGTGGATAAAGGACTGCTGCACCGACGACGGCGAGTCGGGCGTTCCCAGACCCTCCACCGTGGTGACCTCCGATCCCACAGCGGTCACCACCGGGGTGAGGCAGGAACGGCGCGGTTGGCCGTCTATCAGGACCGTGCAGGCTCCGCATCCCCCGGATTCGCAGCCGGCCTTCACGCTGGTGACGTCCATCTCCTCTCGCAGGACCGCCAGCAACGAGGTCAAGGGGGGGCTTGACACATCGTGACCGGCGCCGTTGACTTCGATTCTCACGCTTTCTCCTTAAGTCGTGCCAGTACCCGCTCCACGAGGATGGGCAGGGTCTGACCCCGGTACCAAGCGGATGCCAGTGCATCGTCCGCCAGTGTCACGTCGGAAAGTGCCGCCTGCCCTGCTGCTGAGGGATCGGCCGCTGCCGCCTCCGCCGAGGGTAGGCGACATCCCCTGGCTCCGGCGCCGGTTGCCGCCAGTCTGATCCGCCCGTCGGAAGCCACCGCTCCGGAGACCGCCAGGGGGGTGAAGTGGTGGGTGTGCGGGCGCCGCAGTGCCTCGAAGGCCCCGGCCGCCGGCAGCTCGAAGGAAACATCCAGCAGCAGCCGGCCCGCGCCGTTCGAAAGGAAAGACGCCAGGCTCTCGCTCCGCTCTCCTCCCTCGCCCGCCGAGCGCACGGTGGCGTCCAGAGCCAGCAGGGGACCCTGGAGGTCGCCGACCGGAAACTCGGGGGCGCCCTCGGCGCACAGGTTGCCGCCCAGGGTGGCCTGTCCCCTGATGGCAGGATCGCCGACATTAACCGCGCAGGGCCCCACCGGCGCCGCCATCCCCTCAAGGTCTGCAAGAGAGGCGGTGGCGCCGATCGTTACGGTGGAACCTTCCTGGTTGACATAGGAGAGGCCGGCTTTGTGGAGAAGCAGCACTCTCGAAGGCTTGGCTCGATAGGAGTTCAGAAGATTCATAATGATTGTCCCGCCCGCCATGACTGTGATGTCTGACCCGTCTCCGAAGTCAGCCGCCGCGGCCTCTGACGAACTGGGGATCCGTAGGTCAATGTCCATGCGACCTCCAATCTGCTTATCAACCCCACGCTGGGGCATGGGTGCCATGTTTCCCGTAAACACTAGCGCAAGTTGTGGATGGCAAGGATGGGACAGTTGGCGGTTGGTAGGCGAACCAGTCCTGCAGGCGACTTTCGGCCGGTCTACCCGGCGACGGGTAGAACCCTCCATTGTCTCGGGGTTGAATCCGAAAGAAGGTGAAGGTGACTACCGGTGACGTGTCCTGTGTGTAAGTGGCGTCGCGTATCGCCTTTGCGGTTGTGCACAGGTTGCCGGTTTGGGGAGAGTGCACGTCAAAACCCACGACCCTGGGTTCTTCCGAGTCCCTCTCCAGGGCATGGGTGTTATATTGGCCGTAAACATTGGCGTGGAGCACGTTTGAGGACGGGCGAAGAGATGGCACTTCCACATCGTCTGGATATGCCCCCGCAAAGTTGAAAAGGAGGACGTTATGAGTTCAGTGGAAGCCCACTCGGATCGAATGTTCGAACTGGTCGACGAAGGAGAAGCTCTGGTAAAGGCGGCCACCGGCTTCATGTTCACCGAGGGTCCCATCTGGCATCCCAAGGACGGATACCTCCTCTTCTCCGAC
>CAYWGY010000156.1:0-6752 GCA_964458055.1 uncultured Acidimicrobiaceae bacterium | reverse complement strand
GGATCGGACGGGCGCGGTCCACGTCATCAGGTTCTCCTCCCACCATTATCAGCAGAGTTCCCTCCTCGGCCTCCTTGGAGGTCCGCCCCACGGGCGCATCGATTGCCCTGTTGCCGGCGGATTCCAGGCGTTCTGCCAGGGCATCGAAGTCGCTGGGCAGACCGGTGCTCATGTCCACCAGGAGCGAGTCGGCGCCCAGTGACGCCGCAGCGCCGTCGGCGCCGAACACTGCTTCGGCCACGTGCGCTCCGGTGGGCAGCATGGTGATGACGAAATCAGCGCCATCGGCGGCGTCCCCGGGAGAGGTCGCCACCTCCGCGCCCCTCCGGCCGATGGTCGCCAGAGCTTCGGGAACGATGTCAAAGGCCCTCACCCGATGCCCCCGGCTCATCAGGTTGAGCGCCATGGGCATCCCCATCACTCCCACGCCGATGAATCCGACCTTGCTCATCTCTTACCTCCCTCTCCGGGCTGGGCATGGCCCGCCTGTTCACCGGCCACGTGTAATTTGCCTGTTGGATGATAACTTCGCCCGACCATCGCCAGGTCTGGCTCCCGGGTGGTGCCTTCACCATGGGGTCGGACCACCACTATCCCGAAGAGAGTCCCGCGCGTGAGGTCGCGGTCGAGCCGTTCGCTATCGATGCTCATCCGGTCACCAACCGCCAGTTCGCCAGATTCGTCGAGGCCACCGGTCATGTAACCCTGGCAGAGAGGCCCCCCGATCCATCCGTTTACGCCGATGCGCAACCAGGGAGCCTGGTGCCGGGATCGCTGGTGTTCCGGATGACGCCCGGTCCGGTGAACCTGGGAGAGTTCTGGCGCTGGTGGACATGGACTCCCGGCGCCGACTGGCGCCATCCCCTGGGGCCGGGGTCGTCACTGGACGGGCTGGAAGACCATCCGGTTGTGCACGTTGGATACCCCGACGCCGAGGCCTATGCACGCTGGGCAGGGTTGGACCTGCCGACGGAGGCCGAGTGGGAATACGCTGCTCGAGGAGGCCTTGACGGCGCCGAGTTCACCTGGGGCGACGTCGATCAACAAGAGACCGCTCCCGCGGCCAACACCTGGCAGGGACGTTTCCCCTACGAGAACACCCGCCTGGATGGATGGACCCGCACCAGTCCGGTCGGCTCCTACCCGCCCAATGGTTACGGCCTCCACGATGCGGCCGGCAACGTCTGGGAGTGGACCTCGGACTCCTACCGACTCGCTCGGGACACGGGAGCGGATTCGCCATGCTGTGCTCCGCAGGCCACGGGCGGACGGCCGGTGCCCAGCAGGGTGATCAAGGGAGGATCCCACCTCTGCTCCATCCAGTACTGCTTCCGCTACCGCCCCGCGGCCCGACAACCCCAGAGTGTCGACACCTCCACAGGCCACATCGGCTTTCGCTGCGTCTCCCATCGGCCGGCCTGACACCGGGGAGGTCGACAGCCGCTTCGGAAGACACAGGAGTGAACACGGGAGCGGTCTTTCGGGAATAGCGCGAAAGAAAACGGCGCCGAGGTGTTGACGTTTGTCACCGGACCTATCCATAGTGGTTAGAGCCAAACACCTCCCGGTCCCCGCCGGCGTCGCTCGGGCCGTGCAGTATCACCTGCAGGAGAGGTCATATCTGCAGAACGCATTCCCGTGATCACACCCCGAACGCGTTCTGCCTCTTGGTGGTGGCGGCGGGGGAGGGCCCGTCAAGGGCAAGATCGTGGGGAGTTTTCGCGACTTAAGGGATGGGTTCTGCGCTTGGAGGGGCGGGACCGACGTGTCCGCTCCTTCTCTAGAATGGCCCTGATGCGTTTAGCCGACATGGACCTGTTGGGCTTCGGGAGCTACGAGGCGCTGGTGGAGGGCTTTGAGTGGGACATTCCCGAGCGGATGAACATGGCCTCTGAGATATTCGACCGATGGAGCCAGGACCGGGGTCGGGTCGCCATCTACGTGGAACACTCCGACGGGCGCCGAGACACCTGGTCTTACTGGCGGCTGATCAGACTGGCCAAGCGCTATGCCAACTTCCTGGCCTCTCTCGGAGTCCAACCCGGAGATCGGGTCTCGCTGGTGATGCCCCAGGGCGCCGAACTGGCAGCTCTGCATCTGGCGGTCTACTCGGTGGGCGCCGTTGCGCTGCCCATGTCCATTCTCTACGGGCCCGACTCCTACCGTCACATCCTTTCGGACTCCGCCACCGGTGTGATCGTGGTCGCCGAGGCACACGCCGGCCCCATCCGCTCGGTCCGTGGCGATCTTCCGGCTCTCCATTCCGTCGTGATTGCCGGAGAGCCCGGAGCGGGCGAGCGGGCCCTGTCCGAAGCCGAGTCCTTCCCTTCCGACTTCGACCCTGTCGACACCTTGTCGGAGGACCCGGCGCTCCTGCTTTACACCTCCGGCAGCACCGGCCATCCCAAGGGCGCCCTGCATGCTCACCGCATCCTCGAGGGGTATCTTCTCACCTTCAAGCTCTTCTTCGACGTGGACTTCGATGAATCCACGGTGTTCTACACCCCCTCCGACTGGGCCTGGGTGGGGGGTCTTCTGGACATACTGCTTCCCGCGCTGGTGTTCGGTCCCACGGCGCTGAAGGTGATGGCCCAGGTCTCCGATCCCGGTCCGCGGTTTGATCTCGACCTGAGAGTGATAGCCAGCGGCGGAGAGTCGGTGGCCGACGAACTGCACCGCTGGAGTGAGCGTGATCTGGGAGCGGTGATCAATGAGTTCTACGGTCTCACCGAGGTGAACCACCTGGTGGGCGGGTGCCAGGCGCTCTGGCCGGGCAACCCCGGGTGGATGGGTCTGCCCTATCCCGGACGGGAAGTCGCCCTGCTGGACGAGGACGGCCAGGAGATTTCGGCCGGTGAGATCGGCGAGATCGCAGTGCGTCCGGGCGACCCCACCCAGATGCTCGAATACTGGGGCAACCCGAAGGCAACCGCCGGCATGCGCAAGGATGGCTGGATCATGACCGGTGACCAGGCCACCATCGACTCCGACGGGTACATCCGATTCCTGGGACGCGACGACGACATGATCGCCAGCGCCGGCTACCGGATCGGTCCCGCCGAGGTGGAGGAGTCGCTGGTGCGCCACCCCGCGGTAGCCGAGGTGGCCGTCATCCCCGCGCCGGATCGAATCCGCGGTCACGTGGTCAAGGCGATGGTGGTGCTGGCCGACGGCCGCACGGGAGGAGACGAGTTGACCGCCGAACTGCAGGGCCAGGTCAAGACGCAACTGGCCGCCTACAAGTACCCCCGCATAGTCGAATACGTCGACCGCCTTCCCAAGACCTCCACGGGAAAGCTCAACCGCAAACTCCTTGCCGCCCGGGCAAGGTCATCCTGAGTCCGCACACCGAGGCCTACGGTGAGCCCTTCGACATACCAGAACCCGACTCGCTGGTGTTCGTGAGTTGGTCGCCGGCGGTGAGGTGTTCCGGAGCGGGTGCTGTTACCGGCGGGGAAGGGGCAGGATCTTCTACTTCCGCCCCGGCGACCAGGAGTATCCCGTCTACCACCAATCCGAGGTGCTGCAGGTCATCACCAATGCCGTCCGGTGGGCAGCGCCGGGGGGCGGAGTGGACGACCGGGCTGACCGGACCACGTACCGTTGCATAAACCGCTCCGATCCCCTGGAGCCACTCTCATGACATCCATGGAGAGCAGTGGGGTCGATGCCTAATGGTCGTCGTCTCGAGTTGGCGTTGAGTCCGGACAAGAGGGTCGATCACGAACGGTGCGCGGTCTTCCACGCATCCTAGGTTGGGGTGTGACGCGTCTTGGGGGTCGGCTACGCCGAGCCTTCTCCCACCCAGCCCAGTGACCGGGTAACGGCCTTCTGCCACCGGGAGTATTGGGTCTGTCTGGTCTCTTCCGCCATCCGGGGAGACCAGCGGCGGGCTTCCTGCCAGTTCCGGCGGAGATCATCGAGGTGGGGCCAGAACCCTTCGGCGAGGCCGGCGCCATACCCGGCGCCCAATGCGGTGGTCTCGCTCACGCGGGGGCAAACCACATCCACATCGAGAATGTCCGACTGGAACTGCATCAACAGGTTGTTGTCGACCATCCCTCCATCCACTCGCAGTTCGGTCAGCGCCACTCCGGAATCGGCCCGCATGGCTTCCAGTACCTCCCGGGTCTGGTAGGCGGTTGCCTCCAGTGCGGCCCGGGCGATGTGTCCGCTGTTGGCGAAGCGGGTGAGACCGGTGATGACTCCCCGGGCATCGGTGCGCCAGTGCGGGGCGAACAGTCCGGAAAAGGCGGGCACGAGGTAGACGTCGCCGTTGTCCGGCACCGAGGCTGCCAGCGCCTCGACCTCGGGCGCCGCCGAGATCAGACCCAGATTGTCGCGAAGCCACTGCACCAGAGAACCGGTGACAGCCACGGACCCCTCCAACGCATACACCGGGTCGGAGCCTCCTATCTGGTAACCGACAGTGGTGAGCAGGCCATGGGTTGAGGCAACCTTGCGTGTCCCGGTGTTCATGAGCATGAAACACCCGGTCCCGTAGGTGTTCTTGGCTTCTCCGGGTTCGAAACACGTCTGGCCGAACAGCGCAGCCTGCTGGTCTCCCAGGATCGCCGAGATCGGGACCCCTTCCAGAACTCCGGTTCCGGTCCCAACCCGACCGACGGATGGGAGGATATCCGCCATCATCGAACGGGGTATCCCCATCGCTGCCAGCAGGTCGTCGCTCCAGTCGAGGGTGTCGAGATCCATGAGCAGCGTCCGCGAGGCGTTGGTGACATCGGTTATGTGCCTTCCTCCGTCGACGCCGCCGGTGAGATTCCAGATCAGCCAGGAGTCGACGGTGCCCATGACGGCGTGACCCCGGGCGGCCTCCTCCGCCACGCCGTCGCCGTTCTCCAGCAACCAGGCCGCCTTCGGTCCGCTGAAGTAGGTGGCCAGGGGAAGGCCGGTCCGGTCCCGGAAGCGGTCGATGCCGCCCTCTGTCGCCAATCTCTCACAGATCCTGTCGGTCCTGGTGTCCTGCCAGACGATGGCGTTGGCCACCGGCCTGCCGGTGGTGCGGTCCCACACGATTGTGGTTTCCCGCTGGTTGGCGATCCCCACCGCCGCCAGGTCACCGACACTCATGCCGGCCGAACCGAGCGCATCGCTCACCACTGCTTCCACGGTGTCCATGATCTCGGAGGGATCATGCTCAACCCACCCGGGCCGGGGGAGGATCTGGCGGAATTCCTGCTGAGCCGAGGCAACCACCCCGCCGGACCGATCGAAGATCATGAAGCGGGTGCTGGTGGTTCCCTGGTCGATAGCCCCGACGAAGCGCCGTCTATTCATCCCGCCAAGACACTAGCCGCGCTGTCGGCGACACAAACTTAGCGGAGGATCCACCGAAGAGCGTTGCGATGACGACAGAGGCGATGCGACGTCCACCCACCGGGGACGACTTCCCAGCGAGGGGTTCCTTGTCGCGGGAGTCACCCTGGACCCGGGTGGAGAAGGCCACCGGCGAGGGGCAAGACAGTACCCGGCGGTTCTTTGAGCGTGGGGATGACACCTGCGGGAACCTCATACTCCTCCACCAGACCTAGCGGTGAAGGCCGTCCACCCGAGAGTCGCCTCCCGGGTTTCCGGCAACGGTGATCACCGACTCCCCGTTTTGTAATCCTGATAGTATGATGTACGCACGCAACTATCCACTACGGAAGGCAGTTCATGAACGGCAGCAAACTGATGAAAGGCGTCATTCCCGGCGTGATGGCCGGCTACCTGTTCCTGGCTTATGCCGGAGGCGGCATGCAGGAGATGGTTGGAGGCATGATCGACGCCGACGATTTCTGGGGATTCATCATGCACATCGTATTCAGCGCGGTCATCGGCGCTCTCTACACGGCCTCTTTCGCGCCCTATGTGAAACTCGGCAGTGCTCTGATGAACATCGTGATCGGCGGTCTGATCTACGGCATCATCTGGTGGATTGTGGGCGCCAACCTCATCATGCCGCTCATTGCCGGTGGCGATGTGTTCCAGTTCGGACTGGGCACCAGCTTTTACGGTCACATCATCTTCGGACACGCCCTTGCTTTCCTGGTGAGCACGGGCGACAAGGTGACAAGGAGCGAGTGACCCGGAGAGGTCCGTCCCACCGGTCGGCAAACGGGTCCTAAAGTCCCCAACGGATCCCGTTTGGAGGCGGCTATCGTCGCTGTCCGGTGTCGGTCGGCCAACACTGCATCCCTTCCCCGGCGCCTTCATCGTACCGGCGCCAGGGAAGGGAGCAGATCCCCTCGACGAAACCAGGTTCGAACCCAACACAACTTTTGGCGACTTCGAACTCGCATGGGGCGAAGGCTCTCGAGGTCTCACCCGGCGGGGTGGGTCAGCGGCTCCCGATCTGCCAGACCTCCAGGGCGTTCTCATAGAACACGGCGTGGCGCACCTCCGGATCGGAGGTGGCGTCCAGGATCTTCTGTGACTCCACCCGAGGCGACTGGTAAGGTGCGTCGGTCCCGTAGAGGAGCTTTTCCGTCCCGGCCTCGGCCAGGAAGATGGCAATGTCGTAGGTGAACGCCTGGGACATGTCGCACCAGATGTTCTCGTTCTCCTGAGCTGCGATGATCGCCTCCCACAGGAAGAGGTGCATGCCCATGTGGGCCAACTGGAATCGCACCCGGGGATACCGCTTGGCAGCCTGAGCCTGCAAGGAGGGAAGGTCCCGCGGCGCGTCACCGGAATGGAATAGCACCGTGAGGTCGTGTTCCTCGCACTTGTCGAGGAGGGGGCCCATCACC